>NZ_JBGGKS010000021.1:0-105123 GCF_041287095.1 Mycobacterium sp. pUA109 | reverse complement strand
CGTAGAGACGAGGACCGGGGCACAGCCCCCCAACCCCTTGACAAAAACCCCTTACGAAGGTGTCCCCGGCCGACACGCCGAGCGAATCACCGGGTTTGCGCACGCTCGCGGCGGAAATTCACCACACGTAGGGCACCAGGCGGTAGTGCACCTTGTGGGTGTACTCGCGGTAGCCGGCCAACTCCTGGCCGAGCAGGGCTTCTTCGTCGCGGATGCGCAGGACGAGCACGATCAGGCCCGGAACGACGAACACCAACCCCCAATACGAGCCGAGCGCCAGCGGGACGCCGACCATCAAGATGATGTTTCCGGTGTACATCGGGTGCCGCACCAGCGCGTACAAGCCGGTCGAGACCACCTTCTGTCCCGCCTCGACGGTGACGTTGGCTGCCGCATAACCGTTTTGGACGATCACCACCATGGCGGAGACCAGTCCGATCACGACCAGGACATCGCCCACCAGCGACACCGTCGCCGGGACCGGCGACCACCCGAAGCGGTGGTCCAGCGCGCTGAGCACGAACATGGCCGGAAAGCAGACGAACACGACCGTGATGAGGATCCGTTGCACCGGGCGGGTCTCCGCCAACGGCCCGGCCCGCAGCCGCCGATCCAGCGCGGCCGGGTTGGTGCGCATCAAATACACGCTGGGGATCCAGGTGGACAGCGCGAACATCGCCAGGAAAACCCAGGCCTGCCAATAGTGGAACGTTCCGGCCGGCAGGAACAGCAGCAACCCGAACGCCGCCAGGCCCAGGGTGGCCGAAACCAATCCTTTACCAAGGGTTTTCATCCTAGCCTCCTCAACACCGCAGATCGCGGCGCCGAAAAGCGACCGCTCCCAGCGCTAGTAACGCCACATCGATGCCCAGCAGCCACAGCAGCGGAACCGCGTCGATGGCGCCGGCGCCCACCCGCGGAATGTGGGCGAACGGTTCGAGGTCCAGCAGCCACTGCGACGCCCCCGACAACGACCCCAGCAGGTACAGCGCAACGAACCCAACCAGCACCCCCCAGGCCACCGGGGTGAACCGGGGAACCACGCCGAACAGCGCGACGGTCACCGCGGCCGCCAGCCACACCGCGGGCAGTTGCACCGCGGCGGTGCCGAGCACGGCGGGCAGCTTGCCGCCGACATCGTCGGCGGCGACGCCGTAGGCGAGCCCGGCCACCCCGCCGGCCAGCAGCAGCGCCGCCGCCGATCCGCCCAGCGCAAGCACCAGATGGCTTGCCAGCCAACGCGGCCGGCTCACCGCACCGGCCAGCAGCGGCTCGGCGCGCTGGCCCGTCTCCTCCTGATGGAGCCGCAGGGTCAACGAGATCGCGAACGCGGCGGCCACCATGCCCAGCATCGAAAACGCGACCGCGACGAAGGCCTGCTCCAACGCCCCGGTGCCGCCCATCCGGACCACGATGTCGTGCGCGGTCCCGCTGGTGCCCAACTCGTCGCCCAGACCGTGCACAATGCTGCCGATCAGCAGGCCGTACAGGCCCAACCCCACCGTCCACAGCAG
Source organism: Mycobacterium sp. pUA109 (assembly GCF_041287095.1). NCBI lineage: Bacteria > Bacillati > Actinomycetota > Actinomycetes > Mycobacteriales > Mycobacteriaceae > Mycobacterium > Mycobacterium sp. pUA109. Next base: position 103,609 of record NZ_JBGGKS010000021.1, on the reverse strand, counting down.
CAGCGCGCCGCGGTCCAGCCGCCAGGCCAACCCGGCGGCGCCCCCCAGCGTGGGGGTCGCCCGGGCGGGGCCGGGACGTTCGGCGATCAGCCCGGCGCCGACGTCGCGGCGGGCCAGCAGCCGGTAGGACAACGCGGTGAGCAGGGTCGCCGTCGCGACATGCAGCCCCAGCACCCACCACCGTTCGCCCGCATACGGGCGCACCAGCAGCGACCAGCCCAGCGGGGACAGCCATGACAGCGTGCCGGAGCCGGCATCTCCGACCGCGCGCAGGGTGAACGCCGCGCCCAGCACGCTAAACGCGGTGCCCCGCGCGACCCGGGCGCTTGCCGACAGCTGCGCGGCCACCGCGGCGACCGCGCTGAACACCAGTCCCGAGCCGGCCAGCGCCGCCCCGTACGCCAGCGACCCGCTGGCCGCCACGTCGGTGGTCAGCAGGCCCGCCGCGCCGATCACCCCGGTGGCGAGCGACGCCCCGAATCCCACCAGCAGCGCGGCGGTCAGGCTGGCGTAGCGGCCCACCACGGTCGAATCGATCAGCTCGGTGCGGCCGGTCTCCTCATCGGCGCGGGTATGCCGAATTACGGTGAGAATGACCGCGACCGCGATCAGCAGATGGAACATCCCGGCCTTCCAGATGCCAACCGCGCCGAGGCTGTCGTTGTGGACCTGACCGTACAACGCCCGCTGGGCCGGGCTGGCCATGATCGAGGCCGCGAACCCGGCGCGCTCGGCCTGATCCGGGTACACCTTCGCGACGCTGGCGATGTAGACGCTGGACAGCGGCACCGACAGCAGCAGCACCCACAGCGGCAGCACCACCCGGTCGCGGCGCAGGTAGAGCCGCAGCAGCCCCAGCGTGCCGGTGAGGTGCGAACTGCGGTGGGCCGCTTGGCGGTCCGGCGGCCGATCCAGTGTGGCGGTCACCGCCGCACCTCCTGGGGTTCGCGCTGCCCGTCGCCGGTGTCGTAGTGGCGCAGGAACAACTCTTCGAGCGTCGGCGGCTGGCTGACCAAGCTACGGACCCCGGCGTCGCCGAGCGCCCGGATGAGTTCGCCGAGGCTGGCGCTGTCGACCTGGGCCCGCAGCGTGGAGCCGTCCATGGTGACGTCGCCCACCCCGGGAATCCGGGTGAGATCACCGGGATTCCGGGCCAGCTCGGCTTTGATCGAGGTCCGGCTCAGGTGGCGCAAGGAGTCCAACGAGCCGCTTTCCACGGTCTGGCCGGCCCGGATGATGGTGACCCGTTCGCACAGCGCCTCGGTTTCGGCCAGGATGTGGCTGGACAGCAGCACCGTTGCGCCACGGTCCCGTGCTTCGCCGACGCACTGCTGAAAGACGTTCTCCATCAACGGGTCCAGTCCGCTGCTCGGCTCATCCAACAGCAGCAGCCGGGCCCGGGAGGAGAACGCCGAAATCAGCGACACCTTCTGCCGGTTGCCCTTGGAGTAGGTGCGGGCCTTCTTGTGCGGGTCCAACTCGAAGCGGTCGATCAGCTCGGCCCGGCGCTGCTCGTCGATGCCGCCGCGCATGCGGGCCAGCAGGTCGATGGTTTCGCCGCCGGTGAGGTTCGGCCACAGCGTCACATCGCCGGGCACGTAGGCGATCTGGCGGTGCAGGCCGACCGCGTCGGTCCACGGGTCGCCGCCGAGCAGCCGAACGGTGCCGCCGTCGGCCTTGACCAGACCCAGCAGGATGCGGATCGTCGTCGACTTCCCGGCGCCGTTGGGGCCCAGGAAGCCGTGCACCTCGCCGTGGCGCACCGTCAGGTCGAGGCCGTCCAACGCGCGCACCGCGCCGAAGTTTTTGGTCAGGCCCCGGACTTCGATGGGGGAGTCGTTACCCGGCATTGGCTTCTCCTTGGTCGGCGTCGTGTTGGGCCAGGAAGGCGTCGTACATCGTTCGGTCGGCCAGCAGGCCTTCGGTGGAGACCTCCAGGGCCGGCAGCACCATGTCTTGGGCGTAGTCGCGCAGCACCGCACGTAGGTCGGTGGGGGTCTCGTGCATCTGCAGATACAGCAGGAATCCGCCGCCACCGGTGATCGCCAGATACTTCGCGCGGGCTTGCGGATCGCGGCTGGGTTTGACGGTGCCGGCGCGAACACCTTCGTCGAGGTACTCCGCGGTGTTGTCGAGCATTCTGCGCCACAACGTCTTCGCCAACGGGCTACCGGACTGCATGCTGCGCACCAGGTAGGCCATCAGCGGCGCGTAGGACTCGATCTCGGCCATCTGAGCGAACCAGGTGGCGGGATCGGTGGACTGGATGGCCGCGGACTTCTCCTGGCGGATCTCCTCGGCGATGTAGTCGTCGCAGGCCTGCAGCAGGCCGTCCTTGGAGCCGAAGTGGTGGATCACCAGCGCCGCGCTCACCCCGGCGGCGTCGGCGATGGTGCGCAGACCCACCCCGAAGCCGTGCTGACCGAACTGCTCGATCGCCGCATCGCGAATCCGGGCGCTCGTCGTCAGGTCGGTTGAACGCATGTTTAATAGCTTAAACACGCGTTCAATCACACGTCAAGCATCGAGCGCGAGCCATTGGGCCCTTCTCGGGACGCCCCGCCGGGGTGAAAACGGGCTTGGTTCGCATTCCCAACGCCGAAAGTGCGTGCACGCAGGAGTCCTCTCGAACTTCTGCTGTGTAAGCGCACTTTCGCTGCTTGGCCGGGGGATTTGCCGGTGAGCGTGCGCAGAATGCCAGCTCGGACCGGCCTGGGGCGTGCAACTGCGCACGCTCGCGGGGTGAAGCTCGAGGGAAGGGAAAGCTAGTCGCGCACGGCGGCCAGCAGGCCGTCGCCCAGCGGGATCAGCGCCGGGGTGAGCCGTTCGTCTTCGGCGATCAGCCGCGCCGCCTCCCGCACCGCGGTCACCTCCCGGTCGTGGGCGGTCGGGTCGCCGGCGCGCCCGCCCAGCGCGGCGCGGTGCACGACGACGACGCCGCCGGGGCGCAGCAGCCGCACCGCCTCCACCACATAGCTGGGCTGGTCGAGCGGGTCGGCGTCGATGAACACCAGTTCGTAGGACTCGTCGGCGAGCCGGGTCAGCACCTCCTGGGCCCGGCCGCTGATCAACCGCATCCGGGACGGGCCGATGCCGGCCTCGGCGAACGCTTGCTTGGCGATCCGCTGATGCTCGGGCTCGATGTCGATCGTGGTCAACACGCCGTCCTCGCTCATCCCCGACAGCAACCACAAGCCGCTGACCCCGGCGCCGGTGCCGACTTCGACGACGGCTTTGCCGCCGCTGAGCTTGGCCAGCAGGCTCAGCAGCGCCCCGACCGCCGGTGTGACCGCGCCGACGCCGATGTCGTCGGCGCGGTCGCGGGCCGCCGCCAGGATCACGTCCTCGGTGATCGACGCCTCGGCGTGCGCGGAGATGGCGTCGGCTTGTCGGGACGAGGTCGCCTGATCGGAGGGGTGGTTGGTGCTGGCCATGCCCGCAGCGTAGGTCCAATCGGGGTCGGTGCCGAGCAGGCGCGCCCACACACCGCGACACGCCCGAGCCGTCATCGTCGCCGAAGCCGAGTCAAGCAGAGTATCTGCAGCGCAATGGGGTTACCAGATGGTTTCTTAGTCAATGTTCAGTGCGGGCACATAGCCGCCACACGCCGGTGCGAAATGGTAGCGGCATGGAACGTGGTCGGAGCTGGTCCGGGAATACGCGCGAGCCGCATCGCGTTGGCCCGGTTGATCGGCTGCCAACCCCTGGCACCACCGAGTTGGAGGATCTGAACATCACCACACTGATGAGTCCGGTCAGCATGTCCCATCCAGAACAGCGCCACGATGTTGACTGGGTCGAGCCGTCCGAGGAGCTGCAGGGCACTGCGGTGTTCGACGCGACGGGGGACAAGGCGACGTTGCCGTCCTGGGACGAGTTGGTGCGCCAACACGCCGACCGGGTGTACCGGTTGGCCTACCGGCTTTCCGGTAACCAGCACGACGCCGAAGACCTGACCCAGGAGACGTTCATCCGGGTGTTCCGCTCGGTGCACAACTACCAGCCCGGTACCTTCGAGGGCTGGCTGCACCGCATCACCACCAACCTGTTCCTGGACATGGTGCGTCGCCGCGCCCGCATCCGGATGGAGGCGCTGCCCGAGGATTACGACCGGGTGCCCGCCGACGAACCCGACCCCGAGCAGATCTACCACGATTCCCGGCTGGGCCCTGACCTGCAGGCCGCCCTGGACTCGCTGCCGCCGGAGTTCCGGGCCGCGGTGGTGCTGTGTGACATCGAAGGTCTGTCGTATGAGGAGATCGGCGCCACCCTGGGGGTGAAACTGGGCACGGTGCGCAGCCGCATCCACCGCGGCCGCCAGGCGCTGCGCGACTACTTGGCGGCGCACCCCGAGCACCACGACGGCGTCACCGCCGTCAGCTGAGGCCGAATCCGTCCCGGCCATGCCGTCCCGACGCGAGCCGTTCCCGCGTGTCCGGTGGGTGTCACCGCGCTACATTCGAGGTAGTGCGCTGGCAGAATCGATCCGGGATGCGGAGAGGAGTAGGTGATGGCCGACCGGGGACAAGTGTTCCGCCGCGCGTTCTCCTGGCTGCCGTCCCAGTTCGCCTCGCAAAGCGACGCCCCGGTCGGCGCGCCGCGCCAATTCGGTTCCACCGAGCATCTGTCCACCGAGGCGATCGCCGCCTTTGTCGACGGTGAGCTGCGGATGAACGCGCACCTGCGCGCCGCCCACCACCTGTCGTTGTGCGCGGAATGCGCCGCCGAAGTCGAAGGCCAGAGCCGGGCCCGGGCGGCGCTGCGCGATTCTCGGCCGATCAGCATCCCCAGTAACCTGCTCGGCCTGTTGTCGCAGATTCCGCACACCCCGCCGCCGGACCCCGAACCCACCCAGCTGCCCGATCAGTTCGCCGACGGCGGTACGCGTGAGCGCCGCAAGCGCCGGTAGGGTGAGTCCAACCGCCGCGCTCGGGCCCGTAGTGTGCGTTTACTGCGCTCAGAAGAGGATGACGTGAGCACCAACCAGGAAACTCCCGGCCGTCACCGCCTGGAACCGCGCCCCATCTACCGTCCGCCGGTCGACCCCGCGTCGCGCCAGGCGTTCGGCCGCCCCGCCGGGGTCGACGGATCGTTTGTGGCCGAGGGGCTGCGCGCGCGCAAGTACGCCGACCAGGGCGAGTTCACCCCGCACGACCTGCCGCCGGACCCGGTGCTGGCCGAAGCGTTCGGTCGCCCCTCGCCGACCGCCGAATCGCTGCAGCGCCACCCGGCCGATGCCGGCGCGCTGGACGGCGACAAGGACCGCGACCTGCTGGAGGAACCCGACGACCCGTGGCGCGATCCGGGCGCCGGTGCCGCGTTGGGCACCCCGGCGCTGGCACCGCCGCCGGCCCACGTCAGCGGCAGCCTCGACAAACTCGGGGTCCGCGATGTGTTGTTCGGCGGGCGGGTGTCCTATTGGGCGCTGGCGGTGCTCGGTGTGCTCGCCCTGCTGATCGGATTCGTCGGCGGCTGCTTCGGCAGCAAATCGGCCGAGTACGTGGAGGCGCTCACCAAATCCAAGGTGACGCTGTCCACCGCCGGCAACGCCGAAGAGCCCGCCGGCCGGTTCGCCAAGGTCGCCGACGCGGTGGCCAACTCGGTGGTCACCATCGAGGTGGTCAGCGACGAAGAGGGCATGCAGGGCTCCGGGGTGGTGATCGACGGCAAGGGCTACATCGTCACCAACAATCACGTCATCTCCGAGGCGGCGCTGAACCCGGGCAAGTTCAAGATGACCGTGGTGTTCAACGACGGCAAAGAGGTGCTGGCCAACCTGGTCGGTCGCGACCCCAAAACCGACCTGGCGGTGGTCAAGGTCGACAACGTCAACAACCTGACGGTGGCCCGGCTCGGCGACTCCGACAAGCTGCGCGTCGGCGACGAGGTGCTGGCGGCCGGGGCGCCGCTGGGGCTGCGCAGCACCGTCACCCACGGCATCGTCAGTGCGCTGCACCGCCCGGTGCCGCTGTCCGGGGAGGATTCCGACACCGACACCGTGATCGACGCCGTGCAGACCGACGCCTCGATCAACCACGGCAACTCCGGTGGCCCGTTGATCGACATGGACTCCAACGTGATCGGGATCAACACCGCCGGCAAGTCGCTGTCCGACAGCGCCAGCGGGCTGGGGTTCGCGATCCCGGTCAAAGAGATGAAGACGGTGGCCGAAACCCTGATCCGCGACGGCAAGATCGTGCACCCGACGCTGGGCGTCAACGTCCGCTCGGTGAGCAACGCGGTGGCCTCCGGCGCGCAGGTCGCCAACGTCAAGCAGGGCAGCCCGGCGGAGAAGGGCGGCATCCTGGAAAACGATGTGATCGTCAAGGTCGGGGACCGCAACGTCGCCGACGCCGACGAGTTCGTCGTCGCGGTGCGGCAGCTGGCCATCGGCCAGGACGCCCCGATCGAGGTGGTCCGCGAGGGCCGGCACGTCACGCTGACGGTGAACCCGGCGGCGGGTCCGGAGGGCTAAGTGTTCGCCAACGTCGGCTGGGGCGAGATGCTGGTGTTGGTGGTGGTCGGGCTGGTGATCCTGGGCCCCGAGCGGCTGCCCGGCGCGATCCGGTGGAGCGCCAACGCGCTGCGGCAGGCCCGCGACTACCTGTCCAGCGCGACCAGTCAGCTGCGCGAGGAGATCGGCCCAGAGTTCGACGACCTGCGTGAACCGCTGTCCGAGCTGCAGAAACTGCGCGGGATGACCCCGCGGGCGGCGCTGACCAAACATCTGCTCGACGGCGACGACTCGCTGTTCACCGGAAGCTTTGACCAGCCGACGACGGCCCCCCCGGTCACTCCGGCCCCGCCGACTCGGCCGGAGACCGGTCCCACCCCGTTCGACAGCGACGCGACGTAGCCCGGCCTAGGCCACGAGCAGACGCAAAGCACCCCAAAACGCCCGTTTTGGGGTGCTTTTGCGTCTGCTCGCCGCGGGCTACTTGGGTGTCGGGGCCACACCCAGCGACATCCCGGCCAGGCCGCGGCGGCGCGACGCCAGGGTGTCGGCGATGGAGCGCAGTTCCTTGCTGACCGCCGCGTCGGGGTGGGCCAGCACGATCGGAACGCCGGCATCGCCGGCCTTGACGATCTCCGGATCCAGCGGGATCTGACCCAGCAGCGGCACCTCGGCGCCGACGGAGCGGGACAGCCGCTCGGCCACTTGCTGACCGCCGCCCTCGCCGAACACCTGCAATGTCGACCCGTCCGGCATCAGCAGCCCGGACATGTTCTCCACCACCCCGGCGATGCGCTGGCGGGTCTGCAGCGCGATGGCCCCGGCGCGTTCGGCCACCTCGGCGGCGGCCAGCTGCGGCGTGGTCACCACCAGGATCTCCGCGCCCGGAATCAGCTGGGCCACGGAGATGGCGATGTCGCCGGTGCCCGGGGGCAGATCCAGCAGCAGAACGTCCAGGTCGCCCCAGTACACGTCGGCCAGGAACTGCTGCAGCGCGCGGTGCAGCATCGGGCCCCGCCACACCACCGGGGTGTTGCCCTGGGTGAACATCGCGATCGAGATGACCTTCACCTCGTGGGCGATCGGCGGCAGGATCATCGACTCGACTTGGGTGGGGCGCTCGGTGGTGCCCATCATCCGGGGGATGGAATGCCCGTAAATGTCGGCGTCGAGCACCCCGACCGACAGCCCGCGGGCCGCCAGCGCCGCAGCCAGGTTGACGGTCACGCTGGACTTACCCACCCCGCCCTTGCCGGATGCGACGGCGTACACCCGGGTCAGCGAGCCGGGCTGGGCGAACGGGATCACCGGTTCGGCGGCGTCGCCGCGTAGCCGTTTGCGCAGTTCGGTGCGCTGCTCGTCGCTCATCACATCCAGCGTGACGGTGACCGCGCCGGTGCCCGGAACGTCGGCGACCGCCCGGGTGACCCGCTCACTGAGCTCGGCTTTCATCGGACAACCGGCGATCGTCAGGTAGATCCCCACGTTCACTTCGCGGTTGGGGCCCACCTCGATGCCCTTGACCATGCCGAGTTCGGTGATCGGGCGCCGCAGCTCGGGATCGATCACCTTGGCCAGCGCGGCGCGGATCGCGGCGGTCAGGTCGGGGTCGGTATCGCGAGGCTCAGACATCACCGCCGAGTCTAGGCGCCCGCCGCTACCGGTCAGTAGTGACGTTGGTTAGTTCACCGGACCGGGGGCCGGGCCCGGGGCCGGACCGAGCGGTGCCGGCACCGGCACCGGCGCCGCCGGGCCGAACGGGCCCGGCGGGGGCGCATCGGCCGGCGGCGCCCCGAACGGCGGCAGCGGCGCGGGCGGTGCCCCGAACGGCGGCAGCGGATCGGCGGGCGGCGGAGCCTGGGGTTCGATGCAGATCACCGAACAGTTCGGCGACCGCGCCGGCGCCGACGGCGACCCGGGCAGCTGGGCCGGCCAACCCGGGTACGGGCCGGCGGTCGGGGAGGGGCCGAGGTCGATCAGCGGCATCCGGGCCAGCGGGTCGGTGGGCGGCAGGCCGTTGAAGTTCAGCGGCAACGCCGGTCCCAGGCCCTCCGGGTGCTCCAGGTGGGCGTCGCCGATCGGCGGCGGTGGTCCGGTGAGCGGCGGCAGATCCAGCGGGACGACACCGGTGGCGTAGGCGGCGGCCCAGCCCAGCACGTTGCGGGCGTAGGGCATCGAGTTGTTGTAGCGCAGGATGGCGGTCAGCACCTGCGACTGGTCGCGCAGGTTCAGCCCGCCGCTGCACAGGTAGCGGGCGGCCGCCAGGGTGGCGTCGTACAGGTTTTGCGGGTCGGCCACGCCGTCGCCGTCGCCGTCGGAGGCGTACCGCGCCCAGGTGCCCGGCAGGAACTGCATCGGGCCCATGGCGCGGGCGTAGACCACCCGGCCGGGTGCGCGGCTTTGCACAATGACCTCGTTGCCGGGCAGGGTGCCGTCCAGCGAGGGACCGTAGATCGGCCGGACCGCGGTGCCGCGGGCGTCGGTGGCGCCGCCGTTGGCGTGCATGGATTCGATGCGCCCGATCCCGGCCAGCAGGTTCCAGCTGATGCCGCAGCCCGGTTCGGCGACGGCCATCTGCTGTTCGGCGTTGCGGTAGGCGGCCAGCGCCATCCCCGGAATCCCCAGCATGCCCGGCGAACTCACCACGATCGCCGGCGGCGGCGCCGACGCGGCGGCCGCCGCGACTTTGAAGCTGGTCGGCGGCCGGGTGACCGCCACCACCGCCGGACCGGACGGGTCCGCGGGGGCCGGAGCGACGGCGGCCAGCGGGGTGACCGCGGCGTCGCGCACCGGCGGGGAAAACCGCGGCGCCCCGCCGCCGACGGCGCCGACGAAGACCAGCGGGGTGATCACCGCCAAGCCGCACAGCGGTGACCGGGTGACCCGGGTCGCCCGCTGCCGTATCGCATCCCACGCGCGGGCTGCGCCCCTGGTGAGGGCCGAGGCCGCGCCCCAACTTCCCCCTATGCGCACTCGACCGTCCTCAGAGCTTCTCGGAACCGCAGGTGAACTCCGTCACCATACATAACTGCTGTGACCTCAGTGGCAACAATGCCCGAGCTCACAGTCAATTGGGACGGGTGGCGTGCCGGTCCACCGGTTGTTCCCGCTCCGCGGGTTTCGTCGGCTGCAGCCCCTCCAGCAGTTCACGCAGGTCATCCAGTTCGTGGCGCAGGTAGTCGCGGGTGGCGACCTCGCCGATTGCGAGCCGCAGCGCGGCCAGCTCCCGGGCCAGGTATTCGGTGTCGGCCTTGGTCTGCGCGGCGCGCCGACGATCCTCCTCGAGCGCGACCCGATCCCGGTTTTCCTGCCGGTTTTGCGCCAGCAGGATCAGCGGCGCCGCGTACGCCGCCTGGGTGGAGAACGCCAGGTTGAGCAGGATGAACGGGTAGGGATCCCAGCGCAGACCGGCCGCGGACAGGTTCAACGCGATCCACACCACCACGATGACGGTCTGCAGTGCCAGATAGCGCCCGGTGCCGAGGAACCGGGCGAGGGACTCGCCGATTTGGGCTAAGGCCTCGACGTCGACCTGCGGCGCGGACACCCGCGAGGTGCGCGGGGTGGACAGCCGCTGGCGCGCCGAACGGACGCTCACGACGGGCCTCCAGCCGTTTCCAACTCGGGTTCGTCGAGGGTTTCGCGCCAGTCGTGGGGCAGCAGGTGGTCGAGCACGTCGTCCACGGTGACCGCGCCCAGCAGGTGATTCTGCTCATCGACCACCGGCCCGCACACCAAGTTGTAGGCCGCGAAATAGCGGGTCAGCGCGCCGAGCGAAACCTCCGGGGTCAGGCTGGGCAGGTCACTGTCGATGATCCCGCCCACCAGTTCGGCGGGTGGTTCGCGCAGCAGCCGCTGCAAGTGCACACATCCCAGGTAGCGTCCGGTTGGGGTGGCCGTCGGGGGGCGGGTCACAAAGACCAGTGACGACAACGCCGGGGTGAGGTCGGGGTCGCGGACCCGGGCCAGCGCTTCGGCGACCGCGGTGTCGGGGGTCAGCACCACCGGGTTGGAGGTCATCAGGCCGCCCGCGGTGTCCGGGGAATGTTTCAGCAGGCGCCGTACCGGGTCGGAGTCCCCCGGATCCATCCGGGCCAGAAGGGTTTCGGCTTCGGTGGGGTTCATCACACCGAGCACGTCGGCGGCGTCGTCGGGGTCCATCGCCTCCAACACGTCGACCGCGCGCTTGGTGTCCAGATGCCGCAACAGGTCGGTCTGGTCATCCTCGGGCAGCTCCTGCAAAACGTCGGCCAACCGCTCATCATCGAGCGCCTTGACCACCTCGTAGCGGCGTTTGGCCGGTAGCTCGCGGACGGCGTCGGCCACCTCGATCGGTCGCCACCCTTCGAACTGCTGCAGCAACTGCGCCACCGCCTGGCCCGGCATGGCCAGCGCCGACGGGGTCAGACCCTGCACGGTGTGCCAGTCGACGACGTGCGCGGCGGTCCGCCGGCCCAGCCGGCGCTGGTTGCGGACGGCGACGCGGGTCACCAGCCAATCGCGGGACCGCGCCTGCTCGATGCCCAGGTCGGTGATCACCACCTCGATGCCGGCCAACTGCGGCAAGTCGGGATCGTTGACCCGCACCGGGGTATCGAGCACCTGCCCCAGCGCCAGCACCTCGCCGGGTCGCTGGGCGAACCGGCGCAGCGACACGTTGGCGGTGTTGAGCGATACCGCGTTGGGTTCGATCGCCGCGACCCGCAGAATCGGCACGAAAATCCTTCGACGGTTCAACAGTTCGACAACCAGTCCGAGGACGCGCGGCTGCTGCTGGCGCACGATGCTGATGCTGACCACGACATCGCGGACCCGCCCGACGGATTCGCCAACCGGCCCTAGCACCGGCATGCGCGCCAGTCTCGCCACGTACACCCTGTTGACCGACGCCATGGTTCAAAGGGTAGGAGTAAATCCGTGGATAACGCGTATCGGCCCCGCCGAACCTGCCTTTCGGTGCCGGGCAGCAGTCAGAAGATGATCGACAAGGCCAAGAGCCTGCCCGCCGACGAGGTGTTCCTCGATCTGGAGGATGCCGTCGCCCCGGATGCCAAGCCCGCGGCCCGCACCCGGGTGGCGGCCGCGTTGGCCGCTCCGGGCTGGGCCGGGCAGCTGCGCGGGGTGCGGGTCAACGACTGGACCACCCCGTGGACGCACGCCGACGTGATCGAGGTGGTGACCGCGGTCGGGGCGGCGCCGAACGCCCAGCTTGACGTGGTGGTGTTGCCGAAGGTCAGCGACGTGTCCCACGTTCAAGCGCTCGATCTGCTGCTGACCCAGTTGGAGATCAGCCACGGGCTGCCGGTCGGCCAGATCGGCATCGACGCGCAGATCGAGGACGCCCGCGGATTGCTCAACGTCGACGCCATCGCCGCGGTGCCGCGAGTGCAGGCGTTGGTGCTGGGGCCCGCGGACCTGATGGCCAGCCTGAACATGCGCACCCTGGTGGTCGGCGAGCAACCCGAGGGCTACGACGTCGGCGACGCCTACCACCAGGTGCTGATGACGATCCTGATCGCCGCCCGCGCGCACGGCATCGCCGCGATCGACGGCCCGTACCTCAAGGTCCGCGACGTGGAGGCGTTTCGGCGGGTGGCCGGGCGCTCGGCGGCACTGGGCTACGACGGGAAATGGGTGCTGCACCCGGATCAGATCGCGGCCGGCAACGAGATTTTCAGTCCGCGCCAGGCCGAATACGACCACGCCGAGCTGATCCTGGAGGCCTACGAGTGGCACACCTCCAGTGCGGGCGGGGCCCGCGGCGCGGTGATGCTCGGCGACGAGATGATCGACGAAGCCAGCCGCAAGATGGCGTTGGTGGTCGCCGCCAAGGGCCGCGCCGCCGGGATGCGGCGGCTCTCCGACCCGTTCGAGCCGCCGAGCTAAGCGCGCCGGCACGGCGGTGCGCCGAGATTGACGCCACGGAGCAGAAGTTCGAGTGCCGAGCCGCGTGGTGTCAATCTCGGCGACCGGACCCCAACGCCTAGTACGTGCGGCTGTCGTTGATCGCGCCGAGGAACCCGGCGAAGAAGAGAAGCGCGATCAGCGCAATCACCACGGCGCCGACGATGACCCCGGCCAGCGCCATTCCACGACCCTCCTGACCGGTTGTTTTGACTTGCTGCATGGCCACGAGCCCGAGGATCACTCCGACGATCGCGGTAACACCGCAGGTGAACAGCCCGGCGAGCGAGCAGATCAGCGACCCGATCGCCATCCCGTTCGTTCCGGATTGCGCGACCGGACGGTACGGGTCGTAGCCCCCGGGGTAGGCCGGGTAGGCGGGGGGACCCGGGTACGGCGGCGGGTAGCCGGGCGGAGCCGGCGGGTAACCGGCCGGTGGCGGCGGGTAACCGGGCGGCCCCGGCGGAGGCGGCGGGTAGCCCGGCGGGTACTCCGGATAGTCGATCGGCGCGTAGGGGTTCGGCGGTGGCTGCTCGGGGTAGCCGGACTCGCCGGAGGTGCTACCCGGACCTGTCATGGTGTTCAACCTAGCCGACCTGCCGGTGGTGCGTGGTCGTTGTGTTGGCCAGGGGCGTGCCGGTGGCCGGACCGTGGTCGGCTTGGCTAGCCTGGGAGCCATGACGGGCCCGTTCCAGCCTGGACAGACACCGGCCACCGCGGCGGGTCGCGGCGGCGGCGCCAAGTTGCCGACCCCGCCCAAGGGCTGGCCGATCGGGTCGTATCCCACCTACGCCGAGGCCCAGCGCGCCGTCGACTACCTGTCCGACCAGCAGTTCCCGGTGCACCAGGTGACCATCGTCGGGGTCGACCTGATGCAGGTCGAACGGGTCACCGGCCGATTGACCTGGCCCAAGGTGCTCGGCGGCGGCGTGTTGACCGGGGCCTGGCTGGGCCTGTTCATCGGGCTGGTGTTGGGCATCTTCAGCCCGCACCCCTGGTCGGCGCTGGCGACCGGGTTGATCGCTGGGGTGTTCTTCGGGTTGATCACGTCGTCGATCCCGTACGCGATGGCGCGGGGCACCCGGGATTTCAGCTCCACCCTCCAGTTGGTCGCCGGCCGCTACGACGTGCTGTGCGATCCCCAGAACGCCGAGCAAGCTCGGGATCTGCTGGCGCGCCTGACCATCTGAGGCCGCGGACAGCAGAAGTGTTGCGGATCACGCCCACGGACCTCTACGGTTCTGGCGCGGAACAATCCTTTGAGGGATGAGAGGCGGTGTCGTGGCGAGTCGTCGCGGGCGCGCACGCCGGCTGGGCGCGGCCGCGCTGGCGGCGCTGACCGTCGGATCGGCGGTGTCGGGCTGCGGCTCGGCCGACACCGGCCTCACGATCAGCCTCTACACCCCGGGCACCGACTCCGCGACCTTCACCGCGATCGCCAAACGCTGCTCGGACCAAGCCGGCGGACGATTCAGCATCCGCCAGATCAGCCTGCCCCGGTCCGCCGACGAGCAGCGGCTGCAACTGGCCCGTCGGCTCACCGGCAACGACCGCACCCTGGACGTGATGGCGCTGGACGTGGTGTGGACCGCCGAGTTCGCCGAAGCCGGGTGGGTGGTGCCGCTGTCCGACGATCCGGCCGGGCGGGCCGAGACCGACGCGACCACCAACACCCTGGCCGGTCCGCTCGCCACCGCCCGCTGGCGGCAGCGGCTGTACGCCGCACCGCTGACCACCAACACCCAATTGCTGTGGTACCGAGCGGATTTGATGAACAAGCCGCCGACGACCTGGGATGCCATGGTGGCCGAGGCCACCCGGCTGCACACCGCGGGGCAACCCAGCTGGATCGCCGTGCAGGCCAAACAGTACGAGGGCCTGGTGGTGTGGTTCAACACGCTGCTGGACAGCGCGGGCGGCCGGGTGCTCTCCGAGGACGGCAAAACCGTCACCCTGACCGACACCCCGGCGCACCGGGCCGCCACCGTCAAGGCGTTGCAGATCATGAAGGCGGTGGCCACCGCGCCCGGCGCCGACCCGTCGATCAGCCAAACCGATGAGGGCACCGCACGATTGGCGCTGGAGCAGGGCAACGCCGCACTGGAGGTCAATTGGCCGTTCGTGCTGCCGTCCATGCTGGAGAACGCGGTGAAAGGCGGGGTGGCGTTTTTGCCGCTCAACCGCAATCCGGCGCTGGCCGGCAGCATCAACGACGTCGGCACTTTCACGCCCAGCGGCGACCAGTTCCGCATCGCCTACGATGCCAGCCGCCAGGTGCTGGGCTTTGCGCCCTACCCGGCCGCGCAGCCGGGCCGGCCGGCCACGGTGACCATCGGCGGGCTGAACCTGGCGGTGGCCAAAACCACCCGGCACCAGGCCGTAGCGTTTGAAGCCGTGCGCTGCCTGCGCAATGTCGCCAACCAGAAGTATGTCTCGATCGAAGGGGGCCTTCCGGCGGTGCGGACCTCGCTGTATGACGACCCGCAATTCCAGGCCACCTATCCGCAGCACGCCGTCATCCGCCAGCAGCTCAGCCACGCCGCGGTGCGGCCGGCGACGCCGGTGTATCAGGCGGTGTCCACCCGGATCTCGGCGACGTTAGCGCCGATCACCGCGATCGACCCGGAGCGCACCGCCGATGCGCTGAGCGTGCAGGTGCAAAAGGCCATCGACGGCAAGGGGTTGATCCCGTGACCGCACCCGTCACCCCGGCGGCCGGCACCGATGACCGCCGATCGCAGCGGCGGCTGGCGTTGCTGTTGGTCGCTCCGGCGGTGATCCTGATGCTCGCGGTGACCGCCTACCCGGTCGGGTACGCGATCTGGCTGAGCCTGCAGCGCTACAACCTGGCCACCCCCGGTGACACCGCGTTCGTCGGCCTGGACAACTATGTGACGACGCTGACCGACCGGTACTGGTGGACCGCGTTCGCGGTGACCCTGGCGATCACCGTCGTCTCGGTCACCGTCGAACTGGTGCTGGGGATGGCGCTGGCGTTGGTGATGCACCGCACGTTGTTCGTCAAGGGGGTGGTGCGCACCGCGGTGCTGGTGCCCTACGGCATCGTCACGGTGGCCGCGGCCTACAGCTGGTATTACGCGTGGACCCCGGGCACCGGGTACCTGGCCAATCTGCTGCCGCACGGCAGCGCGCCGCTGACCGAGCAGATCCCGTCGCTGGGCATCGTGGTGCTGGCCGAGGTGTGGAAGACCACACCGTTTATGGCGCTGCTGCTTTTGGCCGGGCTGGCGCTGGTACCCGAGGATCTGCTCAAGGCCGCCCAGGTCGACGGCGCCGGCGCCTGGCGGCGCCTGACCAAGGTCATTTTGCCGCTGATCAAACCCGCCATCCTGGTGGCGCTGCTGTTTCGCACCCTGGACGCGTTCCGCATCTTCGACAATATCTACGTGCTCACCAATGGCTCCAACAACACCGGCTCGGTGTCGATCTTGGGCTACGACAACCTGTTCAAGGGCTTCAATGTGGGTCTGGGATCGGCGATCTCGGTGCTGATCTTCGTCTGCGTCGCGCTGATCGCGGTGCTGTTCATCAAGGTGTTCGGCGCCGCGGCCCCGGGGGCCGAGCGGGATGGCTGAGCAGGTGGGCGGCCGGGGCCGGGCGGCGGGCTGGGTGGTGATCGACGCCCTGGTGGTGCTCTACGCGTTGTTCCCGGTGCTGTGGATCTTGTCGCTGTCGCTCAAACCCACGTCAACGGTCAAGGACGGCAAGCTGATTCCGTCGTCGATCACGTTGGACAACTACCGCGGCATCTTCTCCGGCGGGTTTTTCACCTCGGCGCTGGTCAATTCGATCGGCATCGGACTGATCACCACCGTGATCGCGGTGGTGATCGGCGCCATGGCGGCCTACGCGGTGGCGCGGCTGGCCTTTCCCGGCAAGCGGGCGTTGATCGGCGCGGCGCTGCTGATCGCCATGTTCCCGCAAATATCGCTGGTCACACCGCTGTTCAACATTGAACGGGCAACCGGGCTGTTCGACACCTGGCTGGGACTGATCATTCCCTACATCACGTTCGCGCTGCCGCTGGCGATCTACACGTTGTCGGCGTTCTTCGCCGAGATTCCCTGGGACCTGGAGAAGGCGGCCAAGATGGATGGCGCCACGCCCGGGCAGGCCTTCCGCAAGGTGATCGCGCCGCTGGCCGCACCCGGGGTGGTGACGGCGGCGATCCTGGTGTTCATCTTCGCCTGGAACGACCTGCTGCTGGCGCTGTCGCTGACCGCCACCAAAGCCGCGATCACCGCGCCGGTGGCGATCGCGAACTTCACCGGCAGTTCGCAATTCGAAGAGCCGACCGGATCCATTGCCGCCGGCGCGATGGTGATCACCGTCCCGATCATCATCTTTGTTCTAATCTTCCAACGACGGATTGTCGCGGGATTGACCTCCGGCGCGGTGAAGGGATAGCGATGGCCGAGATTGTGTTGGATCACGTGACCAAGCGTTACCCCGACGGCGCCGCCGCCGTGCAGGACCTGTCGCTGACCATCGCCGACGGTGAGTTTCTCATCCTGGTCGGGCCGTCCGGCTGCGGTAAATCCACCACCTTGAATATGATTGCCGGCCTGGAAGATATCTCCTCGGGGGAACTGCGCATCGGCGGCGAGCGGGTGAACGAGAAGGCTCCCAAGGATCGCGATATCGCGATGGTGTTCCAGTCCTACGCGCTTTACCCGCACATGACGGTGCGGCAAAACATCGCGTTCCCGCTCACCTTGGCCAAGATGAAGAAGGCGCAGATCGCCGAGAAGGTCGAGGAGACCGCGAAAATCCTCGATCTGACTGAGCTACTGGACCGCAAACCGGCGCAGCTTTCCGGGGGGCAGCGGCAGCGGGTCGCCATGGGCCGCGCCATCGTGCGCCACCCCAAGGCGTTCTTGATGGATGAGCCGCTGTCCAACCTCGACGCCAAGCTGCGGGTGCAGATGCGCGGGGAGATCGCCCGGCTGCAGCGCCGGCTGGGCACCACCACGGTCTATGTGACGCACGACCAAACCGAGGCGATGACGCTGGGCGATCGGGTGGTGGTGATGCACGGCGGTGTGGCGCAACAGATCGGCGCCCCCGACGAGCTCTACGAGCGGCCCGCCAACCTGTTCGTGGCGAGCTTCATCGGCTCGCCGGCGATGAACTTCTTCCCGGCCACGTTGACCCCGACCGGGGTGAGCCTGCCGTTCGGTGAGGTGACGTTGACCCAGCCGGTCTACGACGCGGTCACCCAGCATCCGACACCGGACAACGTCATCGTCGGGGTGCGGCCCGAACATCTCGTCGATGCGGCGTTGATGGACCGCTATCAGCGCATCACCGCGGTCACCTTCGAGGTGAAGGTCGACATGGTGGAGTCGTTGGGCGCCGACAAATACGTGTATTTCACCCTTGCCGGTTCCCACGTGGAGTCAGCGCAACTGGCCGAGCTGGCCGCCGAATCCGACGGCGGCGACAGCGAACTGGTGGCCCGGGTGCCGGCCGGGTCGAAGGCCGCCAAGGGCCAGTCCATCCAATTGGCCGTCGACGCCGCCAAACTCGTGATCTTCGACGCCGACTCCGGTGTCAACCTCACGATCCCGCCCCCGCCCGACGCGTCGTGAGTGCGCCGTTGGCTACGGTGCGCGAGCACCTAGTGGGCCACTTCACCCGGGCCGGCATCGACGCGCCGCCCGCAGCGGCCAGCGTGACGTTTCTGGGCACCGAACCGGTGGAGGTGCTGCGGTTCGGCCCCGATGCCGACCGGGTGGTGCACTACGTGTCGCTGGGCTGTTCGCGGCATCCGATGACCGACGCCGCCGACATGGTGGCTGACCCGCTGCGCGGCCCGCGCGCCGAAGTTGTGCTGCGGCTGCGTGATCCGGGTCCGGCGACCGGGTTAGCCCGCAGCCTGGCGGTGCTGGCCGCGGCGCCGGTGGTGGAGGGGGTGGTACTGACCGTCGACGCGCTGATCGACCTGGGGTCGCCGCTGTGGGCCGAGGCGCCGTTCACGGCGGTGTTGTTGGGCGACAGCGGTATCGGGGAGGCGGCGTTGCCGCCGCCGTGCGAGCCGGTGCGGTTCCTATCGGCGACGCCGATCACCGCGACCGAGGCGGCCTGGGTGCGGCTCAAGGGCGCCGAGGCCCTGCGCGAGGCCTGGCACACCGACGGCGTCGACGTGCTCGACCCGCGGCGCCGCGCCGCCCAGCCCGGCTGACCGGACGTTCCCCGCGAGCGTGCGTGTCTCCGGCCGACACGCCGGGCAAATTACCGGGTTTGCGCACGCTCGCGCCACGGCGAGCGTCGCCGTCTACAACCAATCGTTGTGGCGGAAGGTGCGGTACAGCACCACCCAGATGCCCACCATCACCAGCAGCGTCACCGGATAGCCCCACTCCCACCGCAGCACCGGCATGTTGGCGAAGTTCATGCCGAAGATGCCGGCGATCAGGGTGGGCACCGCCAACATGGCCGCCCAGGCCGAGATCTTGCGCATGTCGGCGTTCTGCTGCATGCCGACCCGGGCCAGCGCCGCCTGCACCAGCGAGCTCAGCATGTCGTCATAGCTGGTGATCCGGTCGGCGGCCTGAGCCTGGTGGTCGGCGACGTCGCGCAGGTAGCGACGCACCTCCTTGGAGATCAGATCCTTGTACTCGGTCTGCATCCGCTGAAACGGGACCGATAGCGGCGCGACGGATCGGCGCAATTCGACGACCTCGCGTTTGATCTGATAGATCGGTTCGACGTCGGTCCGCTGTCCCGGCGCGAACGCCACCTCCTCGATGGTGTCGATATCGTCTTCCATCAGGTTGGTGACTTCGCGATAGTGGTCCACCACATGGTCGGCGATCGCGTGCATCACCGCATACGGTCCCAGCCGCATGTGTTGCGGGTCGGCGTCCATGCGTTTGCGCACCTCGGAGAGCCCGCCGTGTTCACCGTGGCGGACGGTGACCACGAAATCCTTGCCGACGAAGATCATGATTTCGCCGGTCTCCACGATCTCGCGGGTCAGCACCTCCGAGTCGTGCGCGACGTAGTTGACGGTCTTGAGAACCAAGAACACGGTCTCGTCGTAGCGTTCCAGCTTGGGGCGCTGGTGGGCGTGCACGGCGTCTTCGACGGCCAACGGGTGCAGCCCGAAAACGTCTGCCACGCCCTGCATTTGGGTTTCGTCGGGTTCGTGCAGGCCGATCCAGGTGAACGCGTCCTGGCCGGCCTGTTCGATCTCATGCACCTTGGCCTGCGCCGCGGAATGCGTGAATTTGCCGGGCAATCGCACCCCGTCGACGTAGACGCCGCAGTCGACCATGGCGCGCTCAACCGGTATCGGAGCCCGCTCGACTTCGGTCGATGAGTCGTGGTGCGCGCCGCGCAGCGACGGCGGCAGCGAACGAAACGACGGCATGGTCCGGTCTCCCTTGAGCAGGTCACCTCAATCGCGAAACTCCGATACCTGACGCTCAAATGCTACTCGTCAGTACGGTTCGCACGGCACCCGCGGCGCTGCCGTGTCCACCTCGGTGCAGTACCCTGACGCGGTGGCAGAAACGGAGCCGTTTGCGCATCTAGTTATCGGTGACGAGGAAATCTTCTCCGCTCATGTTGGCGGGAAGTTGGCCGTCGAACTGAAAACGCCGTTGGACACCCAGCGCGCGTTGTCCATCGCCTACACCCCCGGGGTGGCGCAGGTCAGCCGGGCGATCGCCGCGGACGTGACGCTGGCCGCCCGCTACACCTGGGCCAACCGGTTGGTCGCCGTGGTCAGCGACGGCAGCGCGGTGCTGGGCCTCGGGGACATCGGTGCGGCGGCGTCGCTGCCGGTGATGGAGGGCAAAAGCGCGCTGTTCAAGGCGTTCGGCGGGCTGGACTCCATCCCGATCGTGCTGGACACCAAGGATCCCGACGAGATCGTGGAGACCCTGGTGCGGCTGCGGCCCACCTTCGGCGCGGTCAACCTGGAGGACATCTCCGCACCGCGCTGCTTCGAGATCGAGCGCCGCGTGATCGAGGCGCTGGACTGCCCGGTCATGCACGACGACCAGCACGGCACCGCCATCGTGGTGCTGGCCGCGCTGCTGGGTGCCAGCGCCGTGCTCAACCGGGACATGGCCGGGCTGCGTGTGGTGGTCTCCGGCGCCGGGGCCGCCGGGGTGGCCTGCACCAACATCTTGTTGGCCCGCGGCATCTCCGACATCACCGTGCTGGACTCCAAAGGCATCGTGCACGCCGGCCGCGGCGACCTGAACAGCATCAAAGCCGAGATCGCGGGGCGCACCAACCCGGCGGGCCGCACCGGCGGGCTGGCCGAGGCGCTGGCCGGCGCCGACGTGTTCCTGGGGCTGTCGGCCGGGATCGTGCCCGAAGACCTCATCGCCTCGATGGCGCCGAACGGGATCGTGTTCGCGTTGTCCAACCCGATCCCCGAGATCCACCCCGACCTCGCCAAGAAGTACGCGGCCGTCGTCGCCACCGGGCGCAGCGACTTCGCCAACCAGATCAACAATGTGCTGGCGTTCCCGGGTGTCTTCCGCGGCGCGTTGGACGCCGGTGCGCGGCGCATCACCGAACGGATGAAGGTGGCCGCCGCCGAGGCGATCTTCTCGGTGGTCGGCGACGACCTGGCGCCCGACCACATCGTGCCCAGCCCGCTGGACCCGCGGGTCGGGCCGGCGGTGGCCGCCGCGGTCGCCGCGGCCGCCGCCGATCAAGTGTCGCCAGCAGGTGCTGCCGACTAACGTTCGCCGGTGGGTCGCAGGTCCGTTAGCCCTGCTGGCCCTGGTGGCCGCCGGCTGCGCCGGGCCACCTGCGCCCCCGTCGCTGGCCGTCGGGACGACGGCCGACCCGGAGTTCGTGGTGCTGGCGCACCTGTACGCCGGGGCGTTACGCGGCTCGGGGGCTCCCGCCCATGTCAGCACCGGGGCCGATCCGGTCGCCGAGCTGAGCTCCGGGTCCCTGGATGTGGTGCCCGCGCTGACCGGACGGCTGCTGCGGACGTTCATCCCCAACCCCACCGTGCGGTCGGACAAGCAGGTCTACCGCGCCATGATCGCTGCGTTGCCCGAGGGCATCGCGGCCGGTGACTACACCACCGCCGCGGAGGACAAGCCCGCGCTGGTGGTCACCAAGGCCACCGCGCAGGCCTGGGACAGCGCCGACCTGTCGGCACTGGTCCGGCACTGCGCCGGGTTGGTGCTCGGGGCCACCCGGGGCGGCCGCACCCCGGCGGCGGTGGGGCAGTGCCGATTGCCCGCCGCCCGCGACTTCCCCGACGACACCGCGCTGTTTGCGGCGCTGCGGGCTGGACAGCTGACCGCGGCGTGGTCGAGCACCGCCGCCCCGGACATCCCCGCGGACCTGGTGGTGTTGGCCGATCGCGAGCCGCCGCTGGTGGCGGCGGAGAACGTGGTGCCGCTGTATCGCCGCAACGAGCTGCCCGAACGGCAGCTGCTGGCGATCAACGAGGTGGCCGGGGTACTGGACACCGCCGCCCTGG
Source organism: Mycobacterium sp. pUA109 (assembly GCF_041287095.1). Taxonomy (NCBI): domain Bacteria; kingdom Bacillati; phylum Actinomycetota; class Actinomycetes; order Mycobacteriales; family Mycobacteriaceae; genus Mycobacterium; species Mycobacterium sp. pUA109. The sequence continues at coordinate 81,767 of NZ_JBGGKS010000021.1, read as the reverse complement.
TCGACATGCGCCGCCGGGTGGCCGACGGCGCCGACCCGCAAGCCGTCGCCGACGGCTGGCTGGCCGAACACCCGCTTGGCCGCTGACCGCGGGCTTTACCGCGACGCCGGCATCATCCGGCCGGTCACCGCGGAGAACAACCGCTGGTATCCCGAACCGGTGATGCGCACGATCAGGTCGAGCACCCGGGCGTCGGGGCCGATGAGCACCCGAGCCCGGTTCTTGCGGACACCCTCGAGGATCACCCGCGCCGCCTTCTGCGGGGAGGTGGACGCCAGCCGCTTGTCGAAGAACTCGGCGAGCTCGTTGGCGTCGACCCCCTCGGCGGCGGTCGCGTTGCGCGCGATCGCGGTTTTGATGCCGCCCGGGTGCACCGTGGTCACTTTCACCGGGTGGCCGGCCAAGGCCATCTCCTGGCGCAGCGCCTCGGTGAAGCCGCGGACCGCGAATTTCGCCGAGTTGTAGGCGGCCTGGCCGGGCACCGAGAACAACCCGAAGATGCTGGACACGTTGACCACATGCCCGTCCCCGGAGGCGATCAAGTGCGGCAAAAACGCCTTGGTGCCGTTCACCACACCCCAATAATCGACGTCCATCACCCGCTCGATGTCCTTGAACTGGCTGACCTCGATATCACCGGTGAAGGCGATGCCGGCGTTGTTGTAGATCTGGTTGACCTTGCCGAAGTGCTCGTGGACCGCGTCGGCGTAGGCGATGAACGCCTCGCGTTCGGTGACGTCGAGCCGGTCCGCCTTGACCGGTGCACCGATCGCCTTGAGCTCCTTCTCGGTCTGCGCCAGCCCCTCCAGGTCGACATCGCTGATGGCGAGGCGAGCCCCGGACCGGGCCAGCTCAATGGCCAATGCCTGGCCGATACCCGAACCCGCGCCGGTGACGACGGCGACTTTCCCGGCAAACCCCTGCATGCGCCCACTCCCTACGTGTTCAGTCGGTCGATGCCAGGCTAGCCGGTACCGGCGGTACCTTCTTGCGCGGGTGGCCCCGAATTTCGGTGACGGGCCCTGACCGCCGTACGATGCGGTGATCATGAAGTGCAGTCGCGGGATCGGGTCGTTGATGCTGTCCGCCGGGTTGTTCGCCGGGTCGGCGGTGCTGGCCGCACCGAGCCACGCCGACGCGAGCGGCGATGCGTTTCTCTCCGCGCTGACGAACGCGGGCATCGCCAGCCCGGACCCAGCGGCCGCCGTCGCGGTCGGTCAGTCGGTCTGCCCGATGTTGTCCGAGCCGGGGCAGAACACCGCCAACGTGGCGGCGAAAGTGGCCGACTCCACCGGGATGTCGCTGGGCCCGTCGACCATGTTCACCGGTATCGCGATCTCGATCTTCTGTCCCGCCCTGGTGTCCCGGTTGGGCGCCGGCGTGCCGCAGCTGCCGATCCTGGGCGGCTAGCCCCCTCAGCTGAAGGCTTCGTCGAGGATCTCCTGCTGCTCGACGGCGTGCACCTTCGACGAACCCGACGACGGCGCCGACATGGCGCGCCGCGAGATCCGCTTGATCCCGGTCAGCTTGTCGGGCAACAGCTCCGGCAACTCCAGGCCGAACCGCGGCCAGGCGCCCTGATTCGCCGGCTCCTCCTGCACCCAGAAGTACTGGGCGGCGTTGGGGTAGCGGTCCAGCGTTTCGGCCAGCCGACGCTTCGGCAGCGGCGCAAGCTGCTCGATCCGCACAATCGCGACGTCGTCGCGGTTGTCCTTGGCCTTGCGGGCGGCCAGCTCGTAGTACACCTTGCCGCTGGTCAACAAGACGCGGGTGACCTTGCTGCGGTCCCCGATACCGTCCTCGTAGCCGGGTTCCTCCAGCACCGAGCGGAACTTGACCTCGGTGAAGTCCTTGATGTCGCTGACCGCGGCCTTGTTGCGCAGCATCGACTTCGGGGTGAACACGATCAGCGGCCGCTGAATCCCGTCCAGGGCGTGCCGGCGCAACAGGTGGAAGTAGTTCGACGGCGTCGAGGGCACCGCGATCGTCATCGAGCCTTCCGCCCACAGCTGCAGGAAACGTTCGATGCGCCCGGAGGTGTGGTCGGGCCCCTGGCCTTCGTGGCCGTGCGGCAGCAGCAGCACCACGTTGGACAGCTGTCCCCACTTGGCTTCACCGGAGCTGATGAACTCGTCGATGATCGACTGGGCGCCGTTGACGAAGTCGCCGAACTGCGCCTCCCACAACACCAGGGCGTCCGGGTTGCCGACGGTGTAGCCGTATTCGAAGCCCACGGCGGCGAATTCGGACAGCGGCGAGTCGTACACCAGGAACTTGCCACCGGTCGGGTTGCCGTCGGTGGTGGTGGCCAGCAGCTGCAGCGGGGTGAACTCGGCACCGGTGGTGCGGTCGATGATCACCGAATGCCGTTGGGAGAAGGTGCCGCGGCGGGTGTCTTGGCCGGACAGCCGAATCAGCTTGCCTTCGGAGACCAGCGAACCCAACGCCAGCAGTTCGGCGAACGCCCAGTCGATCTTGCCCTCGTAGGCCATTTCGCGGCGCTTCTCCAGCACCGGCTTGACCCGCGGGTGCACCGCGAACCCATCCGGAACCGCCAGATGCGCGTCGCCGATGCGGGCCAGCAGCGCCTTGTCCACCGCGGTGGACAGCCCGCGGGGCACCTGCTGCTCGGACTCCACCGATTCGCTGGGCTGCACCGCGTGCTTTTCCAGCTCGCGGACCTCGTTGAACACCCGCTCCAGCTGCCCCTGGTAGTCGCGCAGGGCGTCTTCGGCTTCCTTCATCGAGATATCGCCGCGGCCGATCAGGTCTTCGGTGTAGCTCTTGCGGACGCCGCGTTTGGTGTCGATGACGTCGTACATGTACGGGTTGGTCATCGACGGGTCATCGCCCTCGTTGTGTCCGCGCCGGCGGTAGCACAACATGTCGATGATCACGTCCTTGTGGAACTTCTGCCGGAAGTCCACCGCCAGCCGCGCCACCCATTCGCACGCCTCCGGGTCGTCGCCGCTGACGTGGAAAATCGGCGCCCCGATCATCTTCGCGACGTCGGTGCAGTACTCGCTGGACCGGGAGTGGTCGGGCGCGGTGGTGAACCCGATCTGGTTGTTGACGATGATGTGGATGGTGCCGCCGACCCGGTAGCCGGGCAGCATCGCCATGTTCAGGGTTTCGGCGACGACACCCTGACCGGCGAACGCTGCGTCCCCGTGCAGCATGATCGGCACCACCGAGAAGCCCTGTTCGCTGGTGCCCTTGTCGAGCAGGTCCTGTTTGGCCCGGACCAGCCCCTCCAGCACCGGGTCGACGGCCTCCAGGTGCGACGGGTTGGCGGTCAGCGACACTTGAATGTCGTTGTCGCCGAACATCTGCAGATACACGCCGGTGGCGCCGAGGTGGTATTTGACGTCGCCGGAGCCGTGCGCCTGGGACGGGTTCAGGTTGCCCTCGAACTCGGTGAAGATCTGCGAATACGGTTTGCCGACGATGTTGGCCAGCACGTTGAGCCGGCCGCGGTGCGGCATGCCGACGACCACCTCGTCGAGGCCGTGCTCGGCGCACTGGTCGATCGCCGCGTCCATCATCGGGATGACGGTCTCGGCGCCTTCCAGCGAGAACCGTTTCTGCCCCACGTATTTGGTTTGCAGGAAGGTTTCGAACGCTTCCGCGGCGTTGAGTTTGCTCAGAATGTACTTCTGTTGGGCGACGGTCGGTTTGTCGTGCTTGACCTCGACGCGCTCCTGCAGCCACTGCTGCTGCTCGGGCTCCAGGATGTGGGTGTACTCCACCCCGACGTGCCGGCAGTAGGCGTCGCGCAGCACCGACAGCACATCACGCAGCTTCTTGTGGGTGGCCCCCATGAAACCGTCGACCTTGAACACCCGGTCCAGATCCCACAACGTCAAACCGTGGGTCAGCACGTCGAGGTCGGGGTGGCTGCGGAACCGGGATTTGTCCAGCCGCAGCGGATCGGTGTCGGCCATCAGGTGTCCGCGGTTGCGGTACGCGGCGATCAGCTCGTTGACCCGGGGATTCTTGTCGGCGATCGAGTCCGGGTTGTCGGTGCGCCACCGGATCGGCTCGTAGGGGATGCCGAGTTCCCGGAAGATCTCGTCCCAGAACCCGTCGGAGAGCAGTGTTTCGTGGATGGTCCGCAAAAAATCACCGGATTCCGCGCCCTGGATGATCCGGTGGTCGTAGGTGGAGGTCAGCGTCACCAGCTTGCCGATCCCCAGCTCGGCGATGCGTTGCTCGCTGGCGCCCTGGAACTCCGCCGGGTATTCCATCGCCCCGACCCCGATGATGGCGCCCTGCCCGGCCATCAGCCGCGGCACCGAGTGGACGGTCCCGATGGTGCCCGGGTTGGTCAGCGAGATCGTCACCCCGGCAAAGTCTTCGGCGGTCAGCTTGCCGTCGCGGGCCCGACGGACGATGTCCTCGTAGCCGGCGATGAACTGGCCGAACCGCATGGTCTCGCACCGTTTGATGGCCGCGACCACCAGCGAACGCTTGCCGCCCTTGCCGGGCAGGTCGATCGCCAGGCCGAGGTTGACATGCGCGGGGGTGACCGCGTTGGGTTTGCCGTCGACCTCGGTGAAGTGCCGATTCATGTTGGGGAACGCTTTGACCGCCTGCACCATCGCGTAGCCCAGGATGTGGGTGAACGACACCTTGCCGCCGCGGGCGCGTTTGAGGTGGTTGTTGATGACGGTGCGGTTGTCGATCATCAGCTTGGCCGGCACGGCGCGCACGCTGGTGGCTGTGGGCACCTCCAGCGAGGTGGACATGTTCTTCACCACGGCGGCGGCGGCGCCGCGCAGCACCTGCACCTCGTCACCGTCGGCCGGCGCCGCAGCGGCGGGCTTCGCCGGCGCCGGGCGGGGTGGCGCGGCCGCGCCGTTGCCGGTGGCCGGTGCCGGGGCAGGCGGGGCGGCCGGGGCCGGAGCGGGCCGCTGGTGCGGCTGCGCGTCGGTGGTGGTTGGGGTCTCCGCGGTGGGCTCGGGGTTGTAGTCGACCAGGAACTCATGCCAGCTCGGATCCACCGAGGAGGGGTCGTCGCGGAACTTGCGGTACATCTCCTCGACCAGCCATTCGTTCTGACCGAATGGTGAACTTGTAGTGCTCACGGCAGCTACTCGCCTCGATTCCTCATCCTTTGGCCACCGCGCTCGGCGGTGCTTGCCACTGTTGCCTACACCCCGCTGTGTCGGATTCCCCGCCCCTAAAGGCTAACGCTTCGCGGATATTCCGCTAGACGTGTCACCGCAGGCCAGCGGCTTAGCCGCTGTCCTGCGCCGCCGGCAGCAGGTGCAGGGTGACCGGCCAGCGCGCCGGCGGATCGCCGAATGCCTTGCGGGCGTTGCCGATGATCTTCTTGCCCATCAGCCGGTTACCCCAGCCCCCGATCAGGGTGCCGATGCCGACCGGCAGCAGCTTGCCGAACGCCAACACCGCGCGCTTGATCGTGTAGCGCTTGACGAAGTATTTCAGCAGGCGCGAGTTGAGCTGCGTCACCGCCGGCAGCGGCAGCGCGGCGGTGCCCTCCGACAACCAGGCGCCGCGGGTGCGCCCGGGGCCCAGCAGATCGGCGACCGCGCGTTTGCCACCGTCGCCGACCAGCACGGACAGCACCAGGGCGCGACGCCGTTCCCGTTGTTCGGCGGGGATGCCGTGCACCTCGGCGACCGCGAGCACAAAGATCGCGGTGGCCTCCAGGAAGACCGCGGTCTCGCCGGCCAGCGCGGACAGCGCGACCAAGGTGCCGACCGCGGGGACCGCGGCCGTCGCACCCACCGCCGCGCCGCTGGCCATCACCGCGCGCAGATAGTGCTTCTCCAATTTGGCGACGATATCGGCCGGGGTGGCGTCGGGGTTGCTGTTGCGCAGCCGGTCCACATAGGCCCGCACCGCCGGGCGCTGCACCCGCGAACTCCGCTCGATGATGCGGGACAGTGCCCGCGCCGCCGTGCTGGGGTTCTCGTCGCCGGCAGTGGGTAGCCGAGTCGGCGTTGATCCGCTCCGTCGGGCGCCCATGGTCGCCTCCCCTCCGAATACCGTGCCTTCAGGCTAACGTCCCGCAAACCACGGACGTTCCCGGCTCACCGCGCTGGTCGGCGGGCCGGGGTTGTCCGGCGGCCGATCTGTCCGTAGCGTCGCAGCGGATTACTTTGCCCGGAATCGTCCGGGCCGGAGATAGCCAGAGGGGAGCGGACCGGAGCCGCGCGGGACGGATTGATCGATGGCCAACCAACTGACGCCGCTGCGCGACGCCAGCCCGTCGCCGGCGATTCGGATGGTGGCCCAGGGTTCCTTGCTGGTCACCGCACATATCAAGGTCATGTGGTTGCACGGGTTTGCTGACCACGGGTGTTCGGGGCGGTGGCGCGGATGAGCACCGCGACGCGCGCGGGCCGGCCGACCGCGGCGGCCCCGGCGAACCCCTGGTACGCGCTGTGGGCGATGGTCGTCGGGTTCTTCATGATCCTGGTCGACTCCACCATCGTCTCGGTCGCCAACCCCAAGATCATGACGGCGCTCGACATCGGGTTCGACGCGGTGATCTGGGTGACCAGCGCCTACCTGGTGGCCTACGCGGTGCCGCTGCTGGTCGCGGGCCGGTTGGGGGACCGGTTCGGCCCGAAGAATCTGTATCTGATCGGGCTGGCGGTGTTCACCGCGGCGTCGCTGTGGTGCGGCCTGTCCGGCAGCATCGGCATGCTGATCGCGGCCCGGGTGGTGCAGGGCACCGGTGCCGCACTGCTGACCCCGCAAACCCTGACGATGATCACCCGGATCTTCCCGCCGGAGCGGCGCGGGGTGGCGCTGAGCGTGTGGGGTGCCACCGCCGGGGTCGCGACCCTGATCGGCCCGCTGGCCGGCGGCGTGCTGGCCGACGTGTTGGGGTGGGAGTGGATCTTTTTCGTCAACGTGCCGATCGGGGTGATCGGGCTGGCGCTGGCGGCCCGGCTGATCCCGGTCCTGCCCACCCACACCCACCGGTTCGACCTGCTCGGTGTGGCGTTGTCCGGGGTGGGGGTGTTTTTGATCGTGTTCGCCCTGCAAGAGGGCCAGTCCAACCACTGGCAGCCGTGGATCTGGGCGGTGATGGTCGCCGGTGTCGGCTGCCTGGTGATGTTCGGCTACTGGCAGGCGATCAACCGGCACGAGCCGCTGGTGCCGCTGCGGGTCTTCGCCGACCGCGACTTCAGCCTGTCCAACCTCGCTGTTGCCGTGATCGGGTTCGCGTCGGTGGCGCTGATGTTCCCGGTCATGTTCTACGCGCAGGGTGTGTGCGGGCTGTCACCGACCCGCGCGGCCCTGCTGACCGCGCCGATGCCGGTCGCCAACGGCCTGTTGGCCCCGCTGGTGGGGCGCATCGTCGACCGGTCGCATCCCCGCCCGGTGGTCGGGTTCGGGTTCTCCATGCTGGCGATCGCGCTGACCTGGCTGTCGATCGAGATGACCCCCACCACCCCGATCTGGCGGCTGTTGTTGCCGTTCGCCGCGTTGGGGATCGGCATGGCGTTCATCTGGTCGCCGCTGAGCGCGACCGCGACCCGCACCCTGTCGCCGGAGTTGGCCGGCGCGGGGTCGGGGGTGTTCAACGCGACCCGGCAGATCGGCACCGTGCTCGGCAGCGCCGGCATGGCCGCGTTCATGACCGGGCGGCTGTCCGCCGATATGCCGGACCTGCCCAACAGCGGGCATCCGCAGTGGCCGGGCGGGGAGGTGCTGCAACTTCCCGAATTCCTGCGGGAACCGTTCGCGGCGGCAATGTCCGACGCGATGCTGCTGCCGGCGTTCATCGCCTTGTTCGGGGTGATCGCGGCGCTGTTTTTGGTCGGGATGATCACCGCCGAGCCGCCGCCACCGGCGCGGGCGGCCGCCTTTGCCGACCTCGACGACGTCGAGCAGCGCCCTGCGATTTTTGAGGGCCGCACGGAGGTGATCCCGGTCATCCCCGCCGACGACGACGTCGAGTACCCGTTCGACCCGCCGGTGGCTGCGCCCGCCGGGGACATCGGGCCGGAGCCCGAGGACGACAGGGACACCGACCCGCTGCCGGTGCCGCCCACCGCCGCCGACCCCTGGCCCGGCGACCCGCTGGAATCCTGGCCCAGCCTGGCCAACGATCCCGTGCACGACCTCAAACGGAACGCGGCGGTCGAGCCGATCGGGTTCGCCCACAACGGCTTTCACGTCGACGATGAGCAGCGGTTCCGTCCGCTTGCCGACCTATCGCCGCGACGCGAGGTCGCTGACGCCGGGATGTTCGAGGACACCGACGACCTGTCGGCGTCCGACGATTACGGGGAGCATGCCCGCACCGGTCGCAGCTGGAAAGGACCGCGCGGCGCGCATTCCTGGCCGGCCGAGGACCACCCGGGCGCCGACGACGGCGGTTCGGCCCGCCACCGCTTCCCCGAGCAGCAACCCCCGCCGCACCGGCATCGCCACCCCGGTCCCGACGACGCGGCCGGCCACGGCCGCCATTCCTTCCCCGAGGACTGACCCGGCCGCTCGCCGGTTTCTCGCCGAGTGTGCAGATTCATACGCTTTTCGCGCCGAAAACGTATGAGGTCGCACACTCGGGCGCTGCTGTGGATGGCCGGGGGCGGCCTGGCCGCAGATGTTGGATCGTGGCGGTCATGCAACCCGTCGAGTGGCCGTTTCTGGCGGCGGAGGCGTTAGAGGCCGGAGCCTTGACCTTCCGCGAACTGCGCCGCCGTCATGTCGCCGTCTATCCCGGGGTGTGGGTACCGCGCGGAGCCGAGCTGTCGCCGGTTCAGCGGTCCCGCGCGGCCTGGCTCTGGTCGGGTCGGCAGGGCGTGCTCGCCGGGCTCTCGGCGGCGGCCCTGTTGGGCGCCAAGTGGATCGACGCCGACCTGCCCGCCGAGCTCATCCACACCAATCGGCGACCGCCGCCGCGGCTGCGCGTCCACACCGATGTCCTGCTGCCCGGCGAAACCCAAACGGTCTCCGGAATGCCGGCAACCACCGCCGCTCGCACCGCCTTTGACCTCGGCAGGCGACTCCCGCTCACGGACGGGGTGCAGCGTATCGACGCCCTGATGAACGCCACCGATGTCAAGGCGGTCGACGTCGAGGCGGTGATCACCCGTCATCCCGGCGTTCGGGGACTGCGGCAGCTGAGGGAAACGCTGCGCCTGGTCGATGGCGGCGCCGAGTCGCCCTACGAGTCGCTGACCCGGTTGCTGCTGGTGCAAGCGGGCTTCCCGCGGCCGCAGACCCAGATCCCGGTGCGTGACGAGTACGGACGGGTGTTTGCGCGCATCGACATGGGCTGGGCGGAATGGCGTGTTGGCGTCGACTTTGAAGGCGCCCACCATTGGACCGAGCCCCGGCAGCGGGACTGGGACCTCGAGCGCTATGCCAAACTGGCCGAACTCGGCTGGAACGATATCCGGTTGACGGCCCGGATGCTGCACACCAACCCGTGGGGGTTCCTCGACCGTGTCGGTGCGGCCCTGATCGCCCGCGGCTGCCCGAAAACGTGGTAAGCCGCTCGCCGACTGTGCAGATGCATACGCTTTTCGCGCCGAAAACGTATGAGATCGCACACTCGCCGATGAGGGCGACCGGCCCAGGGGGCGACTCAGGGGCCAGCGGTCAGGGCCAGGAAGGCGCCGAGGTCGACCAGGCCGGCCGGTGTGGCGGGCAGATAGTCGGTCAGCGCGTCGGCCCGCACGATCGTGGCCGCATACTGCGCCCGGCTGACCGCGACGTTGAGCCGGTTCCGGTTGAGCAGAAACGAGATGCCGCGCGGAACGTCGGCGATGGAGGACGCCGTCATCGACACGAACACCAGCGGCGCCTGCCCGCCCTGAAACTTGTCCACCGTCCCGACCCGCACCTCGGCCAGCCCGGCGGCCGCCAACCGCGCACGCAGCAGCACCACCTGGGCGTTGTACGGCGCCAGCACCAGCACGTCGGCGGCGGTCAGCGGTCGGGTGCCGCGCTCATCGGTCCAGGACGCCCCGAGCGCGCGGGTGATCTCGGCGACGATCACCGCGGCCTCCTCGGGGCTGTCGGTCGCGTTGCCGTCATGGTGGACCGTCAGCACCCGCACCCCGGGCGGGTAGCCGGCTAGCCGGCGGGCCGCGGTTACCTCGGGAACGCATTGCAGCCGGCCCGCATACGACAGCGCCGACACCGCCGCGCACACCCGCGGGTGCAGCCGGTAGCTGCGGTCCAGGAAATAGCCGCGGTCGGGCGGCAGCGTGCGGTGACCGTCCACCAGCCAACCCAGCGCGGAGGCGTCGACCGGTTCGGGATGGGTGCCCTGGCTGACCTGCGGCAGCTGCTGCGGGTCGCCGAGCAGCAACAGGTTCGCCGCCGCGGACGCCACCGCGATGGTGTTGGCCAGACAGAACTGGCCGGCCTCATCGATCACCAGCAGGTCCAGGCAGCCCGCCGGCACCCGGTCGCGGTTGACGAAATCCCATGCGGTGCCGCCGATCACGCATCCGTCGGTGCCGGCGATGAAGGCGGCGTACTGGTTTTCCGGGAGGTGTTGCCAGCGTGGGTTGTCGCGGTCGTGGCGCTTTTTGGCCACCCGCTGCGCGTCCAGGCCGGCGTCGACGACGCAGTCCAGCAGGTTCTCCACCACGGCGTGGGACTGCGCGACCACCCCGACCCGCCACCCGTGCTGGCCGACCAGGTCGGCGATGACGTGGGCCGCGGTGTGGGTTTTGCCGGTGCCGGGCGGCCCGTGCACGGCCAGGTAGGAGCCGTCCAGGTCGAGCAGCGCGGCGGTGATGTCGGCGGCGACGTCGTCGCTCCGGGGCAGCCCGGCGCGACCGCGCAGCCGGGGCGGGCGGCGCAGCAGGAGGTCGACGGTGGCGGTGCGGGGCAGCGCCGGCAGCGCCGCGGCGAGTTCGGTCGCCGTCGCTTCGATGGCGTTGCGCAAGGTTTTGGTCGGGATCGGCGCGCCCGGGGTGAGCGCGAACGGCAGCTGGTCGAAGGTGGTGCCGTCCTTGGGGATCCGTTCGCAGATCACCAGTTCGGTGGGCACGGTGGGGTCGTCGACCTCGATCACCTCGGCGTGGCCGGCCGCCCGCCGGTCGGGGCTATCGACCAGGCCGGTCGGCGCCGGCGGCGCGTACAGCGCGAACACCTTGGTGTTCAGCTGGCCGCGGGCCAGTGCGCCGGTCAGCCGCACCCGCCGCTGCGGGTTGTGCCGCCGCGACGGCCGGTGCCAGTCGGCGACGACGCCGGCCGCATCGACGACGAACACGTCGGGGTCGTCGGCCCATTCGTCGATCGGATAGTTCAACCGGTTGAAATGCGCCCACCAGAACGGTTTTTCCTCCCGCCGGTGATAGCCGCGGGCGGCGGCCACCAGCGCGACGGCGGTTTGTTCGGGGCTGCGGTCGCCGCCGGCCGCGTCCCCGGCGGCTGCCGCCAACACCCGGGCCAGCGGGTCCTCGGGTTCGACGCCGCCGCCCTCGACGACGGGTTGGGTGCCGCTGGGGGCGACCCCGGATTCAAACGCCCGCAGCAGCAGCCAATCCCGCAGGGCACGGGTGGACCGGCAGTCGTAGTGGTTGTAGTCCTCGATCTGTTTGAGCATGGTCGCCGCGTCGGCGTCGCGACCGGCGGCGCGCAGCTCGGCAAATCGTGCGTACCCGGTGATCGAATCCGCGGCGGTGGTGACATCGCCGTCCCGCAGCTCGGCGCCCATATACAGCGGTTCCAGCGCCTTGAGGCTGACCGACTCGGCGCCGACGCGGATGCTCTTGCGCACCAGCGGATACAGGTCGACCAGCACCCCGCTGCGCAGCAGGTCGTCGACCGCGTCCTCACCGACGCCGTGCCGGCCGGCCAGCCGCAGCAGCGCGGTCTTCTCGTAGGGCGCGTAGTGGTAGATATGCATGTTCGGGTGGCGTTGGCGGCGGCGGGCCACCAGCGCCAAAAACTCCGTCAACGCCCGGCGCTCCTCGACGCGGTCGTGCGCCCACAGCGGACGAAACACCCCCCGCCGACCGGCTTCCAGCACCCCGAACAGGTACTCCAAGCCCCACTCGGTGCCGTCGGCGGTCCACAGCGGATCGCCCTCGAAGTCGAAGAACAGGTCACCGTCGTCGGGTTCGGGCAGCAGCGCCAGCTGCTGCGGGTCGACGACCTCGAACTGCGGCACCCCGGTGGTGCGCTGGGCGACCTGCAGTTTCGCCTGGGCGGCCAGGGCGTCCACGGTGCGCTGCGCCAGGTGGGGCACCGGCCCGCGGTGCGCGGCCAGGTCGGTGACGGTGACGATGCCGGCCTCCAGCAGCCGGGCCCGCTGGGTGACCCGCATCCCGGCCACCAGCAGCACGTCGTCGTCGGCGCGGACCCGCTCGGTGCACACCGGGCAGCGGAAGCAGGCCTGCACCGAAGCGTCGTCCCAGCGCACCGCGGCGCCGCCGGCGTAGTGGTCATCGAGCAGCCGCTGCACCCGGGTGCGCTGCGCCCGGTAGACGGGGGTCAGCTCGTCGCTGCGGTACCCCACCAGCTTGCCGTTGCCGAGCACCAACTCGACCTGCGGCGCCACCGGCACCCCGGCGCGCCCCAGCGCGTCGGCGTAGGCGGCCAGCTGCAGCAGCGCGGTGACCTTGGCCGAGCGGGCCAGCTTGGCGTCGCGGATCCGGTACCGGTCGCCGTCGCGCACCAGGAAGTCGGCGAACCCGAGGAACCGTCCGTCGAACATCGCGGCCTGACACAGCGCCGGCGCGCCGTCGGCGACCGCGCGCAGCGTCGCCTCGGTGGCCGCGGTCAACCCGGCGTGGGTGTAGGCCGGCCGGCCGATGACCGTGACCGGCCCGTACCGATCGCGCAGCTCGTCGAGCTGGCGCTGCTCGTGCTCGTCGCCCAGGGCGGCGGTGCGGGTGAACAGGTCGGTGTCGGTGTCGACGCCCGGGCCCCGGCCGAGTTTCGCGTCGAAGCCGCGCAGCAAGGCGTATTCGCACTGCGCGGCGGCCGCGAGGTCCGAGGCGCTGTAGATGACCTTGTCGTCGAGGACGAACACGTCACCAACGCTAGGTCAGCGCACCGACAGGTCCACTCAGCCGGCGGGGGTGTTGCCGATCAGCTCGACGCCGGTCCCGTTCCAGCGGAACTTCACCACGCTGCTCAGGCCCGCGATGCCGCTGGCCGCCTGCAGGGCGACAACGTCGTCGCCGCACTGCGCCAGGTCGATTCCGCTGAACCCGTAGGTGTCGGGCACCCCCTGCGCCAGGTACTGGCCCTGGTGGAACATCACCGCCCGGGTGTTGGGGTGCTCGGCGTTGGTGTTGGCCTTGACGATCACCGCCGACAGCTGGGTGCACTGGTTGTAGTTGCCGGCCAACGGTTCGGGATTCCACGGCTGCTGGCTGCGGGGATCCCGCGGCAGCTCCGACACCGCCTTGGCGATCGCTGGCGCACCGAGATTGACCGCGCACGGGTCGGCCGGCGGCGCGCTGCTGGGCGGCGCACTGGTGGCCGGTGGCGCGGCCGCCGCCGGGGTTGGGGGACTGCTGCCCTGCGGGGTCTTGGCGACCGTGGAGTCGCCCGACCCGCATCCGGCCAGCGCGCCGGCGGCGCACAGCCCGGCGGTGGCTAACCTCATCACCCGGCCGGCACGGCGCCGGCCTCGATTTGCTACCCACAACACACCGGGCACCGTACCGCCAGCGCCGCCGCGAATGCGGCAGGCGTGGCCGCGGGGCCAGGGGACCGCGGATAAGCCGATAGACTCCATCTGCCATGACCTCCCCAGATGCCCCCGCCGCGACGTCCCCGGCGACGTTTGCCGACCTGCAGATTCACCCGGCGGTGCTGCGGGCCGTCGCCGACGTCGGCTACGAGATCCCCTCGGCCATCCAGGCGGCCACCATCCCGGCGCTGCTGGCCGGTGATGACGTGGTGGGGTTGGCGCAGACCGGCACCGGCAAGACGGCCGCTTTCGCGATCCCGATCCTGTCCAAAATCGACACTGACAGCAAAGCCACCCAGGCGCTGGTGCTGGCGCCCACCCGGGAGCTGGCCCTGCAGGTCGCCGAGGCGTTCGGGCGTTACGGCGCGCACCTGCCGCAGGTCAACGTGCTGCCGATCTACGGCGGCTCGTCCTACGGTGTGCAGCTGGCCGGGCTCCGGCGCGGCGCGCAGGTGGTGGTCGGCACCCCCGGGCGGGTCATCGACCACCTGGAACGGGGCACCTTGGACCTGTCCCGGATGGACTACCTGGTGCTCGACGAGGCCGACGAGATGCTGCAGATGGGTTTCGCCGAGGACGTCGAACGGATCTTGGCCGACACCCCGGAGTACAAGCAGGTGGCGCTGTTCAGCGCGACCATGCCCCCGGCGATCCGCAAGATCACCACCAAATACCTGCACGACCCGGTCGAAGTCACCGTCAAAGCGAAAACCACCACCGCGGAGAACATTTCGCAGCGCTACCTGGAGGTCGCCGGCCCCCGCAAGATGGACGCGCTGACCCGGCTGCTCGAGGTCGAGCCGTTCGAGGCGATGATCGTGTTCGTCCGCACCAAGCAGGCCACCGAGGAGGTCGCCGAACGGCTGCGGGCCCGCGGGTTTTCCGCCGCCGCCATCAACGGCGACATCCCGCAGGCGCAGCGGGAACGCACCATCACCGCCCTCAAAGACGGCAACCTGGACATCCTGGTCGCCACCGATGTGGCCGCCCGCGGGTTGGACGTGGAACGCATCTCCCATGTGCTCAACTACGACATCCCCAACGACACCGAGTCCTACGTGCACCGGATCGGGCGCACCGGCCGGGCCGGGCGCTCGGGCACCGCGTTGCTGTTCGTCTCGCCGCGGGAGCGGCACCTGCTCAAGGCGATCGAAAAGGCGACCCGGCAAAAGCTCACCGAGATCGAGTTGCCGACCGTCGAGCACGTCAACGCCCAGCGGGTGGCGAAGTTTCGGGACTCCATCACCGACACCCTCGGCGCGCCCGGTATCGACCTGTTCCGCAGTCTGGTCGAGGACTACGGGCGCGAGCACGACGTGCCGATGGCCGATATCGCCGCGGCGCTGGCGCTGCAGTCCCGCGACGGCGACCAGTTCCTGATGGCGCCGGAGCCGCCGCCGGAGCGCCGGCCCCGCGACCGGGCCGACCGGCCGGCGCGCAAACCGGGCGCCAAGGGCGGGCCCAAGGACGGTTTCGTCACCTACCGCATCGATGTCGGCAAGCGGCACAAGGTCAGCCCGGGTGCGATCGTCGGCGCCATCGCCAACGAGGGCGGGTTGCACCGCAGCGACTTCGGCCACATCAGCATCCGCGGCGACTTCTCGCTGGTGGAGCTGCCGGCCAAGCTGCCGCGCCAAGCGGTCAAGGCGTTGGAGCGCACCCGCATCTCCGGGGTGCTGATCAACCTGCAGCCCGACCGTTCGTCGGGCAAACCCCGCCGCCGCACCGAGGGCGCGCCGCGCCGGAAACCTGCGGGATGACCCTGTCGCGCAGCGAGACCGCCCAGGGCGGACTCGAGCAGGTCGCCACCGTCGATCGGGTCGCCTCGCTGACCGGCATCCGCGCCGTCGCGGCGATCCTGGTGGTGGCCACCCACGCCGCCTACACCACCGGCAAGTACACCCACGGGTATGTCGGCCTGGTCTGGTCGCGGATGGAGATCGGTGTCCCGATCTTCTTTGTGCTGTCCGGTTTTCTGCTGTTTCGGCCGTGGGTGAAAGCGGCCGCGGCCGGCCGTGCGGGGCCGTCGGTGAGCCGCTACGCCTGGCACCGGGTGCGGCGCATCATGCCGGCCTACGTCGTCACCGTGCTGGCGACCTACCTGCTGTATCACTTCTTCGCGCAGTCGCTGGCGTCCGGCTACAACCCCGGCCACACCTGGCTCGGGTTGCTGCGCAACCTCACCTTGACGCAGATCTACGCCGACCACTACGTCTACGGCGGCTACCTGCACCAGGGCCTCACCCAGATGTGGAGCCTGGCGGTGGAGGTCGCGTTCTACCTGGTGCTGCCGGCGTTGGCGTATCTGCTGCTGGTGGTGCTGTGCCAGCGGCGTTGGCGACCCGGGCTGCTGCTGGCCGGGTTGGCCGCCCTGATCGCGGTCACCCCGGGGTGGCTGGTGCTGGCGCACACCGCGTCGTGGCTGCCGTACGCGGCGCGGTTGTGGCTGCCCAGCTACCTGGCCTGGTTCGTGGTCGGGATGATGCTGGCGGTGCTGCAGGCGATGGGGGTGCGCTGCTACGCGTTCGCCGCGCTGCCGCTGGCGGTGGTCAGTTACTTCATCGTGGCCACCCCGATCGCCGGGGCGCCGACGACGTCGCCGACTGGGCTGAGTGAGGCGCTGGTCAAAGCCGCGTTTTACGCCGCGATCGCCGGGCTGCTGGTGGCGCCGTTGGCGCTGGGCAACCGCGGCTGGTCTCCGCGGCTGCTGGCCAGCAGGCCGATGGTGTGGCTGGGGGAGATCTCCTACGAGATCTTCCTGATCCACCTGGTGCTGATGAACGTCGCGCTGGTCAAGGTGGTGCGCTACCCGGTCTACACCGGCTCGATGCTGGTGCTGTTCGTGGTGACGCTGGCGCTGACGATCCCGCTGTCGTGGCTGCTGCATCGGCTCACCCGGGTACGACCCCAACCCACGGCCGGATAGGTTAGCCTGCCCTAAATTACCGCAAATCCCTTAAAGCCCAGGCTTATTGGGTGGCGTGACTGGGTCGCGTTGCGGGCGCCACGACCGGCACCACGAACTCCTCGAGCATCGCCCGTTCGTCGGCGGCGTCGCGGCCGGGAAAGTTCAGCAGCGAGGTCATCACCCGCACCACCCAGCGGGCGCGACGTTCGACGGCCTGTGGCGCCGCGCCCCCGTCGGGGTCCAGCGAGCCCACGAAGCCGGCGACCAGGGCGGTGATCACCGCGGAACGGTCGGCCATCTCCGCGCCGATCGGCGGCCCGGTGGTGGCGAACCACGACGCCAACGCCGGGTTTTGCCGCACCAGCGCCAGCGCCTGCCCGATGCCGGTGAGTAGCCGCTGGTGCGGGTCGGTGACGTCGGCCAGGTTTTCGGTCATCTGGTGGTAGAGCGCCCGGGCCTCCCGGTGCACGTAGGCGGTGTAGAGCGCGTCGCGGTTCTCGAAGTACCGGTACAGCGTGGCGCGCGAACACCCCGCCGCCCGGGCGATCTCGAGCATGCCGACCGCGCCGGGATCGTGGTCGGTGAACAATTCGCCGGCCGCGTCCAGGATGCGTTCGGCGGCCACCTCGCTGCGCCGGTCGGCCAGCCAGTCGGTGCCCGCCATCAGGCGACCCGGAACGGGACCGACAGCGGGCGTCGCACATAGCTGCCGCCGGCCCAGACGACCCCGGACAGGTCCACCTCGAAATCCGGGCAGCGGGCCAGCAACTCGGTCAGCGCCACCCGGGCCTGCATCCGCGCCGCCGCTGCGCCCAGGCAGTGGTGGGCGCCGTGGCTGAAGGACAGGATGCTGCTCGGTCGCCGGGTCACGTCCAGTTCGGCGGCGTCCGGGCCGTACTGGCGTTCGTCGCGGTTGCCCGACCCGTACAGCAGCAGCACCTTGCGGCCGGCCGGGATGGTGGTGTCGCCGACGGTCACTTCGCGGGTGGTGGTGCGGCACAGGCCCTGCACCGGCGAGGTCAGCCGCAGCAGCTCGTCGACGGCGTCGCGGACCAGGCCGGGATCCTCGATCAGCAGCCGACGCTGGTCGGGCCGCTGGTGCAGCAATTGCACCGAGCCGCCCAGCATTCCGGTGGTGGTGTCGTTGCCGCCGGTGACCATGGTGAAGGTGAACGCCAGGATCGACAGCAGCCCGGCGAGATCGCCGTCGGCGCCGACCCCGGCGGCCACCAGATGCGACACGGTGTCGTCGGCGGGTTCGGCGCGACGCCGCTCGATCAGGCCGGTGAAGTAGGTCATCATCGACGCGACGGCGTCACCGGCGGTTTCGGCCGCGGCCGCAAAACCGCCCTCGGCGGTGTTGGCCGCCACGATCGCCTCGGTCCAGCCGTCGAACTGGGCGCGGTCCTCCTCGGGCACCCCGAGATAGTGCGCGACGACCATCGACGGCAGCGGTTTGAACAGCTCGGCGACGATGTCGCCGCTGCCGTTGGCGCGTAACCGCTCGATGCGCTGCACGACGAATTCGCGCACCTGGGGCTCGACCGCCTCCACCTGGCGCGGGGTGAAACCCCGGGCCACCAGCTTGCGGAACTCGGTGTGCACCGGCGGGTCCGTCATCACCATCGGCGGGTTGTCCGCCAGGCCAATGAGTTCCAGCTCGCCGTAGTTGACGGTCAGGCCCTGGGCCGAGGAGAAGGTTTCGTGGTCGCGGGCGGCCGCCCAGATATCGGCGTGCCGGGACAGCACGTAGTAGTCCTGATCGGGTCGGCCGTCGGGCACCACGTGGTGCACCGGGTCATGGTCGCGCAACGCGGTGTACATCGGCCACGGGTTCGGCCAGGTGGCCGCGTTACAGAGCTCAAAGCGCGCCTCGTGAGACACAGAAGTCGTCATGTCTCATGAGTACGACAATGGCAGCCCGATGTCAACCATCGCGCTCGCCGAGTGGCACTCTGGCGACGCGACACGCCGGTACGGCGTCGCCAGAGTGCCACTCGGCGCAGTGTTAAAACGCCGCGCCGGGGTTGAGGATGCCAGCGGGATCCAGCGCGGCCTTGATCCGCTGGTTAAGCGCAAGCGCCTCGGGCCCGATCTGCCCGGCCAGCCACGGCCGCTTGAGCCGTCCGACCCCGTGCTCGCCGGTGATCGTGCCGCCCAACGCCACGGCCAGGTCCATGATCTCGCCGAACGCGGTCTCGGCGCGGCGGGTCATGGCCGCATCGGCGGGGTCGTAGACGATCAGCGGGTGGGTGTTGCCGTCGCCGGCATGGGCGATCACCGAAATGGTCAGGTCGCGGTCGGCGGCGATGGCCTCGATGCCGGTGATCAGGTCGGCCAGCGCCGGCAGCGGCACCCCGACGTCTTCCAGCAGCAGCGAGCCGGTGGCTTCCACCGCCGGGATGCAGAACCGCCGCGCGGCGACGAACGCTTCGCTTTCGTCGGGGTCGTCGGTGGAGAACACCTCCTTGGCGCCGTGTTCGGTGAACACCGCGGCCATCAGCTCGATGTCCTCGGCGCCGGCCCGACCGCGTTCGTCGGAGCCGCCCAGCACCATGGCGGCGGCCTCGCGGTCCAGCCCCATCCGGAAGTGGTCCTCGACGGCGTTGATCGCCGCCGCGTCCATGAACTCCAGCATGGCCGGGCGGATCCGCGCGGTGACACCCAGCACGGCTTCGGCCGCGGCCTGCACCGAGGCGAAGGTGGCCACCACCACGCTGGAGGTGTGCTGGGCCGGCAGCAGCCGCAGCGTCACCTCGGTGACCACCCCCAGGGTGCCTTCGCTGCCGACGAACAGCTTGGTCAGCGACAGCCCCGCGACATCCTTGAGCCGCGGGCCGCCCAACCGGACCGCGGTGCCGTCGGCCAGCACCACCTGCAGGCCCAGCACGTAGTCGGTGGTCACCCCGTACTTCACGCAGCACAGCCCGCCGGCGTTGGTGGCGATATTGCCGCCGATGCTGCAGATCTCAAACGACGACGGGTCCGGCGGATACCACAGCCCGTGCTCGGCGACGGCCTTTTTGACCTCGGCGTTGAGCAGGCCGGGCTGGCACACCGCGGTGCGGGTGACCGGGTCGACGGTGATGTCGCGCATCTTCTCCGTCGACAACACGATGCCGTCGTCGAGCGCGGTGGCGCCGCCGGACAGCCCGGTGCCGGCCCCGCGCGGCACCACCGGGACCCCGTGCCGGCTGGCCCAGCGCATGATCGCCTGCACCTCTGCGGTGCGCCGTGGCCGCACCACGGCCAGGGGTTTCCCGGCGGCCGGGTCCAGGGCACGGTCTTGGCGGTAGCTCTCGGTGATGGCGCGATCGGTGACCACCATGCCGTCGGGCAACTCGGCGATCAGCTCATCGAGCACTTGGGCATCCACACACCGATCCTATGCGCCGGGCACGATGGTGAGGTGTTTCCCCATCCGCGCACCGGTACGCCGTTCGACTCGCCGGTGCCGCCCGGGTCGGGCTGGCCGGGGGATCCGGCGACCCCGCACACCGCGGTGGCCGGCGACGCCGCGCAGGTGGCGCTGCTCGCCGAACAGGCCGGGTCGATCCCCGAACTCGACGCCGAAATCAGCGTGTGCCGGGCCTGCCCGCGGCTGGTGGCCTGGCGGGAGGAGGTCGCGGTGATCAAACGCCGCGCCTTCGCCGATCAGCCGTACTGGGGGCGGCCGGTGCCGAGCTGGGGATCGCCGCGTCCGAGGCTGCTGATCGTCGGGTTGGCGCCCGCCGCGCACGGCGCCAACCGCACCGGTCGGATGTTCACCGGCGACCGCTCCGGCGACCAGTTGTACGCCGCGTTGCACCGCGCCGGCCTGGCCAGTCAGGCCACCAGCGTGGACGCCGCCGACGGGTTGCGGGCCAACAAGGTCCGCATCGTCGCCCCGGTCCGCTGCGCACCCCCGGCGAACGCCCCCACCCCGGCCGAACGCGCCACCTGTGCGCCCTGGCTCGCCGCCGAGTGGCAGCTGGTCGCCGCGCACGTGCGGGCGATCGTCGCCCTGGGCGGGTTCGCCTGGCAGGTGGTGCTGCGGCTGCTGGCCGATCAGGTGCCCAGGCCCAAGCCGCGCTTCGGGCACGGCGCGGTCGCGGAGTTGGGGTCGGGGGTGCGGCTGCTGGGCTGCTTTCACCCCAGCCAGCAGAACATGTTCACCGGCCGGTTGACCCCGGCCATGCTCGACCAGGTTTTCGTCGACGCGCGCACGGCGGCCGGCATCCGCTGACCGCGGGAAGGTTCACCGGGCCGCCGGCGTTGCACACCGACGTGCGTCTTTCTGTGCTTGACCTTGTCCCGGTGCGTACCGACCAGACCACCGCCGATGCGCTGGCGGCCACGGTGCGGCTGGCGCAGACCGCTGACCGGCTCGGCTTCACCCGGTTTTGGGTCGCCGAGCACCACAACATGCCGTCGGTCGGCGCGACCAGCCCGCCGGTGCTGCTGGCCTACCTGGCCGCGCAGACCACCCAGCTGCGGCTCGGCTCCGGTGGGGTGATGCTGCCTAACCACGCGCCGCTGGCGGTGGCCGAACAGTTCGCGCTGTTGGAGGCTGCGGCGCCGGGCCGCATCGACCTGGGCATCGGGCGGGCCCCGGGATCCGACCCGGTGACCTCGGTGATGCTGCGCGGCGCGGCCGGCCGCGACGATCGCGACATCGAGAACTTTCCCGAGTACCTCGACCACGTGCGGGCGATGATGAGCAGCCGCGGTGTGCCGGTCCAACTGCGCGACGGCGACTACCTGCTCAAGGCCACCCCCGCCGCGGCCAGCGAGCCGCGGCTGTGGCTGCTGGGGTCGTCGCTGTATTCCGCGCGGCTGGCCGCGGCCAAGGGGCTGCCGTATGTGTTCGCGCACCACTTCTCCGGGAAGGGCACCGAGGAGGCGTTGGCGCTCTACCGGTCGACGTTCGTGCCCAGCCCGCTCTGCCCCGAGCCGACCACGTTTTTGACCGTGAACGCGGCCGTCGCCGAAACCCGCGAGGAGGCCGCGGCGTTGATGCTGCCCAACCTGCAGATGATGGCGCGGCTGCGCACCGGTGAGCCGTTGGGTCCGCTCGACCTCGTCGAAGACGCCCAGGGTGCCGCACTGACCCCGGCCCAACAGCACATCGTCGAGGCCGGCGTGCACCGCGCCGTGCTGGGGGCACCGGCCCAAGCCGGCGAGCAGGTGCGGGCGCTGGCCGACCGGTTCGACGTCGACGAGGTGATGATCAACCCGGTGGCCTCCGCCCGCCGCGGCACCGAGCCGGCGGCCGCCCCGGGTCGGGAACGCACCCTGGAACTGCTGGCCAAAGAGCTGTTTTAGCGTCGGGTCAACACGATGATCGGGATCGGCCGCGACGTGCGGCGCTGGTAGGCCTCGTAGCGGTCGGCGTTGTTGTCGTTGACCACTCGCCACAGCCGCGCATAATCCGGGTCGTCGGGCAGCAGCGGTCGCGCGGTCACCGCGAATCGCTGTGGCCCGACGTTGATCTCGACGTCGGGCTGGGCTTTCAGGTTGTGATACCAGCCCGGGGAGCGGGGGTCGCCGCCCTTGGACGCGACGATCAGATACGCGTCCCCGTCGCGGGCGTAGGTCAACGAGGCGGTGCGCGCCTTACCGGTCTTGGCGCCGGTGGTGTGCAGCAGCAGGCTCGGCGGCACGCCCGGTATCTTGTGCCCGATCCGCCCGTTGGTGCGTTGATAGATCGTGTCGTGCAGGCGCAGCAGCGGCACGGCGACCTGCTGCTCAATCCAGCGGGGTATCTCCATGGCTGTCAGTCTTGTGCAGCGGCGTCCAATTGCGCCAGCGCGTCGCGTAACAGCCGCCCGGTGCCTTCCCGGTCCGGATCGCGGCGCAACACCATGCCCTTGGCCACCGACAGCTTGTCGCCGGTGCGCCGGGGCAGCACGTGCAGGTGAATATGGAACACGGTCTGGAACGCGGCGCGGCCGTCGTTGATCGCGATGTTGGTGGCGTCGGCCAGCTCGGTGGCGCGGGCCGCCTGGGCGATCCGCTGCCCGACCGCCAGCATGCCGGCCAGCGTCTCCGGCGGGGTGTCGGTCAGGTCGACGGTGTGCCGTTTGGGCACCACCAACGTGTGCCCGCGGGTGAACGGCCGGATGTCGAGGAACGCCAGGTAGTCGTCGTCCTCGCAGATCCGGATGGCGGGAGCTTCCCCGGCGACAATCGCGCAGAACACGCAGGACATAACGCCACGGTAGTGGCTCAGCGCAAAGCCGCGGCGATCGCCTCGATGGCCCGGTCCAGGATGGGCCGGGGGGTCGCGAA
The DNA here is from genome assembly GCF_041287095.1 of Mycobacterium sp. pUA109. Taxonomy (NCBI): domain Bacteria; kingdom Bacillati; phylum Actinomycetota; class Actinomycetes; order Mycobacteriales; family Mycobacteriaceae; genus Mycobacterium; species Mycobacterium sp. pUA109. The sequence continues at coordinate 58,935 of NZ_JBGGKS010000021.1, read as the reverse complement.
ATTGAACCGGGCAAACCCGCGACCGACCGCCGCGCCGAACGGGATGCCCGGGCTCAGCGCCACCTTGGCGTTGGTCAGCAGATACTCCGCCGGCTCGGCGGGCAGGTCCAACCCGCGAAAATCCACCCAGGACATGTAGGTGGCCTCCGGGGCATTGATCTTCAGCCCGGGCACCGCGCGCGGCAACGTCGCCGCCAGGTGGTCGCGGTTGGCCCGCAGGTAGGGCAGTAGCTCGTCGAGCCACGGCGCCCCGCGGGTGTAGGCGGCGATGTTGGCCCGGATGCCGACGGTGGCGGTGCCCATCTTGTGCAGCATGTTGATCCGGTCCCAGTCGGCGCGGTCGCGCTCGTTGGTCAACACGACCTGCGCGCACATCAGCCCGGGCAGATTCCAGCCCTTGGACGCCGACAGCAGGGTGACCGCGGTGTCGGCGGCGGTGTCGGACACCGAGGCGGCCGCCACGTGACGCCGGTCGTAGATCAGCGGGGCGTGGATTTCGTCGGCGAGCACCCGGGCGCCGTAGCGGGCCGCGAGCTCGACGATCGCGCGCAGCTCGTCGGCGGTGTAGGCGGTGCCCAGCGGATTGTTCGGGTTGCACAGGATCAGCGACCCGGCCCCGCCGGCGAAGGCCGCCTCCAGGGCGTCCAGGTCCAACACATAGCGGCCCGAATCCTGCCGCGGGGTTCCAATCTCCACCCGCTGCCGGCCGGTGACCTGCAGCACGTCGAAGAACGGCATATAGGCCGGAACCGGCAACACCACCGGGCTCTCCGGGCGGGTGAGGAAGTTGATGACGACCTCGAGGCCCTTGAGGACGTCGGGAACCACCCGGACCGATTCGGGTGCCACCGGCCACCGGTAGCGGGCCGCACACCAGTCGGCGGTGGCGCGCGGCAGCACGTCCTCGCCGAACGGCGGGTAGCCGAATTCCTCGTTGGCGACGCACTCGCGCACCCCGTCGAGCACCGCGGGCGCGGTGGGAAAGTCCATTTCGGCGATCCACAGCGGCAGCACGTCGGCCCCGAAGTAGTTCCACTTGATCGTCCGGCGATCGCGCAGCTGCTGCTCGGTCAACCGGTCAAAGGCACTGTCGCTCATATCAGCAATTGTGGGCCCTGGCCGCGGTGGGGCAGTTGCTAGCCTGGCGGTCCGACAGGAGAGGTGGGAAAAGCCCGGCCACCGGGTCCGGCGACGTCGTCAGCCAGAACTGATCACCCGCCAGGCGTCCAGTTTGGCGGCGGGCGCCATGGCCCGCGCCGGGCTGGTCGACGGCAGCTGCACATAGTGCAGGGGTCGCACCGCAACGACTCGGCGCCGGAATATCTGCGCGGCCGCGCCGCCGTTGAAGTACACCCGGTCGATCCCCGGATAGCGGGCCAACAGCGCCGCAAAGTCGTTGACCACCATGCTTTTCGGGTCGATCTTCGCGTCGGCGCTGCCCACCCGCCGACAGGCGCGCAGCACATCCCACAGCGCGACGCCGTGTGACCGCAGCGCGGCCAGCCGGGTCTCGTACGCGGCGGCGTGGTCGAAATCCAGCAGCGCGCCGGTGATGCGCCAGAACGCGTTTCGCGGATTGCCGTAGTACTGCCGGGTGGTCAGGGATTGGACGCTGGGGAACGAGCCGAGAATCAACCGCCGGGCGCGGTCGTCGACGACCGGCGGGAAGCCCTCCAGCAGCGGTGCAGCCATCGCCACCCATGATGCCCGACGGCGGTATACGTTGGCGACGTGGCCGACCCCGACATCGAAGCCCTGCTCGACGGCCTGGAGGGCACCGCCCGCACCGAGCGCGCCGAGCTGATCGCGTGGCTGCTCGAGCAGGGCCTGACCGTCGAGCAGATTCGTGCCGCGCCGATGCCGCTGCTGCTGGGGTCGCGGCGCATCATTGGCGACGACGGCAGCTACGTCTCGGCGCGGGAGATCAGCGAACACTACGGCGTCGACCTGGAGCTGTTGCAGCGGATCCAACGGGCCATCGGGCTGGCCCAGGTGGACGACCCCGACGCCGCCGTGCACCTGCGCGCGGACGGCGAGGCCGCCGCGCACGCCCAGAAATTCCTCGAGCTCGGCCTGCAACCCGAGCACCTGGTGCAGGTCGTTCGGGTGCTGGCCGAAGGACTTTCGCACGCCGCGGAGGTGATGCGTTTCACCGCGCTGGCGACGATCCTGCAGCCCGGCGCCACCGAACTTCAGATCGCCCAGGCCTCCCAGGCGCTGATCAGCCAGGTCGCGCCGCTGCTGGGGCCGTGGATCACCGACATGCTGTTCATGCATCTGCGCCACCAGATGGAAACCGAGGCCGTCACCGCCAGCGAACGGGCCGCCGGCACCGCGCTGCCGGGCGCCCGGCAGGTCAGCATCGCGTTCGCCGACCTGGTCGGGTTCACCCGGCTCGGCGAGGTGGTGCCACCGGAAGACTTGGAGCAGCTGGCCAACCGGCTGGCCGACCGGGCCCGCGATGTCGCCGTCCCCCCGGTGCGGTTCATCAAGACCATCGGCGACGCGGTGATGTTCGTCTGCACCGAGCCGGCACCGCTGCTCGACGCCGTGCTCAAGCTGGTCGAGGCTACCGATTCCGACGCGGACTTTCCGCGGCTGCGGGCCGGGGTGGCGGCCGGTCCGGCGGTGAGCCGCGCCGGCGACTGGTTCGGCAGTCCGGTGAACCTGGCCAGCCGGGTGACCGGGGTGGCGCGTCCGGGCGCGGTGTTGGTGACCGAAACGGTGCGCGAAGCCCTCGGCGCTACCGGGGGGTTCAGCTGGTCTTTTGCCGGGGCCCGGCGGCTCAAGGGCATCAAGGATGAGGTCAAACTGTTCCGCGCCCGCCGCGGTGAGAGTGCCTGATCGGGCCGAAAGGCCCACAGTGAATGGGACGTTCGGTCCTGGCGCCGCGGCCGCGACGTGACAAGACTTCACGGGAGAGCACACGTGGAGGTGGGTCATGTTGGACACGATGGTGACGATGGTGCAACCCGCGGTCATCGCCGAGGCGGTGCGGCTGGCGTGCCGCGCGCCCTCGCTGCACAACAGCCAACCCTGGCTGTGGGTGCTCGACGGTGACCGGCTGGAGCTGTACGTCGATGAGACCCGTGCGGTGCACACCGATCAGTCCGGCCGTGAGGCGCTGATCAGCTGCGGTGCCGTGCTGGATCACTTGCGGGTGGCGATGGCCGCGGCCGGCTGGCATGCGGTGGTGGACCGCTTCCCCAACCCGAACCAGCCCCAGCACCTGGCCTCGATCGGGTTCACCGCGCTGGACTACGTGACCGACGGTCAGCACCGTCGCGCCGACGCGATCCTGGCCCGGCGGAGTGACCGGCTGCCGCTGTTGGCGCCGGCCGGCTGGGACGCGTTTGAGACCGTGTTGCGCGCCAGGATCGCCGAGAGCGCCGTGCGGCTGCAGACATTGCCCGAGGCGGTGCGCCCCCAACTCGCCGAGGCGGCGCAGCTCACCGAATCGCTGCGGCTGTACGACTCCGCCTACCACGCCGAACTCGACTGGTGGACAGCACCGTTCGAGGTGTCGGACGGGATCCCGCAGAGCGCGCTGGTGTCGGCCGCCGAAAGCGATCGCGTCGAGGTCGGGCGGGCCTTCCCGGTCATCCAGCGCCCGGAGCGGCGCACCGAGATCGGGGTGGACTGGTCGACGATTGTGATGCTGTCCACCGACGAGGACAGTCGCGCGGCGGCGTTGGCGTGCGGCGAGGTGCTCTCGACGGTGCTGTTGGAGTGCACGCTGGCCGGCCTGGCGACCTGCCCGCTGACCCACCTGACCGAGCTGCCGGCCAGCCGCGAGATCCTGGCCGCGCTCACCGGGCACGGCGACCTGCCGCAGATCCTGATCCGGGTGGGCGTCGCGCCGACGCTCGACGAGACCCCGCCGGCCACGCCGCGCCGGCCACTCGAGGACGTACTGCGGATTACGAGGTAAACCCTCGACACAATGAGGCAGGCCCGGCTGACAATTAGGGGCGTCTCCACATCCTGCGCGGCCGGCTTGTCACCCTTTATGCCGGCTCTTTGGATCGGTCATGTCCGGGCCTGCTTCGCGCTTCAACTTACACCTGTCGGCGCGGGGTAGCAACGGTTTTCGGGCACCCGGAGCCAGCGCCCCGAGGGCGGATTGTTCGCCCTCGGTGAACCCCTCGCCCTGGGGTCTGTAACGGTGTAATCATGTAATCATGAAACGACATTATGTGCACAGCGGGCGGCGCGGCCGCCCCGGGGGCTGGCAGCAAGCACACCAGCCCGACGCCGGCGACGCCGCGGACTGGTTCGCGGGGCGGCTGCCGGAGGCCTGGTTCGACGGTGCCCCCGAGGTGATCGTCGACCGCGAGGAAATCACCGTGATCGGCCGACTGCCGGCAGCCGAGGGCGCCGACGAATCCCAGGCGCACGCCGCGGGACGCGCATCCCGGTTCCGGGAGGACACCCGACCCGAGCGGATGGCGATCGCCGATGAGGCGCAGGACCGCTACGACCGCAAGGTGTCCTGGGGCGTCGAGGTCGGTGGTGAGCGAGTCCTGTTTACCCACATCGCGGTCCCGGTCATGACCCGGTTGAAGCAACCCGAGCGCCAGGTGCTCGACACCCTGGTCGACGCGGGGGTGGCCCGATCCCGCTCGGACGCGCTGGCCTGGTCGGTCAAGCTCGTCGGGGAGCACACCCAGGAGTGGCTGGCCAAACTGCGCGAGGCGATGGCCGACGTCGACGACCTGCGCGGCCAAGGCCCCGAGCTTTAACGAGACGCCATCGCGTAGTAGGCGCCGCGGCGGGCCAGCAACTCGGCGTGGTTGCCGTATTCCACGATCCGGCCCTGGTCCAGCACCAGGATGTGGTCGGCGTCGCGGATCGTCGAAAGGCGGTGGGCGATAATGAAACTGGTGCGGTCCCGACGCAGCTCAGCGATCGCGTGCTGAATCAGCAGTTCGGTTCGGGTGTCCACCGAGCTGGTCGCCTCGTCGAGAATGAGGAGCCGCGGGCGGGCCAGAAACGCCCGAGCGATGGTGATCAGCTGCTTCTCGCCGGCGCTGATATTGGCGCCGGCGTCGCTGATCCGGGTCTGGTAGCCGTCCGGCAGGGTGTGCACGAACCGGTCCACATGGGCGGCCCGGGCGGCGGCCACCACCTCATCCTCGCCGGCCGCCGGCCGTCCGTAGGCGATGTTCTCGGCGATCGTGCCGCCGAATAGCCAGGTGTCCTGCAGCACCATGCCGATCCGGGACCGCAGCGAGTGCCGGCTCATGCCGGTGATGTCGACGCCGTCGACCAGGATCCGTCCGGAGTCCACGTCGTAGAACCGCATCAGCAGGTTGACCAGGGTGGTTTTGCCGGCCCCGGTGGGCCCGACGATCGCGACCGTGCTGCCCGGTTCCACCACCAACGAGAGATCCTCGATGACCGGGGTGCCGGGCTGGTAGCCGAAGTGCACCCGGTCAAACTCCACCCGGCACGCGTGCCGGTCGCCGGGCAGCGCCGCCGGCTCCGGATCGGCCGGTTCCTCCGGCTCGTCCAGCAGCTCGAAAACCCGTTCGGCGCTGGCCATTCCCGATTGCAGCGTGTTGTACATGGCCGCCAGGTGCGTCAACGGTTGGTTGAACTGGCGCACGTAGGCGATGAAGGCCTGGATGCTGCCCAAGGTGATCTGCCCGGTCGCCACCTGCAGCCCGCCCACCACGGCGACCGCGACGTAGCTGAGGTTGCCCAGCACCATCGTGGCCGGCGACACCAGGCCGGAGAAGAACTGGGCGCCCACGCTGGCCTGATAGACGTCGTCGTTGAGTTCGCGGAACCGCTGCTGTGCCCACTCCCGGTGACCGAACGTCCGTACCAACGCGAAACCGCTGTAGGTCTCCTCGATGTGGGCGTTGAGGCGCCCGGTGCTGGCCCACTGGGCGGCGAACAGCCGCTGCGAGCGCCGCACGATCGCCCGGGTGGTCAGCAACAGCAGCGGCACCGTCAGCAGCGTGATCCCGGCCAGCAGCGGTGAGATCGACACCATCATCGCCAGCACCGCCACCACGGTCAGCGTGGTCGTCACCAGCTGGCTGATCGTCATCGAGATCGAACTCTGCATATTGTCGATGTCGTTGGTGACCCGGCTGAGCAGCTCGCCGCGCTGCCGGCCGTCGAAGTAGGACAGCGGGAGCCGGTGCAGCTTGTCCTCGACGTCGGCGCGCAACGCCCGCATGGTGCGCTGCACGGTGAGGTTGAGCAGCCGGGCTTGCAGCCACACCAGCAGCGCGGCAACCAGATACAGGCCCAACGCCAGCGCCAGGGTGCGCCCCACCGCGGCGAAGTCCACGCCCTGCCCGGGCACCAGGTTCATCCCGGAGAGCAGCTCGGCGAAGGTGGTGTCGCCGCGGGCGCGGGCGGCGGCCACGGCCTGGTCTTTGGTGATCCCGGCCGGCAGTTGGCGACCGATCACCCCGTTGAACACCACGTCGGTGGCGTGGCCCAGGACCCGTGGTCCGGCCACCCCGATCGCGATACCGCCCAGCGACAACGTCATCACCGCGGCCACTAAACCGCGTTGCGGGGTAAGGCGTTTCACCAGCCGCACCGCGGTGCCGGGGAAATCCCGGGACCGGCCCGCGGGCGCGGCGGCGCGCAGCGGCGGACGCACCGGCCCGGTCACGACACGCCTCCCACCCCGGCCCACACCGACTGCGAGTCGACGAATTCGGCGTAGGCGGGGCACTCGGCCAGCAGCGCGTCGTGGGACCCGATACCGGCCACCGTCCCCTCGTCGAGGACCACCACCTGGTCGGCGTGGGCGATCGTCGAGATCCGCTGCGCCACGATGACAACCGTGGCCTTCCCCGCGATCCGTGCCAGCGCGGCGCGCACCGCGGCGTCGGTGTGCACGTCCAGCGCGGAGAACGCGTCGTCGAACAGGTAGATCGCCGGGCGGCGGATGACCGCGCGCGCGATCGCCAGCCGTTGGCGCTGCCCGCCGGAAAAGTTGATGCCGCCCTGGGCGACCCGCATCGCCAGGCCGTCGCGGTGGGCGGCCACGAATTCGTCGGCGGCCGCCACGGCCAGCGCCTCCCACATCTCGGCGTCGGTGGCGTCGCGTTTGCCGTAGCGCAGGTTGTCGGCCACCGTGCCGGAGAACAAGTAACCGCCCTGGGGCACCAGGCCCAGCGTCGACCACAGCCGCTCGGGGTCGTAGTCCCGCACATCGACGCCGTCGATCGAAACCGCGCCGGCGGTGACGTCGTGCAGCCGGCTGATCAGCGACACCAGCGTCGATTTACCCGAACCGGTGCTGCCGACGATGGCGGTGGTGGTGCCGGGCCGCGCGGTCAGCGAGACGTCGCGCAGCACCGGCTGCTCGGCACCGGGGTAGCGGAACGCGACGCCGTCGAGCCGAATGACGCCGGTCACGCCGCCCGGCGGGCACCGCGGTGTCGCCGGGGCGCCGATCGCGGGGCGGGTGGCCAGCACCTCGGTGATCCGTTCGGCACACACCGAGGCGCGCGGCAGGATGGACAGCAGCATGGTCGCCATCAGCACCGCCATCAGGATCTGCATGAAATACGACAGGAACGCCACCAGCGACCCGATCTGCATCTGGCCGGCATCGATGCGCCGCCCGCCGAACCAGATCAGCGCGACGCTGGAACAGTTGATGGTCAGCGTGGTGGCCGGCAACATCAGCGCCTGCCAGTTACCGGTGGTCAGGGCGGTGTCCGACAGCGCGCGGTTGGCCTGGTCGAACCGGTCACGTTCGAACGGTTCGCGGGCGAACGCCCGGACCACCCGGACCCCGGACAGCTGGTCGCGCAGCACCCGGTTGATGTTGTCGATCAGCCGCTGCATGCGGCGAAACAGCGGCAACATCCGGGCGATGATCGCGTAGTTGGCCACGGCCAGCACCGGCACGGCGATCAGCAGCAGCCAGGACAGCCCGGCGTCCTGGTGCACGGCCATCACGATGCCGCCGACGCTCATGATCGGCGCGGTGACCAGCACGGTGCAGGTCATCTGCACCAGCACCTGGATTTGGCGGACGTCGTTGGTGGTGCGGGTCAGCAGCGACGGCGCGCCGAAGCCGGCGGTCTCGGGTTCGGAGAAGGTGAGGACCCGGCCGAACATCGCCGCGCGCAGGTCGCGGCCGAACCCCATCCCGGCGCGGGACCCGAAGTAGACCGCGCCCACCGCGCACACCGCCTGCAGCGCGGTGACCGCCAGCATCAGCGCGCCCAGCACGACGATGACCCGGGTGTTGCCCTTGGCCACACCCTCGTCGATGACGGTGGCGTTCACGGTCGGCAGGTACAGCGAGGCCAAAGTGCTGATCAGCTGCAGCGCCATGACCGCGGCGACCAGCCGTCGATACGGCCGGACGTAGCGCCGCAGCAGGGCCAACAGCATCTGGTAACTGTCGCACAAGCCGGTGTCGGTCCGGGGTCGACCGGGGGCCCGCGACCCGGCGCAAAGTGACTGGTCACCCGGCACGCCGTGGTTAGCCGCGCCGGGTGGACGCTACAGTGCATCGTGTGACGAGCAGTAGGTGCGCATAGCGGTGCAGTCCAAGATGATGCCGCTGGCCCGCGCGGCGGCCGGCACGGCGGCGGTGATCGCGCTGGTCGCCGGGTGCAGCGATTCCGGCGGCTCGAATGATGGGCCCGCGGTGCCGTCGACCGCCGCGCCCAACGCCGAAGGCAAACACGGCCCGTTCTTCCCGCAATGCGGCGGCGTCAGCGATCAGACCGTCACCGAACTGACCAAGGTGACCGGGCTGGTCAACACCGCGCAGAACTCGGTGGGCTGCCAGTGGCTGGCCGGTGGCGGGATTTTGGGCCCGCACTTTTCCTTCTCTTGGTACCGCGGCAGCCCGATCGGGCGGGAACGCAAGACCGAGGAACTGTCCCGCACCAGCGTCGAAGACATCAACATCGAGGGCCACGGCGGGTTCATCGCGATCGGCACCCAGGCATCCCTCGGGGACAGCCTGTGCGAGGTGGGTATTCAGTTCGACGACGACTTCATCGAATGGTCGGTCAGCTTCGCCCAGAAGCCCTTCCCCGACCCGTGCGATGTGGCCAAGGAACTGACCCGACAATCGATTGTGAACGCGAAATGAGCCCGTCGGTGCGTGCACGTAACCGGGTCGTCGCGGTGGCTGCGGCGGTGTTGACCCTGCTGGCCGTACTGACCGGCTGTTCGAAGTCGGTCGGTGGCACCCCGGTCAAGGTGGGGTCCGGCGACGTGCCACGCAACGACAACTCCCAGCAGATGTATCCGAACCTGCTCAAGGAATGCGAGGTGTTGACCACCGACATCCTCGCCAAGACCGTCGGGGCCGACCCGCTGGACATCCAGAGCACGTTCGTCGGCGCGATCTGCCGCTGGCAGGCGGCCAACCCCGCCGGGCTGATCGACATCACCCGGTTCTGGTTTGAGCAGGGCAGCCTGGCCAACGAACGCAAGGTCGCCGAAGGCCTGAAATACCAGATCGAGAGCCGGCTGATCGAGGGCGTCGACTCGATCGTGATGCGCCCCAACGACCCCAACGGGTCGTGCGGGGTGGCCAGCGACGCCGCCGGGGTGGTCGGCTGGTGGGTGAACCCGCAGACCGCCGGCATCGACGCCTGCGAGCAGGCCATCAAGCTGATGGAGCTCACGCTGGCCCGCAACTTCTGACGCGCTCGGCGGGCTGCTTCCCGTGGCGTCGCTGTCCGTGGCGTCGAGATTGCTTCTCCTTGGCGTCGAGATTGCTTCGGTGGTCGTGGTTTTCGAAAAATCGCGACCCTCGACGCAATCTCAACGCGCTCGCGGTGGATGAGAATCGGCGTTGAGATACCGGCCACTCAGCGCGGCACGTGGAAGTCGGTCAGCGCCGCGCCGCCGAGCTCCAGCTGCCGCCACTCGCACGGCACCCGCAACACCGCCATCGCCGACGTCGAGAACTTCGTCGAGACCCGTTCGGCGGCGGCCGGGTTAGTGCCCTCGGCGCCGGCCAGGGCGAGCGTCACCTGGGACATCGTCGGTTCGTGGCCGACCACCAGCAGGGTGGTCACATCATCGGGAACCGTGTTGATTTCCTCGACCACCACACCCGGCACGGCGCCGTAGAGCCGTTCGATGTAGCGCACGGGAGCGTCGATACCGGTGCGCGCCAAGGTTTGCCGGGCCCGGGTCGCCGTCGAGCACAGCACCGCGTCGATGCCGGGCAGGTGGGCGCGTAGCCAGTCACCGGCCAGCCCGGCCTCCCGCACGCCGCGCGGCGCCAGCGGGCGGTCGTGGTCGGCCACGCCGTCCGGGTAGGTCGACTTCGCGTGCCGTAGCAGCACCAGGGTGCGGGGTTGGTCGCTCACCGGTCCCACGCTAGAGCAAGCCCGCGCAAACCAGTTGACCACCTGACGGTGGGGTGCGAAGCTGGTCGGCTGCCCTTTCTTCCGAACGAACAACGAAGCGATGACCCTCACCGACCACGAATTGACCGAGCCGACCGCCGGCGCTGAGGTGCGCCGCCGTCCCATCGATGATGTGACTGCGTGGCTCGATGGCCAGGACGGTGCGGTGCGTCCCGCGCTGCGCGCGCTCGGCGAGTTGTTGATCGGCGTCTCCGAGCGCGAGCGCGCCGAGACCGCGGAAAAGTTCACCGCCCGCTGCTTGGGCGTCGCGGACTGCGCCCAATTGCTCGATGAGGAACGCGAGCTCACGCCGGTGTCCCGGTTGACCACCGCGCTGGCGCTGGGGGAATGGATCGAAAAGCACGCGCACGTCTGCGAAATCGGGCCCGGCGAATACACCCATCCGCCGAAGTGGACGCAGACCGAGCTCGGTGGGCGGCGCTACCGACACCCGTTGTGCTTGCGTGTGCACTTTCCCGCCGGGACGCTGCTCGATGACACCGGATGCGTCATCTACATCGAAGCCCGCGAGAGCGTCCTGCATTCGGCGGAAGTGAGCGCCTATGTGACGCCGGAGGCGCAGGACGGTGCCCGCGTCGTGTTGGACCGGTTGTTCGACCGCGCCATCCGGTTGAACCCCTACCGGGGCCAAGCGGTACGCGCCAGCTACACGCACGGGCTGAGCCTGGCCGTCATCGAGCTGCCGTCGACCGTGACGCGGGAGACCGTCATCGTTCCCGATGCGGTGTGGACCGAGGTCGATCTTGGGGTGACCGCGGTACGCGACCGCCACGCCGTGCTGAACGAGCACGGCCTGGGTGCGCGGCGCGGTGTTCTGTTGTGCGGTCCGCCCGGGACCGGCAAGTCGGCGGTGAGCGCGGTGATGGCACGGGAGGTCGTCGGTGAATTCACCGTCATCTACGTCGAGGCCAAGGCCGGGGCGCAGCTGTTGACCGCTGTCGTGGAGGAAGCCCAGCGCCTCGGCGGTCCGGTGTTGCTCGTGCTGGAGGACGTCGACCTGTGGTGTCGCGACCGCGCGACCGGTGCTGAGGGGTTGTCGGAGCTGTTGCAGGCCATGGACATTCAACCCGATGCCCGCATCTTGACGCTGGCCTCCACCAACGACACCGCGACGCTGGACAAGGCGGCCATCCGCACCGGGCGGTTCGACTCCATCGTCGAGGTCGGCTACCCCAGCCGCGCCGACGCGGGACGGATCCTGGCGGCACTGATCGCGGGTCTGCCCGGTGGGTCGGCTGTTGACACCGTGGCGGTGGTGGCCGCGCTGCCCCAGAACACCAGCGGTAGCGACATCCGCGAGATCGTTCGCCGGGCCATATTGGCCGACGACGGCGCAAAGGTCAGTACCGCGGCGCTGCTGGCCGAGGTGGGCAGTGGGCGCTACCGCGCGGCGGTTCCGGACGGGATCTACCTGTGAGCGCCCCTAGCAACATCTGCGACTGATGAGGCTGGTGGTGCCCCTGGGCGCCACCTAGCGCCCCGACCCGGGGACCTGCCGAGCAAGGTCCACGGGCTTGTCGGCGGCCGGTCATACACTCGCGGTGCCCGGTTCAGATCGGGCGCAGGCGAGACGCAAAAAAGGGGAGTGACATGCGGTTTGTGCACACCGCCGACTGGCAGCTCGGCATGACCCGTCACTTCCTGGCCGGCGACGCCCAGCCCCGGTATTCGGCGGCCCGCCGCGACGCGGTGGCCGGCCTCGGTGCGTTGGCCGCCGAGACCGGCGCGGAGTTCGTCGTGGTGGCCGGCGACGTGTTCGAGCACAACCAGCTGGCCCCGGCGGTGATCAGCCAGTCCCTGGAAGCCATGCGCACCATCGGGATCCCGGTGTATCTACTGCCCGGCAACCATGACCCACTCGATGCGGCCTCGGTGTACACCAGCGCGTTGTTCACCGCCGAATGCCCGGATAACGTCGTGGTGCTCGACACCGCCGGGGCACATCGGGTGCGGCCCGGACTGGAGATCGTCGCCGCGCCGTGGCGCTCCAAGGCGCCCACCACCGACCTGGCCGCCGCCGCGCTCGACGGCCTGCCCGACAACGGCGCCACCCGGATCCTGCTCGCCCACGGCGGCGTCGACGTGCTGGACCCCGACCCCGGCAAGCCCTCGCTGATCCGGCTCGCGGCCCTGGAGGAGGCGCTGGCCCGCGGAGCCCTCCACTATGTCGCGCTGGGCGACAAGCATTCCCGCACCCAGGTCGGCGCGACCGGTCGGGTCTGGTACTCCGGTTCACCGGAGGTCACCAACTTCGACGACATCGAATCCGACCCCGGTCATGTCCTGATCGTCGACATCGACGACAACGACGGCACGGTCAGCGTCGAGGCCCGCCACGTCGGCCGCTGGCGGTTCCTCACCCTGCACCGCCAGGTCGACACCAGCCGCGACATCGCCGACCTGGACATCAACCTCGACCAGTTGCCCGACAAGGACCGCACCGTGGTGCGGCTGGCGCTGACCGGCTCGCTGAGCGTCACCGACCGCGCCGCGTTGGACGCGTGCCTGGACAAGTACGCCCGGCTGTTCGCCTGGCTGGGTACCTGGGAGCGCCACACCGACCTGGCGGTGCTGCCCGCCGACGGCGAGTTCGACGACTTGGGGATCGGCGGGTTCGCCGCCGACGCGGTGCACGAACTGGTCGCCACCGCACGCGGCGCCGACACCGCCACCGCCGACGACGCGCAGGCGGCGCTGGCGTTGCTGCTGCGGCTCACCCAGCGGGGTGCGGCATGAAACTGCACCGGCTGGTCCTGACCAACTACCGCGGCGTCGCGCACCGGGAGATCGACTTCCCCGACCACGGGGTGGTGGTGGTGTCCGGCGCCAACGAGGTCGGCAAGTCCTCGATGATCGAGGCGCTGGATCTGTTGCTGGAGTCCAAGGACCGCTCCACCAAGAAGGACGTCAAGCAGGTCAAGCCGACCCACGCCGACGTCGGCGCCGAGGTCACCGCCGAAATCAGCACCGGCCCTTACCGTTTCGTCTACCACAAGCGCTTCCACAAAAAGGCCGAGACCCAGTTGACGGTGCTGGCGCCGCGCCGCGAGCAGCTGACCGGCGACGAGGCGCACGAGCGGGTCCGCGCGATCCTGACCGAGACCATGGACACCGACCTGTGGCGTGCCCAGCGGGTGCTGCAGGCCGCATCGACCGCGGCGGTGGACCTGTCCGGCTGCGATGCGCTGTCCCGGGCGCTCGACGTCGCCGCCGGCGACACCGCCACGTCCAGCGGCACCGAACCGCTGCTCATCGAACGCATCGACGCCGAGTACGGGCGCTACTTCACCGCGACCGGTCGCCCCACCGGGGAGTGGGCCACCGCCATCGCCGCACTGGGCGCCGCCGAGGACGAGGTGGCGCGCTGCGCAGCGGACCTCGCCGAGGTCGACGACCGGGTCCGCCGACACGCCGAGCTGACCGAGCAGCTGGCCCAGCTGGCCGGGCAACAGGAGGCCGCCGGCGCCCGCCACACCGCTGCCCGCGCCGCAGCCGACCGGATCGCCGAACTCACCGAGCAGCTGCGCGAAGCGCAGTTGATCGCCACCGCGGCCGAAGCCACCAGCACCGCCTCGACGGCCGCCCACACCGAGCGGGTGCGGCTGCGCACCGACCTCGACACCCGGACAACCGCCATCACCGCCCTGGCGGCCGAAGCGCGCGACGCCGCCGACGCCGAGTCCACGGCACGGCAGGCCGCGGAGGCCGCCGACGCCGCCGTCGAGCAGTCGGCCGAGGTGCTGGCCGCCGCCGAGCGGCGCGTCGAGGCCGCCCGCCGCGTCGTCGACCAGCTCGCTCACCGCGACGAGGCCGACCGGCTGGCCGCCCGGCTGGCCAAGATCGACGCCACCCAGCGTGACCACGACCTGGTGTGCGGGGAGCTGTCCGGCATCACCGTGACCGAGGCGCTGCTGCGCCGGATCGAAGACGCCACGGCCGCGCTGGATCGTGCGGCGGCGTCGCTGGCCGCGATCTCGGCGACGGTGGAAGTCACCGCGGCTGCCGACCTCGAACTCGTCGTCGGTGACCAGCGGGTGTCGTTGCCGGCGGGTCAAAGCTGGTCGACGACCGCCACCGCCGCCACCGAGGTGGCGGTCCCCGACCTGCTGACCGTGCGGGTCCGTCCCGGCGACACCGCACGGGATGCGGAGGCCAAATGCGCTGCGGCGCAACAGGAACTGGGCGCCGCCCTGCAGGCCGCCGGGGTGGCTGATCTGGCCGCGGCGCGCAGCGCCGACCAGCGGCGCCGGGAACTGCACGGTCGCCGCGACCAGCTGGGCGCCACCCTGGCGGCGCTGCGCGGCGACGACCCGCTCGATCAGCTGCGCGGCCGGCTGGAGCAGCTGCGCGCCGACCAGCCCGACGTCGCCACCGATGCCGCCGCCGCCCGCGCCGAACTCGACGCCGCCGCGGCGGCGCGCGCCCAGGCGGCCGCGGACACCGCAACCCGGCGTCGGGAAGCCGCCGCGGCGGCCGGCCAGCTCACCGAGAACACCACCCGCGCCGCGCTGCGGCGCGACAAGGTGGCCGCCCAGCGCACGGAGTTGGACGCGGTCGCCGAGCGGCTGGCCGCCCAGCGGGCGTCAGTCAGCGACGACGACCTGGCCGGCACCGCGGACGCCAACGCCCAGGCCGTGCACACCGCGCAGCAGCGCGTCGCCGACCTGTCCGACCAGCTGGCCGCGGCCAGCCCCGACGCGGTGGCCGCCGAACTTGCTGCGGCCGCCGCCGACGCGGGGGCGCTGCGAACCCGGCACGCCGAGACCGCCCGCGCGCTGCATGCCGTCGAGGTCGAACTCGCCGTCTTCGGCACCGAGGGCCGCAAGGGCAAGCTCGACGCCGCCGAAAACAGCCGGGCGCACGCGGCGGCCGAGCACGCCCGGATCGGGCGGCGGGCCCGCGCCGCACAGCTGCTGCGCTCGACCATGGCCCGCCACCGCGACACCACCCGGCAGCGCTACGTCGCCCCGTTCCGCGCCGAGATCGAACGGCTCGGCCGCCCGGTGTTCGGGCCCAGCTTCGAAGTCGACGTCGACAGCGACCTGCGCATCAACACCCGCACCCTCGACGGCCGCACCGTGCCCTACGAGTCGCTGTCCGGTGGCGCCAAGGAGCAACTCGGCATCCTGGCGCGGCTGGCCGGGGCGGCGCTGGTGGCCAAGGAAGACACCGTCCCGGTGCTGATCGACGACGCGCTCGGCTTCACCGATCCGGGCCGGTTGGCCAGCATGGGGGAGGTTTTCGACATGGTCGGCGCCGACGGCCAGGTGATCGTGCTGACCTGCACCCCCGCCCGCTACCAAAGCGTGGACGGTGCGCACCGCATCGAACTGAGTGCCTGACCCGCGGCTGAACCGTGTAGCAATTCGCTACACTGGTAGCAGATTGCTACTCGAGGAGGTGGTCATGCCCAAAGCCGACGATCGGGTGATGCGGATCGCCGCCGATCTGGCCGACAGTGCGGCGGTCGAAGGCGGACGCCAGGGCCGATCCGCCAAACAGCAGCTCGACCATTGGACGCGGGTGGGGCGGGCGGTGTCCAGCCAGTACAGCGCGTCGCGCCGCCGAGTGGAGGCCGCGTTGGCCGGCGATCTGGCGGTCAACGTCCTGACCCCCGAAGAAAGCACGGTGTTCAACGCCGAGATCAACGCGGCGATCGAGGAGAAGGTGGCGCAGACCAACTACGCCGCCGAGTTCGCGGCCCGCGGCACACCCTGGGTCGCCCTCAACGAAACCGGCGACATCGTCGAATACCAGCCGGACGGGACAGCGGTTGTCCTCGATGAGGGCCACCACGCCCGGTCGTGACCCGACTCGACGTGGTGGCCGGCCCCAATGGGGCCGGGAAATCCACGTTCGTGGCCACCGTTCTCGCGGCCCTGCTGCCCGGCAGCGTGTTCGTCAACGCCGACGAGATCGCCCGGCAACGCTGGCCGGACGATCCCGAGGCGCATGCCTACGACGCCGCTCGGGTCGCCGCCGACACCAGAGCCCACCTGATCTCGGCCCGACGCCCGTTCATCGCCGAGACGGTCTTCTCCCACCCGTCCAAGCTCGATCTCATCCGCACTGCCCGCGCCGCCGGGTACACCGTCGTGGTGCACGTTGTGCTGGTCCCCGAAGACCTGGCCGTCGAGCGCGTTCGGCTCCGCGTCCAGACCGGTGGCCCTGCCGTGCCGGAGGACAAGATACGGGAGCGCTACCGTCGCCTTTGGGGGTTGGTCGCGGCGGCGATCGCCGAATCCGATAGCGCCATGGTCTACGACAACTCCGCGGGTGTCGGGCCGCGGATCGTCGCCACCATGTCCGCGGGTCAGATCATCGGTGCGCCGTCGTGGCCGGCGTGGACGCCGCCGCCCCTGCACTCGCAGCAACAGTGAGCGCATCGCGTCCGTGCTTGGCCACCGAGTGGCCAGTTATGACACGGAATTTCGCGAAAAACGTGTCATAACTGGCCGTTCGGCGCGCAGGGTCACTCGCGCATGAAGCCGATCGCGGTGTAATCCAAATCCGCCAGCCCGGTGGCGCCGTAGTTGGCCAGGGAGCTGCGGGCCGCCATGTTGCCCGGGGTCTGGGTCAACGGCAGGCTGAATCCCTCCGCCCACAACAGCCGGTCGACCTCGTTGGCCAGTTGCCGGGCCTTCCCCGGGTCGAGCTCGGACAGCGTCTCCTCGATCTTGGCGTCGATCTGCGGGCTGCCGATCTTGCCGAAATTGCCCTCCCCGTGCCGGGCGTAGATCTGGGTGAGCCCGGCCAGCGGGAACGCGTCACCGACCCAGGAGAACTGCGCGAAATCGAAGTCGCCGACGTTGATGTACTTGGTGAAAAAACCGGAGCCGGCCTTGGCGTCCAGTTCCAACTGGACCCCGATCTGCGCCAGGCTGTGCTGCGCGATTTGGCCGAACTGTTTGGTGGTCTGCGCGTCGTAGAGCACGTCGCGGATCACCAGACGGCGCCCGTTTTTTTCGCGGAACTGCCCGTTGAGTTTCCAGCCCAGCGCATCGAGTTCACGCTTGGCCTGCTCCGGGTCGTAGCCGATGCTGTTGTCTTGGTAGCCGTCCTGGCCGGCGACGTAGATGTGGTTGTTCAACGGCACCGGGTCGGTGGTCAGGCCGCGCTGGGTCACGTCGGCGATGAGCTGGCGGTCGATGCCCTTGGTGATGGCCACCCGCAGTGCCTTATCGGCCAGGATCGAGCCGGGCGCCCCGTTGATGGTGAAGTGATACCAGGCCGGGGTGGGGGCGCGACGGATCGAGATGCCGCGGGTGCGCCGCGCGATGGTCAGCTGGTCCAGGGAGCCCACCCCGGTGGCGTCGATGGTCTTGTTCTGCAGCGCCGGCAGCCGCGCCGCGTCGTCGAGCACCAGATAGGTGATGGTCTCCAGCCGCGGCTTGGCGCCCCACCAGCGCGGATTGCGGGTCAACGTGATGCGCTGCGCGCCGCGGTCCAACCCGGACACGATGAACGGGCCGGCCGACGGGCCGGGCCGCTGCAGTTGGCCCTTGTTGAACGCCTCGGGGGTGGCGGTCATGCTCTTGGACAGCAGCATCGAGTTGCCGGCGAACATGCCGCGCCACTCCGAATACGGCTTGGCGAAGGTCATCACCGCCTGCCGGTCGTCGACACCGCGGGTCACCGACTTGACCCGTTCGGCCCCGGCGGTGCTGGCGATCGCGAACCGGTCGTCGGCCCCACTGATGGCGTGGATTTGGCTGGCGATGTCTTCCCAGGTGATCGGGGTGCCGTCGGACCACACCGCCCTCGGGTTGATGGTGTAGGTCACCACCTGCGGGTCGGTGCCGGTGAGCTCGACGCTAGTGAAGTAGTCGGTGTCCACCGTGGCCGAGCCGTCCGGGCCGATGGTGAACGCGCGCGGCAGGGTGGCCTTGAGCATGCCGCCGATATCGGCCAGGTTGCCGTCGATGTGCAAGGTGTTGAAGTTCGGCGGGAACTCCGCCAGCGCCAGCCGCAGGTTCCCACCGTCCTGCAACGTCGCCGGGTCCTGCGGGTTGATGTCGCTGCTGCTGCCGATCTCGGCGGCGCCGTCGACCGCGTCGACGTCGACCGGTGCACACCCGGTGAGGATCAGTCCGGCCGTCAGCACCGCTGCGCAGACCGCAATGACTCTGCGTCTGGGGCGCGATTGTCGCGCCAAACCGCGCCGTGAGCGCAGAGTCAACGCCCGGCTACCCACGATGCGGCTCCGGTTGGGGGACCGCGGCCAGCAGCCGGCGGGTGTAGTCGTGTTGGGGTGCGCGCAGGACCTCATCGGCCTCACCCTGCTCGACGATGGCGCCGGCGAACATCACCGCCACCCGGTGCGCGAGATGTTTGACGACCGAAAGGTCATGGGACACAAACAGGTAGGACAACCCGAGCCGCTGCTGCAAATCCAGCAGCAGGTTGATGATGCCGGCCTGGATGGACACGTCCAGGGCGGATACCGGCTCATCGAGCGCGAGGATCTTCGGCTGCAACGCCAGCGCCCGGGCGATACCGATGCGTTGCTTTTGCCCGCCGGAGAACTCGGCGGGGTAGCGGCTGGCGTCGGCGCGCCGCAGCCCCACCAGTTCCAGCAGCTCGGCGACCCGGGCGTTGATCTCGGTCTTGTCAAACCCGTTGGCGCGCAGCGGCTCGGCGAGCACATCGAAAACCGGGAAGCGGGGGTCCAGGGAGGCCACCGGATCCTGGAACACCACCTGCAGATCGCGGCGCAGCACCCGCCGGGTGGTGGCGGTCAGGGTGGCGACGTCGGTGCCCAGCACCTCGATGCTTCCCGCCTGTGGGGCGCTGAGCTGCAGAATCTGATGCAGCGTGGTGGATTTCCCCGACCCCGACTCGCCGACGATGCCCAGCGTGCGGCCCTGCTGCAGTTCGAAGCTGACCCCGTCGACCGCGCGGACCTCACCGATGTTGCGCCGCAGCACCACCCCTTTGGTCAGCCGGTAGGTCTTGACCAGATCCTGTACCCGCACCACCACCGGCGCGTCGTCGGCGGATGCGGCGTCGGGTGTGTCGGTGCCGACTCCGTAGATGTCGGCGGCGCTGCGACCCGCGACGTGCTCGGTGCGGATACAGGCCGCCCGATGGTCGGGCCCCACCGGGGCTAAATCCGGCTCCGCGGTGCGGCATTCGTCGATGGCCAGCGGGCACCGGGGCGCGAACGGGCAGCCGGGGTCCAGCGCGGCCAACGACGGCGGCGCACCCGGGATCGGCACCAGCCGGGTGCCCTGCGCGGCGTCCAAGCGTGGCACCGAGCCCAACAACCCCACGGTGTAGGGCATTTGGCGTTCCCGGTACAAGTCGGCCACCGCGGCGGCCTCCACCACCCGGCCGGCATACATCACCAATGCCCGGTCGGCGAATTCGGCGACCACCCCCAGGTCGTGGGTGATGATCAGCACCCCGGCGCCGGTGACATCGCGGGCCGTCTTGAGCACGTCCAGGATCTGCGCCTGCACGGTGACATCCAGTGCGGTGGTGGGCTCGTCGCAGATCAACAGGTCCGGGTCGTTGGCGATCGCGATCGCGATCACCACCCGCTGCCGCTCGCCGCCGGACAGTTCATGCGGAAACGCCCGGGCCCGCCGCTGCGGCTGGGCGATGCCCACCAGCTCCAGCAGTTCCACCGCCCGCCGGCGCGCGGCCTTGCGGCCCACCTGCGGCTGATGCACCTCGATCGCCTCGGCGATCTGGGCACCGACCGGGTAGACCGGCGTCAGCGCCGACATCGGATCCTGGAACACCATGCCGATCGTTTTGCCGCGGAACCGGGACATCGCGGCATCGGACAGGCCGAGCAGCTCGGCGCCGTGCAGGTGCACCGAGCCGGACACCGCGGCGTATTCGGGCAGCAGGCCCATCACCGCCATGGCCGCCGCCGACTTTCCCGACCCGGATTCGCCGACCATGGCCACGACTTCGCCGGGATCGACGTGATAGCTGATGCCGCGCACCGCGGCGACTCGCTCGGTGTCGGTGGGGAAGGTGACGGCCAGGTCGGTCACCGACAGCAGCGGGCTCATCGCGCCCCCCGCCGCAGGGTGGCGCTGCCGGGATCCAACGCGTCGCGGAGGCCATCGCCGGCCAGGTTGGCGCACACCAAGATCGTGATCAGCACCCCGGCGGGAAACAGGAACACCCACGGGAAGGTGATCGCGGACGCGGTGCCGTCGGCGATCAGGGTGCCCAGCGACACGTCGGGGGGCTGGATGCCGAAACCGAGGAAGCTCAGCCCGGTTTCGGCCAGGATCGCCACCGCGACGTTGAGGGTGGTGTCGATGATCAGGATGGAGGCGACGTTGGGCACCACGTGGTGGGTGATGATCCGGCGGTTGGGCACGCCCATATACCGTGCGGCCTGGATGAATTCGCGTTCCCGCAGGCTCATCGTCAGGCCGCGGACCATCCGCGAGCTGACCATCCAGCTGAACCCGGCCAGCAGCAGGATGAGGAAGAAGATGTTCCCGGCGCCCTTGGTGCGCGGCGTGACGATCGCGATGAGGATGAAGGCGGGCACCACCAGCAGCAAATCCACCAGCCACATCAGCACCCGGTCCCGCCAGCCGCCGAAATAGCCGGAGACCGCGCCGACGGTGGCCGCGATCAGCGTGGAGATGAACGCCACGCACACCCCGATCAGCATCGACTTCTGCATCCCGCGCAGCATCTGCGCCAACAGGTCCTGCCCTAAGGCGTTGGTGCCCAACCAATGCGCGGCGCCCGGCGGTTGCAGCAGCGCGTTGTAGTCCAGGTCGGTGTAGGAGTACGGCAACAGCGGCGGCAGCGCGTAGCAGGCGATGAACAGCAGCGCCAGCAGCAGCAGCGACCCGACCGCCGACCGGCTGCGCACAAACCGGCGCAGCACCAGGGTGCGCCGCGAGGTGAACTGCGCGGTGTCGGCGGCGGTCATGACACCCGCACCCGCGGATCGAGGACCGCGTAGATCACGTCGGACAGCAGCCCGGCCATCAGCACCACCCCGCCGGTGAACACCGTGATCGCCGCGATGATGTTGGTGTCCTGCGTCGCCACCCCCTGGATCACCCACTCGCCCATGCCGTGCCAGCCGAAGATCTTCTCCACGAACACCGACCCGGTCACCAGCCCGGCCACCCCGTAGGCGAACAGGGTGGCCATCGGGATCAGCGCGGTGCGCAGGCCGTGTTTGATCAAGGCCCGCCGGCGGGTCAGGCCCTTGGCCCGGGCGGTGCGGATGAAATCCTGGCCCAGCACGTCGAGCATCGCGTTGCGTTGGTAGCGGCTGAACCCGGCGGCCGCGCCCAACGCCAGCGTCAGCGACGGCAGCATCAGATGCTGCAGCCGGTCCAGCAGCTGCGGCCACACCCCGCTCGCCACCCCGGGCGAGGTTTCGCCGGTGTACTCGAACAACTGCACGCCCAACCCCCAGTTGACCCGCAGCGCGGCCAGGATGGCCAGGTTCGCCAGCACGAACGTCGGTGTCGAGATCACCAGCAACGCCAACAGGGTGATGACCCGGTCGGACAGCCGGTACTGCCGGATGGCGCCCCACGCCCCGAGCGCCACCCCGATCAGGGTGCCGACCACCGACCCGACGATCAGCAGCCGCAGGCTGACCCCGATGCGGCGACCCAACTCGGCACCGACCGGCTGACCGCTGACGGTCACGCCGAAGTCACCGCGCACGGCGTGCGAGGCCCAGTGGGCGTAGCGCAGCGGGATCGGCTTGTCCAGGCCGAGTTCGGCGGCCTTGGCGTCGATCACCGCCTGCGGTGGGCGCGGATTGCGGTGCAGCAGGTTATCCAGCGGCGAAAAGGACACCGACGTCAAGCAGAAGGCCAAAAACGAGGCCAGCGCCAACAACACGAGGTAGTTGAGCACCCGCCGCGCCAGGAAACGGGTCATGCGTGGCGTCCCGGTGCGGATGGCATGGGCACAGGGTAGAGCGCGCCGGTGCCTTCGCCGGTGGCTGGCCGCCCCGTGTCGCCGGTCACCGGCGCGCACCTTCTTAAGTTTCGCTGATCCTAACCCGTGGAATCGGCGCCGCTGATTGTTAAACTGACCGGCGCCAACCGTCTGTCTAGCAAACGATATACCCCCAAATGTGGTGAGGAGATGGGCGTGACAGTTACCGACGACTACCTGGCCAACAACGCCGAGTACGCGAAGACCTTCCACGGCCCGCTGCCCATGCCGCCGAGCAAACATGTTGCGGTGGTGGCCTGTATGGACGCCCGGTTGGACGTGTATCGGGTGCTCGGGATCAACGAGGGCGAGGCACATTCGATCCGCAACGCCGGCGGCGTGATCAGCGAGGACGCGATCCGCTCGCTGGCGATCAGCCAGCGGCTGTTGGGCACCCGGGAGATCATCCTGATCCACCACACCGACTGCGGCATGCTCACCTTCACCGACGACGAGTTCAAGCGCTCGGTCCTGGCGGAGACCGGGATCCGGCCGTCGTGGGCGGCCGAGGCCTTCCCCGACCCGGAAGACGATGTCCGCCAATCGCTGCGTCGGGTCAAGGCCAGCCCGTTCATCACCCAGACCACCTCGCTGCGCGGCTTCGTCTTCGACGTCGCCACCGGCAAGCTCAACGAGGTCACCCTCTAGCGCGGGTAGGCGCCGGGAAAGGCCCGTTGACAGCGCGGAGCACGGCTGGTTTTATAGTTGGTTATGCTCGTAATTATGGTCAGTTCTACCAACTTTACCGGGATACTGTGACGTCCGCGGCGACGGCCGGCCCGGCGGCCGACACAGAGACGACGTCCCCGGCGCCCGGACAGTACGAGCTCAGTCACCTGCGCTCGCTGGAGGCCGAGGCCATCCACATCATCCGGGAGGTGGCCGCCGAGTTCGAACGCCCGGTGCTGCTGTTTTCCGGCGGCAAGGACTCGATCGTGATGCTGCACCTGGCGGTCAAGGCGTTCCGGCCGGGCCGGCTGCCGTTCCCGGTCATGCACGTCGACACCGGCCACAACTTCGACGAGGTCCTGTCCACCCGCGACGAACTGGTCGCCCAGACCGGGGTGCGGCTGGTGGTGGCCTCGGTGCAAGACGACATCGACGCCGGGCGCGTCGTCGAATCCGGCCCGTCACGCAACCCGTTGCAGACGGTGACGCTGCTGCGCGCGATCCGGGAGAACCGCTTCGACGCCGCCTTCGGCGGTGCGCGCCGCGACGAGGAGAAGGCCCGCGCCAAGGAGCGGGTGTTCAGCTTCCGCGACGAGTTCGGCCAATGGGACCCCAAGGCGCAGCGCCCGGAGCTGTGGAACCTCTACAACGGGCGGCACCACAAGGGCGAGCACATCCGGGTGTTCCCGCTGTCGAACTGGACCGAATTCGACATCTGGTCCTACATCGGCGCCGAGGAGATCACCTTGCCGGCGATCTACTACGCGCACCGGCGCCGCGTCTTCCAGCGCGACGGGATGCTGCTCGCCGAGCACCGGTACCTGCAGCCGCGCCCCGACGAGGAGGTCTTCGAGACCTCGGTGCGGTTCCGCACCGTCGGTGACGTCACCTGCACCGGGTGCGTCGAGTCGTCGGCATCCACGGTGGCCGAGGTGATCGCCGAAACCGCCGTGTCGCGGCTGACCGAGCGGGGCGCGACCCGCGCCGACGACCGGATCTCGGAAGCCGGCATGGAAGACCGCAAACGGCAGGGGTACTTCTGATGACGACACTGCTGCGCATCGCCACCGCCGGCTCCGTCGACGACGGCAAGTCCACCCTGATCGGTCGGCTGCTGTATGACTCCAAGGCCGTCATGGAGGACCAGTGGGCGTCGGTGGAGGCCACCTCCAAGGAACGCGGCCACGACTACACCGACCTGGCGTTGGTCACCGACGGGCTGCGGGCCGAACGCGAACAGGGCATCACCATCGATGTCGCGTACCGCTATTTCGCCACCCCCAAGCGGAAATTCATCATCGCCGACACCCCGGGCCACATCCAGTACACCCGCAATATGGTGACCGGAACCTCCACCGCGCACCTGGCGATCGTGCTCGTCGACGCGCGGCACGGGTTGCAGGAACAGTCCCGCCGGCACACCTTCTTGGCGTCGCTGCTGGGGATCCGGCACGTGGTGCTGGCGGTCAACAAGATGGACCTGATCGATTGGGACCAAGAGAAATTCGAGGCGATCCGGGACGACTTTCACGCCTTCGCCACCCGGCTGGACATCCATGACGTGACCACCATTCCGCTGTCGGCGCTGCACGGCGACAACGTGGTGACCAAGTCCGATGCCAGCCCCTGGTACGACGGGCCGGCGCTGCTGTCGCACCTGGAGGAGGTGTACGTGGCCGGGGACCGCAACCTGGTCGATGTGCGTTTCCCGGTGCAGTACGTGATCCGCCCGCAAACCCACGAGCACCGCGACCACCGCAGCTACGCGGGCACCGTGGCCAGCGGGGTGATGCGCCCCGGCGACGAGATCGTGGTGCTGCCCACCGGAAAGTCCAGTCGCATCACCGCCATTGACGGACCCACCGGACCCGTCGAGGAGGCGTTCCCGCCGATGGCGGTGTCGGTGAGCCTGGCCGACGACCTGGACATCTCCCGCGGCGACATGATCGCCCGGGCCAACAACCAGCCGCGGGTCAGCCAGGACTTCGACGCGACGGTGTGCTGGATGGCCGACGGCTCGGCGCTCGAACCCGGCCGCGACTACCTGATCAAGCACACCACCCGCACCACCCGGGTGCGGGTGACCGGGTTGGACTACCGCCTCGACGTCAACACGTTGCATCGCGACAAGACCGCGACGGCGTTGAAGCTCAACGAACTCGGCCGGATCTCGCTGCGCGCCCAGGCGCCGCTGCTGCTGGATGAGTACACCCGCAACGGCAGCACCGGATCGTTCATCCTGATCGATCCCGCCACCAACGGCACCGTGGCCGCCGGCATGGTGCTGCGGGACGCCGCCGGGCACGCCTCGAGCCCGAATACGGTGCGGCACCAGTCGTTGGTGACCGCCGCCGACCGGATGGCGCGGGGCCGCACCGTGTGGTTCACCGGCCTGTCCGGGTCGGGCAAGTCGTCGGTGGCGATGCTGGTCGAGCGCCGACTGCTCGACGACGGTGTGCCGGCCTACGTGCTCGACGGCGACAACCTGCGGCACGGGCTGAACGCCGACCTCGGCTTCTCGATGGCCGACCGGGCCGAAAACTTGCGCCGGCTGGCGCACGTGGCGACCCTGCTGGCCGATTCCGGGCACACCGTGTTGGTGCCGGCGATCAGCCCGCTGGTCGAGCACCGCGAGCTGGCGCGCCGGGTGCACACCGAGGCCGGCCTCGACTTCATCGAGGTGTTCTGCGACACCCCGCTGGAGGACTGTGAGAAGCGGGATCCCAAGGGCCTGTACGCCAAAGCGCGGGCGGGGGAGATCACCCACTTCACCGGTATCGACAGCCCGTATCAGCGGCCGAAGAACCCGGATCTGCGGCTCACCCCGCAGCACAGCACCGAGGAACTCGCGCAGCAGGTCATCGACCTGCTCGAGTCGCGGCGGTGAGCGATCACGAGCTGGCCGCGCGGCTGGCCACCCAAGCCGGCCAGCTGCTGCTGGGTGTGCGCCACGAGCTGGCTGATGCCAGCGAGGCCGAACGCAAGGCCGCGGGGGACAAGCGCTCCCACGACTTGTTGACCGACGCGCTGGCGCGCGAGCGGCCCGGTGACGCGGTGCTGTCCGAGGAGGGCGTCGACGACCCGGCGCGGCTGCGCGCCCAGCGGGTGTGGATCGTCGATCCGCTGGACGGCACCCGGGAATTCGCCGAACTGGGCCGCGACGACTGGGCCGTGCACGTGGCGCTGTGGGTGTCCGGGGAACTGGCCGCCGGCGCGGTGGCGCTGCCCGCGCAGGGCGTCACGCTGGCCACCCCGACGGTCGCCGCGCCCCCGGCGCACCACGGGCCGCCGCGGATCGTGGTGTCGCGCACCCGCCCGCCCGCACTCGCGTTGGCGGTGCGCGACCGGCTGGACGCCACCCTGGTGCCGATGGGGTCGGCGGGCGCCAAGGTCGCCGCGGTGGTGCAAGGCCGCGCCGATGTGTACGTGCACGCCGGCGGGCAGTACGAGTGGGATTCGGCGGCGCCGGTCGCGGTGGCTCGGTCGGCGGGGCTGCACACCTGCCGCATCGACGGGTCGGCGCTGAGCTACAACCGGCCCGACCCGCTGCTGCCGGATCTGGTGGTGTGTCGCCCCGAATACGCCGAGGTGGTGCTGGCCGCTATCGCCTGACGGCGCGAGTCGGGTGGCAGAATCCCCAGCATGCGGATGTCGGCCAAGGCGGAGTACGCGGTGCGGGCGATGGTGCAGCTCGCCACCGCCGAGGCCGGCACGCTGGTGAAAACCGATGACCTGGCCCAAGCCCAGGGCATCCCGCCACAGTTTCTGGTCGACATCCTGACGGCGCTGCGCACCGATCGGCTGGTGCGCAGCCACCGCGGCCGCGACGGCGGCTACGAACTGGCCCGCCCGGCCACCGAGATCAGCATCGCCGACGTGCTGCGCTGCATCGACGGCCCGCTGGCCAGCGTCCGCGATATCGGGCTGGGCGACCTGCCCTACGGTGGTCCCACCGCCGCGCTGCCCGACGTGTGGCGGGCGCTGCGCGCCAGCATGCGCCTGGTGCTGGAGAAGACCAGCCTGGGCGATGTGGCCACCGGCTCGCTGCCCGATCACGTCACCCGGCTCGCCGACGACTACCGGTCGCAGGAACACGCCCGCGGCCACCACCGCGGGACCGACTAAGCGCGCCCGCCGATTTCTCCGGTGCGCTGTTCGCGCAGGGCGCGCAAGTACACCGCCGCCCAGGTGCGAAACGGTCGCCAGGCTTCAGATACGTCGGCCAGGGTGCGATCCGGCCCATACTGCTCAACAATTTCGGCGTCGAGCCGGCGTTCGTGGCGGGGCAGTACATCGGGGGCGTTGGCACCGCGGATCACGACGAGTTCGGCGGCAAAGGGGCCCAAACCCTTGACCTCTTGCACGGTAGCGATGGCCTGCTCAGGCGGCATGGACCGCAGCGTCGCCCCGTCCAGCCGGCCGTCGAGGGCGGCCTCGGCGACGGCGTGCAGATACTCGGTCTTTCGGCCGGGCAAGTCCAA
Source organism: Mycobacterium sp. pUA109 (assembly GCF_041287095.1). Classification (NCBI taxonomy): domain Bacteria; kingdom Bacillati; phylum Actinomycetota; class Actinomycetes; order Mycobacteriales; family Mycobacteriaceae; genus Mycobacterium; species Mycobacterium sp. pUA109. The sequence continues at coordinate 31,454 of NZ_JBGGKS010000021.1, read as the reverse complement.
GTCGAGACCGCGTAGCAGCGCCGGCGGCGGGAAAGCGCCCCGCTGGCCGTGGCGGTCGATCAAGTCGCCGCGCAACCGCGCGGCTTGCCGGATGCGGATGCGTTGGGAGAGCACCGACCACGCGGCAGCCTCATAGGGCGAATGGAAGCCGCAGGGACGCAGCCCCGGCAGGTGCTTTTGGGCCTGGGCGATCACCGGGTCTCGACGGGCCACCTGTGGCCACTGGCGCGCGTCGACGTCCAGCGACAAAAACCGGCACACCTGCGCGGCGCCGACGTCTAGCTCGCCGCTGCCGCGCAGGGCCAGCCGCGCGGTGCTGCCGTGCTGCGTTACCGTGACCTCCGCGCGCCGCCACTGTTCCTCGATCAAAAACACCGACCGCAACTGATCGCCGTCAGAACCGTTGGGTGCGCCCTGATCGGGCAGGGCCGCGGGAGCGAAACCTTCCCAGAACTCACGGCTGGTCGCCAACGACCACGGGCCGCGCACCTCGACGTCGACCTCATGGCTTGCCATAGCTCGCCTTTCTCGATGCGGTGCGCCCCCCGCGGGACTTAGGAACCCGAGCCGTACGGGCGGGTCAGGATCTCCATCGCATGCCCGTTGGGGTCGCGGAAATACAACCCGCGGCCGCCGTCGTTGTGGTTGATCTCGCCGGGCCGCTGGGCGCCGGGGTCGGCCCAGTGCGGCATGCCGCGCGACGAGATCTTGTCGTAGATGGCGTCGAAGTCCGCCTCGGACACCAGAAATGCGTAGTGCTGCGGCCGAATCGCTTCATCGGCGGGCACCTCGGCGTAATCGAGGCTGGCGTCGTGGTCTAGGCCCACCACCATGAAGTGGCCGAACGGCTGCGGGTCGGGCAGCCCGAACAGCTCGGCCAGAAACCCGGCGGACGCCCGCTTATCGTGTGCGGCGACGATGGTGTGATTGAAGGAAATGCTCATGGCCCTAGTGTCCTCCGCCGCGAGCGTGCGCGTCCCCGGCCGACACGCCGAGCCGATCACCGTTTCTGCGCACGCTCGCCCGCTACTTGGGTGCGGTGAGCTCCAGCGCGATGTTGTCCGGGTCGCGGAACTCCAGGATGTACGACGGGCCGATGTCCTTGATCGGCTCGTGACTGATCCCGAGGCCGTCGAGATGCACTGCGGCCGAGTTTAATTCGTCCTTGCTGGCCACCCGGAACGCCAGGTGGTCCAGGCCGACCCGGTTTTCGTCGAAGCGGTCATCGGCGACGGGCCGCAGCCCGATCAGCGCACCGCCCAGGTCGTAGATGACCCCGCCGAACAGAAAACCCAACCGCGCCCGAATCGCCTGATCGGCGTTCGCGGGGATCTCGACGAGGACCGGCCAGCCGAACACCGATTCGTAGAACTGCCGCGATCGCTCGATGTCGGTGACGGTGAGCCGGACATGGGCGATGGAGCTGCTGGTGATGGCCACCCGCCACATGCTGCCACCCGGCCGGCCGCCTGTGGTGGTCATGCCAGAATCGCCGTCGTGCAGATCGGGATGACCATGCCGGTGATGGAGCCAGACTTAGACGCGACGCTGCTGCGGGACTGGGCGCGCGCCATCGATGACGGGCCGTTCTCGTCGTTGTGCTGGGGTGAGCGGATCGCGTTTACCAACCCCGACAGCCTGACCCTGTTGGGGGCGCTGGCGGCCTGGACCGAGCGGGTTCGGTTGGTGACGACGGTGGTGGTGCCCCAATTGCACGATCCCGTCCTGCTGGCCAAGGCGCTGGCCACCGGCGACCTGCTGTGCGGCGGACGACTGACCGTCGGGATCGGCGTGGGCGGTCGGCACGAGGACTATCACGCGGTCGGCGCCGACCCGGCCACCCAGACGATGCGCGGCATGGCGCAGCGGGTGGCGGTCATGAAACGGGTCTGGGCGGGGGAGAAGATCACCGAATCGGTGCTGCCGGTGGGGCCGACGCCGGTGCAGCCGGGCGGTCCGTCGCTGCTGGTGGGCAGCATCGGTCCCAAGACCGTCCGCAGCGCCGCGGGGTGGGCCGACGGGCTGGCCGGCACCACCTTGGATCTCGACGTGACCAAACAAAACGAGTTGTTCGACGTCGCCCGCACCGCCTGGGCGCAGGCCGGCAAACCCAAACCCCATCTGGCGACGTCGTTTTGGTTCGCCCTGGGCGACGACGAGTCCGCCCGGGCCCAGGTGCACGCACACCTGCGGCGCTACATGAACTGGATCCCGGCCGAGTACGTCGACGCGATGGCGCCGACCACCGGATGGGCGGGCAGCGCCGACGAGCTGGTCGCGGTGCTGCGTAAATTCGCGGCGATCGGCACCGACGAAGTGCATCTCATCCCGACCAGTTCCGACCTCGACCAGCTGCGCCAGGTATCCGACGCGGTGCGCGCTCTCGCCTAAACGGTCCCTGACGCCCTAGCACGTCCACCCGCCGTCGGGGCCAAAACGGTCGGTTGCGACACGGTCACGGATGGGTACCACTCCCGAATCACAGGCCACAACAGCCTCGCAGGCCACTATCGTCACACCAGTCGAGTGCGGACGTCAAGGCGCGTCCCCCAGAAAGGTGTGACATGTCGGCGATCCGTCGAATCGTTTCAGCGGCGATGGCAGTGCTGGCCGCCGTCGCGCTGATCGTTGAGACCGGCCCCGCGCCGTCTGCGTCCGCGGCGACCTGCAATTCGCCCGAAGCCAATGTCGATCCCCCGACCGCGGTCCCGGTGACGCCCACCCCGGGACCCGTGCAACGGCCGACCGGGCGCCGGCCTCGCGGGACCAATCCATCGGCACCGCTGCCCAAGCTGGGCCCGCTGATCAGGTCCCTGCTGCACCCGAGCGGTTCGGGGTACGCCGCGCGCCGGGATCCACCCGACCCCGCCGCGCCGATCCAGCAGCAAGCGGCCGTCGTGCCGGCCCCGCCGGTTCCGCCGCCCGGCGGGGGTGCCCCCGCGCCGCCGGCAGCCGCTCAGCCGGTCCCGAACCCTGCGCCCGCTCCGGCGGCCGCGGCACCCGATCCCGGTGCCGCGATCGGGGGGTCGACGACGTCGCTGGTCGAGTGGGTGACCGGACCCAACAGCCCCAACAAGACCCTCGAACGGTTCGGCATCTCCGGTACCGACCTCGGGATTCCGTGGGACAACGGCGATCCCGCCAACCGTCAGGTGCTCATGGCGTTCGGCGACACCTTCGGCTACTGCCGCCTGCCCGGCCAACAATGGCGGTACAACACGTTGTTCCGCAGCCAGGACCGCGACCTGTCCGACGGAATCCTGGTGGGCCCTGGCATTGTCGGCAACAAATACTCGGGCTCACCGGTGCTGCAATCGAACTTTTCCCGGCCGATCCTGCCCCACGTCAAGTGGGCGCCCAGCCAGGAGGGCATGATTCCGACCGCCGCAATCTCGGTCGGCGGCAAGCAGTACATGAATTTCATGTCCATCAAGCAATGGGGACGCGACGGGGAGTGGTCGACGAACTACTCGGCCATCGCGATGTCGCCCGACAACGGCGAGCACTGGGGGATCTTCCCGCAGACCGTGCGGTCGACCTCTCCGGAGAACGTTCCCGGCGCCCGTTACGTGCCGGGCAATGAGAACTTCCAGATGGGGGCCTACCTGCGGGGCGGCGACGGGTACCTGTACTCGTTCGGCACACCGTCCGGGCGCGGCGGTTCGGCCTATCTTTCCCGGGTGCCCGAAGGCATGCTCACCGACGTCACCAGGTACCAGTACTGGAACGAGTCCGGGAACTGGGTGCCGAGCAATCCGGGCGCGGCGACCCCGGTGATCCCGGGCCCGGTGGGCGAGATGTCCGCCCAGTACAACTCCTATCTCAGGAAGTTCTTGGTGCTCTACAGCAACGGCGCCAACGACGTGGTGGCGCGGACCGCCCCGGCTCCGCAGGGACCCTGGAGTGCCGAACAGCCCCTGGTGTCCTCGATGCAGATGCCCGGCGGTATCTACGCGCCGTACCTGCATCCCTGGACCAACGGCAAGGACGTGTACTTCACGCTGTCGCTGTGGAACGCCTACGACGTGATGTTGATGCACACCGTGCTGGGCTAGCTCGCCTCGACGACGTCACCCAACCGGGATCGGCTGGTCGTCCTCGCGTGGGCCGAACAAGCCGAACCGCTCGGTCATTTGGGCCGTTGGCGCCGGTGTCCAGTCCCACGCCGCGATCTGGCGCTGGGAGCGGCGGCTGAAGGCGCCGCGCAGCAGCTCATAGCCGTCGGCGCGCAGCAGTGTCTCGGGATCCCCGGAACCGCAGCGCCACTGCTGGCCGTGCTCGTCGCGGATCACCAGCGCCGTCCCATGGCGCAGCCGCCGCCCCACCAGCGCCATCATCACCTCCAGCACGGGCTGCCAGTGCGCGCGGTCCGGCCGGGCCAGTCCCAGCGCCTCGTGCAGGTCGGCTTCGTGGCCGATGACGTCCCCGGCCAGGTTGGGGCCGGAGAATTGTGCGGTCGCCAGGCCCGATTCGACCGCCGGGCCGATGCGCTCCCACTCGGCGAGCAGCTCGGCCACCGAGTGGTGCCGACGCTCGGCGACGTGGCGGGACGTCCACGCGTCACCGGGTGCCCCGTCCAGGCGTCCGCTCGCCAGGTCGGCCGCACCCCCGACCAGATGCGCCAGCACGTCGTGCACCGTCCAGCCCGGGGTGGCCGGTACCGGGGTGCGCCGTTGGTCGTCGCGCAGCGTGCTGACCAAGTCGGCGACTCGCCGCCGCGCGGCGCGGTACATCATGTCAAGCATGACGACCGCCGAGCGCCGAACGGGTCAGATCGCTAGAGCTTGTCCGGGCACAGCTCATGGCGTGCCGCGTCGACGACCAGCGGGCCGTTGGCCTGGAAGGCGTGCCAGGGATGGTTGGCCGCCTGCTCGGGGGTCTCGCCGTCGCGCAGCCGAGCGCAAGCGAAGTGTCCGGCTGTCACCCAGTCATTTTCGACCGGGCCGTAGCGCATGATGTTCTCGTCGTGTGATCGGAGGTAGTCGAGGTAGCTGGCATCATCGGCGTGCGCAGGTGCCGAGAATGTGATCGCGGCAACAATTGCGCCGGCGCCAATCCCAATCTTCTTCAACATCGCTTTAACCCTTTGGCTCAACGTGACCGGCGGATACAGACCACAGACTTCAGTTCTACTCCGTCGCTTGGCAGGCGCCGCATCCTGGTAGGCGTGACGGTCCGCACAATCGCCGGCAGGAGCGACGAACAACCGGTCGCCTTGGTGGACGAAAAAGCCGCGATGGAGGATCGGTCTCGGTCCGAGCTGATCCGTGAGGCGCTGATCGGATACCTGACGAAATAGATACACCGCGTCCTGTTTGGCGGCCGACGTGGTCGCGCCGGTCTCCGGGCGGGTACCAAGTGGCGTCGTACGGGGCGTGGGGGACTTGACACCACGAATTACCAGGTCAGACGTGGTGCCCCCGGCAGGATTCGAACCTGCGGCCTTCTGCTCCGGAGGCAGACGCTCTATCCCCTGAGCTACGGGGGCGCGTGCACAACATGCTGCGCCAGTGGGCTCCGACAGCCTAACGCATGAACGCCCGAGCCCAAGAACCGGACGGATTCGGGTCCTGACCACGTCAGACCATAGGATGGAGCCTCGTGACCCCCGCCGATCTGGCCGAACTGCTCAAGGCCACCGCCGCCGCGGTCCTCGCCGCGCATGACCTCGACACCGCCGCACTGCCCGCGACGGTCACCGTCGAGCGTCCGCGCAACCCCGAGCACGGCGATTACGCCACCAACCTGGCGTTGCAGCTGGGCAAGAAAGTGGGCGCCAACCCGCGGGAGCTGGCCGGCTGGCTGGCCGCGGCGCTGGCCAACACCGACGGCATCGCCGCGGCCGACGTCGCCGGGCCGGGCTTCGTCAACCTGCGCATCGAAGCCTCGGCGCAAAACGTCGTGGTCACCAACATCGTCGACGCCGGCACGCACTACGGCCATTCCGAGGAGCTGAAGGACCTCGAGGTCAACCTGGAGTTCGTCTCGGCCAACCCGACCGGCCCGATCCACATCGGCGGCACCCGGTGGGCCGCCGTCGGTGACGCGCTGGGCCGGCTGCTGACCACCCAGGGCGCCGACGTGGTGCGCGAGTACTACTTCAACGACCACGGCGCCCAGATCGACCGGTTCGCCAACTCGCTGATCGCCGCCGCCAAGGGCGAGCCCGCCCCGGAGGACGGTTACGCCGGCGCCTACATCACCGACATCGCCGCGCAAATCCTCGCCGAGGTCCCCGACGCCCTCGACCAACCGGCCGAGCAGCAGCACGAGACCTTCCGCGCGATCGGCGTCGACTTGATGTTCACCCACATCAAGGCCTCGCTGCACGATTTCGGCACCGACTTCGACGTCTACACGCACGAAGACTCGATGCACACGTCGGGCCGCGTCGAGCAGGCCATCGAGCAGCTGCGCGACAAGGGCAACATCTACGAGAAGGACGGCGCCACCTGGCTGCGCACCAGCGCCTACGGCGACGACAAGGACCGGGTGGTCATCAAAAGCGACGGCAATCCCGCCTACATCGCCGGGGACCTGGCCTACTACCTGGACAAGCGGCGACGCGGCTTCAACCTGTGCATCTACATGCTGGGCGCCGACCACCACGGCTACATCGCCCGGCTCAAGGCGGCCGCCGCGGCGTTCGGGGACGACCCGGCCACCGTCGAGGTGCTGATCGGCCAGATGGTCAACCTGGTCCGCGACGGCCAGCCGGTCAAGATGAGCAAGCGCGCCGGCACCGTGATCACCCTCGACGATTTGGTCGAGGCCATCGGGGTGGACGCCGCCCGGTACAGCCTGATCCGCTCCTCGGTGGACACCCCGATCGACATCGACCTGGCGCTGTGGTCCTCGGCGTCCAACGAAAACCCGGTCTACTACGTGCAATACGCGCACGCGCGGCTCTCGGCGCTGGCCCGCAACGCCGCTGAACTGGGCCTGATCGGAGACACCCACCACCTGGAGCTGCTCACCCACGACAAGGAAGGCACCCTGATCCGCAACCTGGGTGAGTTCCCGCGGGTGCTGCAGACCGCCGCGTCGCTGCGCGAACCGCACCGGGTGTGCCGCTACTTGGAAGACCTCGCCGGCGACTACCACCGGTTCTACGACTCGTGCCGGGTGCTGCCGCAAGGCGATGAGGAACCGACCGAGCTGCACACCGCGCGGCTGGCGCTGTGCCAGGCCACCCGTCAGGTCATCGCCAACGGCCTGGGCATCCTGGGCGTGACCGCACCGGAGCGCATGTGAACGTCCATCCCGCCGGACCCCGGCACGCCGAAGAGATCCCGCACCCGGGCGCGCCGCCGCGTCCGCAAACCCCGCAGGAGACCGTGCAGCTGGCGCCGAATGTCTGGCCGCGCAACACCGTTCGCGGCGACGACGGGGTGGCGCGGATCGCCGGTGTCGGCGTCACCGACCTGGCCGCCGAGTACGGCACCCCGCTGTTCGTCATCGACGAAGACGACTTCCGCGGCCGCTGCCGCGAGATCGCGGCGGCCTTCGGCGGCGGCGCGAACGTGCACTACGCCGCCAAAGCCTTCCTGTGCAGCGAGATCGCCCGCTGGATCGACCAGGAGGGCTTGTCCCTGGATGTCGCCACCGGCGGCGAGCTGGCGGTGGCGTTGCACGCCGGTTTCCCGGCGCAGCGGATTACGTTGCACGGCAACAACAAATCGGTCACCGAGCTGACCACGGCGGTCAAGGCCGGGGTCGGCCACATTGTGCTGGACTCGATCACCGAGATCGAGCGCCTCGACGTGATCGCCGGCGAAGCCGGGGTGGTGCAGGACGTGCTGGTGCGGGTCACCGTGGGCGTGGAGGCGCACACCCACGAATACATCTCCACCGCCCACGAAGACCAGAAGTTCGGGCTGTCGCTGGCCAGCGGCGCCGCGATGGCCGCCGTCCGGCGGGTGTTCGCCACCGACCACCTGCGGCTGGTCGGCCTGCACAGCCACATCGGGTCGCAGATCTTCGACGTCGCCGGATTCGAGTTGGCCGCGCACCGGGTCATCGGGCTGCTGCACGACGTGGTCGCCGAGTTCGGGGTGGACAAGACCGCGCAGATGTCGGTTGTCGACCTGGGCGGTGGGCTGGGCATCTCCTATCTGCCGTACGACGATCCGCCGCCGATCGCCGAACTGGCCACCACGCTGGGCGCCATCGTGCGCGACGAGTCCGCGGCCGTCGGCCTGCCCACCCCGACGCTGGTGGTCGAACCCGGCCGGGCGATCGCCGGTCCGGGTACCGTCACGCTCTACGAGGTCGGCACCGTCAAAGACGTCGACGTGAGCGCCACCGCGCAGCGTCGCTACGTCAGCGTGGACGGCGGCATGAGCGACAACATCCGCCCCGCCCTCTACGGCGCCGAGTACGACGTCCGGATGGTCTCGCGGACCAGCGACGCCGCCCCGACGTTGTCCCGCATCGTCGGAAAGCACTGCGAGAGCGGCGACATCGTCGTCCGTGACGCCTGGCTGCCCGACGATGTGCAACCGGGTGACCTGCTGGCGGTGGCCGCCACCGGCGCCTACTGCTATTCGATGTCGAGCCGCTACAACCTGATCGGGCGTCCCGCCGTGGTGGTGGTGCGCGACGGTCAGGCCCGCCTGCTGCTGCGGCGGGAAACGGTCGATGACCTACTGAGCCTGGAAGTGAGGTGAGCGTGTTAAACGAGGAGCCGGTCGGTGTCGCGGTATTAGGGCTCGGCAATGTCGGCAGTGAAGTGGTCCGAATCATCGAAGACAGCGCCGATGACCTCGCTGCCCGGATCGGTGCGCCGTTGGTGCTGCGCGGTGTCGGTGTGCGCCGGATCGCCGCCGATCGGGGCGTGCCCGCCGAACTGCTGACCGACAATATCGAGGAACTGGTCTCCCGCGACGACGTCGACATTGTGGTGGAGCTGATGGGGCCGGTTGAGCCGGCCCGCAAGGCGATCCTGTTGGCGCTGGAGCACGGCAAGTCCGTGGTCACCGCGAACAAGGCGCTGCTGTCGCGCTCCACCGGGGAGTTGGCCGACGCCGCCGAACGGGCCCGGGTCGACCTGTACTTCGAGGCGGCCGTGGCCGGCGCCATCCCGGTCATCCGGCCGCTGACCCAGTCGCTGGCCGGGGACACCGTGCGGCGGGTGGCCGGCATCGTCAACGGCACCACCAACTACATCCTGTCCGAGATGGATTCCACCGGCACCGATTACGCCAGCGCGCTGGCCGATGCCCGGGCGCTGGGCTATGCCGAGGCCGATCCCACCGCCGACGTCGAGGGCTACGACGCCGCGGCCAAGGCCGCGATCCTGGCGTCCATCGCGTTTCACACCCGGGTCACCGCCGACGACGTCTACCGCGAGGGCATCGCCAACATCACCCCGGACGACGTGGCGTCCGCGCGTTCCCTGGGCTGCACCATCAAATTGCTGTCCATCTGCGAACGGATCACCACCGCCGAAGGCCAGCAACGGGTTTCGGCCCGCGTCTACCCGGCCCTGGTGCCGTCGAGTCACCCGCTGGCCACCGTCAACGGCGCCTTCAACGCCGTGGTGGTGGAGGCCGAGGCCGCCGGTCGGCTGATGTTCTACGGGCAGGGCGCCGGCGGGGCGCCGACCGCCTCGGCGGTGACCGGTGACCTGGTGATGGCCGCGCGCAACCGGGTGCAGGGCAGCCGCGGCCCGCGCGAGTCCAAATACGCCCAACTGCCCATCGCGCCGATCGGCGACATCGTCACCCGGTACTACGTCAGCATGGATGTCGCCGACAAACCCGGTGTGCTGTCCACGGTGGCAGCCGAATTCGCCCAACACGAAGTCAGCATCGCCGAAGTGCGTCAGGAGGGCGTGGCCGACGAGGACGGCCGCCGCATCGGCGCCCGGGTGGTGGTGGTCACCCACCGGGCCCCCGAAGCCGCGCTGTCGGAAACCGTTGCCGCGCTGGCTGATTTGGACGCCGTGCAGCGGGTGGCCAGTGTGTTACGACTGGAAGGAACCGGCCAGTGAGCGCCGCCCCGAGAACCATTCACCAGCCCTGGCCGGGCTTGATCGCGGCCTATCGCAACCGGCTGCCGGTCGGCGACGACTGGACCCCGATCACGCTGCTCGAGGGCGGCACCCCGCTGATCCACGCCACCCGGCTGTCCGAACAGACCGGCTGCACCGTGCATCTCAAGGTCGAGGGGCTCAACCCCACCGGCTCCTTCAAGGACCGGGGGATGACGATGGCGGTCACCGATGCGGTGGCCCGCGGCCAGCAGGCGGTGCTGTGCGCCTCCACCGGCAACACCTCCGCGTCGGCGGCAGCCTACGCCGCCCGGGCCGGGATCACCTGTGCGGTGCTGATTCCGCAGGGCAAGATCGCGATGGGCAAGCTGGCGCAGGCGGTGATGCACGGCGCCAAGATCATCCAGATCGACGGCAACTTCGACGACTGTTTGGAACTGGCCCGCAAGATGGCGGCCGATTTCCCCACCATCTCCCTGGTGAACTCGGTCAACCCGGTGCGCATCGAGGGGCAAAAGACCGCCGCGTTTGAGATCGTCGACGCGCTGGGCGCCGCCCCGGACGTGCATGCGCTGCCGGTCGGCAACGCCGGCAACATCACCGCGTACTGGAAGGGCTACCGCGAGTACTACCACGACGGCGTCACCGAAAGCCTGCCGCGCATGCTGGGCACCCAGGCGGCCGGCGCGGCGCCGCTGGTCCTCGGTGAACCGGTCAGCGAGCCCGAGACCATCGCCACCGCGATCCGGATCGGTTCGCCGGCGTCGTGGGCCCAAGCCGTGGAGGCCCAGCAGCAGTCCGGCGGACGGTTCCTGGCCGCCACCGACGAGGAGATCCTGGCCGCCTACCACCTGGTGGCCCGCGCCGAAGGCGTCTTCGTCGAGCCGGCCTCGGCGGCCAGCATCGCCGGGCTGCTCAAGTCCATCGAGGACGGCTGGGTGGCCCGCGGTTCGACGGTGGTGTGTACCGTCACCGGCAACGGCCTCAAGGATCCCGACACCGCACTCAAAGACATGCCAAGCGTGACCCCGGTGCCCGTCGACCCGGTCGCCGTGGTTGCGAAGTTGGGACTGGTCTAGAAGGGGTGTCGGTGACCCAGATTCTGCCGGCCGGGCTGTCCGCGAGTGCGGTCGTGGCGGCGTCGAGCGCCAACCTCGGACCCGGCTTCGACAGCCTTGGCCTGGCCCTAGGCCTCTACGACGAGATCATCGTCGAAACAGCCGATTCCGGGCTGGTGGTGCAGGTCGACGGCGAGGGTGCCGGCCAGGTGTCGCTGGGCCCGGATCATCTTGTGGTCCAAGGTATCCGGCGCGGGCTGCAGGCGGCCGGCGTCGCCGCCCCGGGGTTGGTGGTGCGGTGTCGCAACGTCGTGCCCCATTCGCGCGGGCTGGGCTCGTCGGCGGCGGCCGTGGTCGGCGGGCTGGCGGCCGTCAATGGCCTTGTTGCACAGGTGGATACGACGCCGCTGACCGAGGCGGAGCTGGTCCAGCTGGCCTCGGAGTTCGAAGGCCATCCGGATAACGCCGCCGCCGCGGTGTTGGGCGGCGCGGTGGTCTCGTGGACCGACAGCAGCCGCACCCCACCGGCCTACGGGGCGGTGCCGTTGCGGCTGCACCCCGATATCCATCTGTTCCCGGCGATTCCCGAGCAACGCTCGTCGACGGCCGAAACCCGGGTGCTGCTGCCCGCACAGGTCAGCCACCACGACGCCCGGTTCAATGTGAGCCGCGCCGCGCTGCTGGTGGTGGCGCTCACCCAGCGGCCGGATCTGTTGCTGGCCGCCACCGAGGACCTGCTGCACCAGCCGCAGCGCGCCGCCGCGCTCCCGGCGTCCACGGAATACCTGCAGCTGCTGCGGCGTTATGGCATCGCAGCGGTGCTTTCTGGTGCAGGACCTGCGGTGATTGCGCTCAGTACCGCTGCGGCGTTGCCGGATGAGGTCGTCGAGTACGGCGCGGCAAAGGGCTTTGCCGTCCGGGAGATGACCGTCGGCGACGGAGTTCGCTGGAGTTCGGGAGTGGTGGTGCCGAGCTGAGGCTCGGCACGCGGCGCGGGGTATGCCTTGCTTCCCGCTCGGAAGCAGGTTATTCTCGGAGCCGTCCAGCAATCGCAGGATCTGCGTCTGCACTAATACTGCGATATCACTGGGACACACCACCAAATTCTTCTCGTGGAGACGGTTCGCCATTCAACGCCGCCGATGCGGGTCAGCACCGCAACACAGGAGATGGTGGAACGCACTCGGCGATTTGGCTGAATGCAACTAACCCCTCGCCGCGACACAACCAGCGAGGGAAGAAAGGAAATCCGTGACTGATACGGACCTCATCACGGCTGGCAGCAGCACCCAAGGCAGCCTGCTGTCGGATTCCGTGACCACAAACACTTCCGCGTCCGCCACCACCGGCGGTGACACCCCGGTCGGGGCCGCGAAATCCGACAACGCCGCCGCACCGCAGGCGGCGCTGTCGGCGATGGTGCTGCCGGAACTGCGCGCGCTGGCCAGCCGCATTGGTGTCAAAGGCACCTCGGGCATGCGCAAGAGCGAGCTGATCGCGGCGATCAAGGATCGCCAAAACCCGGGCGGCAGCGCCAACCCCGGCCACAGCAACGGGGGCGCCACGGAAGCGCCCGCCGGCAGCTCCGCCCCGGAACCGTCGGCGGACACCGCCGACACCAAGTCGACTCCGCCGGCCGAGGCGCCGTCGGGCACCGCCCCGCGCCGAGCGCGTCGGGGCGCGAGCCGCGACGCCGGATCGCCCGCCGCCGAGCCGACGGCCGCCGACAAGGGCGACAAGGCGGATAAGGCCGACAAGAGCGACAAGGCCGAGCAGTCCGACGCCGGCAAGTCCGGCCCGCGCAACGACCAGGACACCGCGACCGAGGGCCGCAAATCCGAGGACACCAAGACCGACAAGTCCGAGGAGCGCAGCCACAACAAGGGCGGCGACCAAGGCGGTGACCAGCAGGGCTCCGGCGGCCAGCAGGGCCAGCGGGACCAGCAGAACCGGGGCGGGGACGACGACGGCGACGGCCGTCAGGGCCGGCGGGGGCGTCGGTTCCGCGATCGGCGCCGCCGCGGCGAACGCTCCGGCGAGGGCGGTGACACCGAACTGCGCGAGGACGACGTCGTGCAGCCGGTGGCCGGCATCCTCGACGTGTTGGACAACTACGCGTTCGTGCGCACCTCCGGTTATCTCGCCGGTCCCAACGACGTCTACGTCTCGATGAACATGGTCCGCAAGAACGGCCTGCGCCGCGGTGACGCGGTGACCGGTGCGGTGCGGGTGCCGCGGGAAGGGGAACAACCCAACCAGCGGCAGAAGTTCAACCCGCTGGTGCGCCTGGACAGCGTCAACGGTGGTCCGGTCGAAGACGCCAAGAAGCGTCCCGAATTCGGCAAGCTGACCCCGCTGTACCCGAATCAGCGGCTGCGGCTGGAGACCGGGGGCGACAAGCTCACGACCCGCGTCATCGACCTGATCATGCCGATCGGCAAGGGCCAGCGCGCGTTGATCGTGTCGCCGCCCAAGGCCGGTAAGACCACGATCTTGCAGGACATCGCCAACGCGATCACCCGCAACAACCCCGAATGCCACCTGATGGTGGTGTTGGTCGACGAGCGGCCCGAAGAAGTCACCGACATGCAGCGCTCGGTCAAGGGCGAGGTCATCGCCTCGACGTTCGACCGGCCGCCGTCGGATCACACCTCGGTGGCCGAGCTGGCCATCGAACGGGCCAAGCGTCTGGTCGAACAGGGCAAGGACGTTGTGGTGCTGCTGGACTCGATCACCCGGTTGGGGCGCGCGTACAACAACGCCTCGCCGGCCTCGGGTCGCATCCTGTCCGGTGGTGTGGACTCCACCGCGCTGTACCCGCCGAAGCGGTTCCTGGGTGCGGCCCGCAATATCGAAGACGGCGGCTCGCTGACCATCATCGCCACCGCGATGGTGGAGACCGGGTCCACCGGTGACACGGTGATCTTCGAGGAGTTCAAGGGCACCGGCAACGCCGAGCTCAAGCTGGACCGCAAGATCGCCGAGCGCCGGGTGTTCCCCGCGGTCGACGTCAACCCGTCCGGCACCCGTAAAGACGAGTTGCTGCTGTCCCCGGACGAGTTCGCCATCGTGCACAAGCTGCGTCGGGTGCTTTCCGGGCTGGATTCGCATCAGGCGATCGACCTGCTGATGAGCCAGCTGCGCAAGACGAAGAACAACTACGAGTTCTTAGTGCAGGTGTCCAAGACGACACCGGGTGGCGCAGAAATCGATTAGCACACCCGGCGACGGCCCCCGGCACCCAGTGCGTCGGGGGCCGTCGTGTGTGTTGGGCCACAATGGTGCCCGTGGCAGACACGGTGCAACAACTCCTTCGCGAACGGGTCGGCGACGACGCCCCGGCGGTCCGGTACGGCGAGCGCATCTGGACCTGGCGTGAACACCTGGCCGACGCCGCGGCCACCGCGGCCGCGCTGATCAAGGCCGCCGACCCGGACCGGCCGCTGCACGTCGGGGTGCTGCTGGGCAACACCCCCGAGATGCTCACCGCGATGGCGGCCGCCGCCCTGGGCGGCTACGTGCTGTGCGGGATCAACGACACCCGCCGCGGGGCCGCGCTGGCCGGCGATATCCGCAAGTCGGACAGCCAGATCCTGCTCACCGATGCCGCGCACGCCGACCTGCTCGACGGCCTGGACCTGCCCGGGGTGCGGATCATCGATGTCGACGGTGCCGAGTGGTCGACGATGCTGGCCGACGCCGGCGACCTGGTCCCGCACCGCGAGGTCGCCCCCACGGACACCTTCATGATGATCTTCACGTCCGGGACCAGCGGGGATCCCAAAGCCGTGCAGCTGCCGCACCTGATCGTGCCGTTCGCCGGTGCGTCGCTGATTCAACGTTTCGAGCTGAGCGCGTCCGACATCTGCTACCTGTCGATGCCGCTGTTTCACTCCAACGGGGTGCTGGCCGGCTGGAGCGTGGCGGTGGGCTGCGGTGCGTCGATGGTGCCCGCGGCGTTCTCGGCGTCGCGGTTGTTGGGTGACCTGCGCCGCTACCAGGCGACCTATATGAACTATGTCGGCAAACCGCTGGCTTACGTGCTGGCCACCCCCGAACAACCCGACGATCACGCCAACCCGCTGCGGGTCGCGTTCGGCAACGAAGCCACTGACCGTGACATCGCCGAGTTTTCCCGCCGCTTCGGGTGCACGGTCTGGGACGGTTTCGGCTCCACCGAAGGCGCCATCATCGTCACCCGCGAGGACGGTTGCCCGGCGGGCGCCTTGGGTAAACCGTTTCCCGGCGTGGCCATCTACCACCCCCACACGGTGACCGAGTGCGTCGCCGCCGAATTCGCCGCGGACGGCACGCTGACCAACCCCGACGCGGCGATCGGTGAACTGGTCAACACCACCGGGGCCGGCATGTTCTCCGGCTACTACAACGACCGGGATGCCACCGACGCCCGGCTGCGGCACGGCATGTACTGGTCTGGCGACCTGGCCTACGCCGACGCCGAGGGCTGGATCTATTTCGCCGGACGCACCGGGGACTGGCTGCGGGTCGACGGCGAGAACATGACCACCGCCCCCATCGAACGGATCCTGCTGCGGCTGGAGCCGGTCAGCCAGGTCGCGGTGTACGCGGTGCCCGACGAGCGGGTGGGGGATCAGGTGATGGCGGCGATCGTGCTGCACGACGGCGCCGCGCTGACGCCGCAGGAGTTCGGCGACTTTTTGGCCGGCCAATCCGATCTGTCGCCCAAGGCGTGGCCGCGGCACGTCTGGCTCACCGAGGCGTTGCCGGCGACGGCGACCAACAAGGTGCTCAAGCGGGAACTGACCGCGCGCGGTGCGACACCCGACGGTGGGGTGCTGTGGACCCGCAACGGAAACTGCAGGACCTACACCCCCGTCGAGGGGCGCCGCACCGCCGCGTCAGCGGTCGACGAGGTCAGCCACCCACGCTGACCCGCGGCACCGGCGGGACGGCCGGGACCGGCGGGATCGCCGGCACCGGCGGAACGGGCGGTGCCTCCACCGGCCCGCCGGGCTGCGGGACGGCCGGCACCGGCGGGATCGGCGGCGCTTCCGGGATCGGCGGGGCCGCCGGAACCGGGGGAACGGGCGCGTCGACGTTGGGCACCGGGGGCGGTGGCGGCACTTCCGGGTCGGCGCTGGCCACCCCGGCGCCCAGCGCCAGCGCAACCGCGGCCACCGCGCTCCCGGTCATTAGGCGTTTGATCTGCATCTTCATCGTCACCGCCGCAACTTTCTGTCCGTGTCGGTGACGATCTGCCACCGGCGTTAATTGTTTAACGTCGGCCGGGGGCCCTATTCATCCGGGGGTGGGGCGGCACCGCGGGCACCGCGGCGGACCGCGGGAATGCGGGCGCTCAGCGCGACGTTTGGGAGGATGGCGGCTGACCTGGCATAATCGACCGGCGACCGCCCTGGCATTTCAGGCACCTTGAGGTTCCGGTTCACGCCTTACCGGCGACCCGGCGACCCGCAATCGAAGAGGACATCATGAAATCTGGCATTCACCCTGCCTACGGCGAGACCACCGTGGTCTGCGGCTGCGGCAACTCGTTCACCACCCGAAGCACCAAGCCGGGCGGCCACATCGTGGTCGAGGTCTGCTCGCAGTGCCACCCGTTCTACACCGGGAAGCAGAAGATCCTGGACAGCGGCGGCCGGGTGGCCCGCTTCGAGCGGCGCTACGGCAAGCGCAAGACCGGGGCCCAGCAGGAAGCTTCGGCCGACAAGTAGCAGCACCGACGCCCGGACTGTTGCGGCAACCCGCGCAGGCCGGGCGTCGCTTTGTGTTCGGAGGTTGAGATGACGCAGAGCGTCGCGGCGATCGACGCGTTGTTGGCCGAACACGCCGACCTGGAACGTCAGCTCGCCGACCCCGAGCTGCACAACAATCCCGTCGAGGCGCGCAAGGCCGGGCGGCGGTTCGCGCAGCTGGCGCCCATCGTCGCCACCCACCGCAAGCTGGAATCGGCGCGCGGCGATTTGGACACCGCCCGGGAGCTGGCCGCCGACGACGACTCGTTCGCCGCCGAGGTCACCGAGTTGGAGACCCGGGTGGCCCAACTGGACACCCAGCTCACCGACATGCTGGCGCCCCGCGACCCGCACGACGCCGACGACGTCGTGCTCGAGGTCAAATCGGGGGAGGGCGGCGAGGAATCGGCGTTGTTCGCCGCCGACCTGGCCCGGATGTACATCCGCTACGCCGAGCGTCGCGGCTGGACGGTGACCGTGCTCGATGAGACCACCTCGGATCTGGGCGGCTACAAGGACGCGACGCTGACCATCGCCAGCAAGGGCGACGCCGTCGACGGGGTCTGGTCCCGGCTGAAGTTCGAGGGCGGCGTGCACCGGGTGCAGCGGGTCCCGGTGACCGAATCCCAAGGCCGGGTGCACACCTCGGCGGCCGGGGTGCTGGTGTATCCCGAACCCGAGGAGGTCGGCGAGGTCCAGATCGACGAATCGGATCTGCGTATCGACGTCTACCGCTCCTCCGGCAAGGGCGGCCAGGGCGTCAACACCACCGACTCCGCGGTGCGGATCACCCACCTGCCGACCGGCATCGTGGTCACCTGCCAAAACGAACGTTCGCAGCTGCAGAACAAGACCCGGGCGCTGCAGGTGCTGGCGGCGCGGCTGCAAGCCATGGCCGAGGAGCAGGCGCTGGCCGATGCGTCGGCCGACCGGGCCAGCCAAATCCGGACCGTGGACCGCAGCGAACGCATCCGCACCTACAACTTCCCGGAGAACCGCATCACCGACCACCGGATCGGTTTCAAGGCGCACAACCTCGACCAGGTACTCGACGGCGACCTCGACGCGCTGTTCGACGCGCTGGCCGCCGCCGACAAACAGTCCCGGCTGCAGCAGGAGACGTAGCCATGACCCGGCTGCGGTGCGCCATCGACTCCGCCGCCGCGGTGTTCGCCGCGGCCGGGATCGATTCGGCGCGCACCGATGCCGAGGAGTTGGCCGCGTATCTGGCGGGCACCGAGCGCGGCCGCCTGGCGCTGCTCGACCCGCCCGGCGACGACTTTTTCGCCCGGTATCACGACGTGGTGGCCGCGCGTTCGCAACGGGTGCCGCTGCAGCACCTGACCGGGACGGCGTCGTTGGGCCCGGTGACCGTGCACGTCGGCCCGGGGGTGTTCATCCCGCGTCCGGAAACCGAGGCGCTGCTGGCGTGGGCGATGGCGCAGCCACTGGACCCGCAGCCGGTGATCGTCGACGTGTGCACCGGATCTGGCGCGTTGGCGATCGCGTTGGCGCGGCACTGGCCCGCGGCCCGGGTGTGCGCCGTCGACGACTCCGAGGCCGCACTGGATTACGCCCGGCGCAATTGTGCGGGCACCGGCGTGGAGGTGGTGCGCGCCGACGCGACGACGCCCGGCCTGCTGGCCGAGCTCGACGGCGGCGTCGATCTGGTGGTGGCCAACCCGCCCTATATTCCCGACGGTGCGGTTCTCGAACCCGAAGTGGCCCAGCACGATCCCGCGCACGCGCTGTTCGGGGGGCCGGACGGGATGACGGTGATTGCGGCGGTGGCCGCCGCCGCGGGCCGCTGGCTGCGTCCCGGCGGCCGGTTTGCCGTCGAACACGACGACACCACCTCGACGCTCACCGTCGACACCGTCGCGGCCACCGGCCTTTTCGACGACATCACGGCGCGACGGGACCTGACCGGGCGCCTTCGTTTCGTGACGGCGGTCAGGAAGGAGCGGCGGCCATGACCATCTATGACTGCACCGACACCGATCAGCGGGCCCAGGGCATCGCCGCGGCGGCCAGCGCGGCACGCAGCGGCCGGCTGGTGGTGATGCCCACCGACACCGTCTACGGCATCGGCGCGGACGCCTTCGACGGCGGCGCCGTCGCCGCACTGTTGGCCGCCAAACGCCGCGGCCGCGATATGCCGGTGGGGGTGCTGGTCGGCTCCTGGCACACCATCGAGGGGCTGGTGGTCGCGGTGCCCGACGCCGCCCACGAATTGATCCGCGCCTTCTGGCCGGGTGCGCTGAGCCTGGTGGTCCGCCAGGCGCCGTCGCTGCAGTGGGACCTCGGCGACGCGCGCGGCACCGTGATGCTGCGCATGCCGTTGCACCCGGTGGCCATCGAACTGCTGCGTGAGGTGGGCCCGATGGCGGTCTCCAGCGCGAACACGTCGGGCCAGCCGCCGGCGGTCGACGCCGCCGAGGCCCACCGCCAACTCGGCGACCTGGTCGACGTGTATCTGGACGCGGGACCCTCGGCGCAGCAAGCGGCCTCCACCATCGTCGATCTGACCGCCGCCACCCCGCGCATCCTGCGGGTGGGACCGGTCAGCGCCGAAGCCATCGGCACCGTGCTGGGCGTGGAGCCCACCGAGTTGACGGCGTGATCGGAGCTTAGGGTCGTGCAGTACGGTCGCGGGGTGCTCAGCGACGTGGACACCCTGGCCGGCGGTCTGCTCGCGCTGTCGGAGCGCGGTGCCGGCGTCCCGCTGCGCGAGCTCGCCCTCGTCGGGCTGACCGCGGCGATCATCACCTACTTCACCACCGGGCCGGTGCGGCTGTTGGCTACCCGGTTGGGCGCGGTGGCCTACCCGCGCGACCGCGACGTGCACGTGCAGCCCACGCCGCGGATGGGCGGGCTGGCCATGTACGTCGGTGTCCTGGCGGCGGTCTTTTTGGCGTCCCAGCTGCCGGCGCTCACCCGCGGCTTCGTGTATTCGTCGGGCATGCCCGCGGTGCTGGTGGCCGGCGGGGTGATCATGGGCATCGGCTTGATCGACGACCGGTGGGGCCTGGACGCGTTGACCAAGTTCGCCGGCCAGATCACCGCGGCCAGCGTGCTGGTCACCATGGGGGTGGCCTGGAGCGTGCTGTACATCCCGCTCGGCGGGGTGGGCACCATCGTGTTGGATCAGGTCTCCTCGATCCTGCTCACGCTGGCGTTGACCGTCTCGATCGTCAACGCGATGAACTTCGTCGACGGCCTCGACGGACTGGCCGCCGGCCTCGGGCTCATCACCGCATTGGCCATTTGCATGTTTTCCGTCGGCCTGCTGCGCGACCACGGCGGCGACGTGTTGTTCTACCCGCCGGCGGTGATCTCGGTGGTGCTCGCCGGGGCGTGTCTGGGGTTTTTGCCGCACAACTTCCACCGGGCCAAGATCTTCATGGGCGACTCCGGGTCGATGCTGATCGGCCTGATGCTGGCGGCCGCGTCGACGACCGCCGCCGGTCCGATCTCGCAGAGCGCCTACGGCGCCCGCGACGCGTTCGCGCTGCTGTCGCCGTTCCTGTTGGTGGTCGCGGTGATGTTCGTGCCGGCCCTGGACACGTTGTTGGCGATCGTGCGCCGCACCCGCGCCGGCCTCAGCCCGTTCAGCACCCCCGACAAGATGCACCTGCATCACCGCTTGCTGCAGATCGGCCACTCCCACCGGCGCGCGGTGCTGCTCATCTACCTGTGGGTGGGCATCATCGCCCTGGGCACCGCCAGTACCATCTTCTTCGATCCGCGCTACACCGGGGCGGTCATGCTGGGGGCGATTCTCGTGGCGATTGTGGTGACGGTGATCCCGTTATTGCGCCGCGGCGAAACACTCTACGACGACCAGTAGTAGGGGTGTCTACCATGTGGTACGGTGCTGGCAGAACCCGAAAAAACCTCGCGGGTTGCCGGCCCCGGCCCATCGGTGTACAAGCCGATCGGCGCCGACCAACGACCGACACAGGGAGCTGCCCCTTGAGTGATTCAAGCGCGCCCTGGCCCATCCGTTACGCTCGGCGGGTCGCGCAACAGATCACAACAGCGGCACTCGAGAACGCGGGGATTGAGGTGAGGCGGTGACGACACCAGCGCAGGACGCGCCGTTGGTGTTGCCCTCTGTGGTATTCCGGCCGGTTCGGCTGCTCCTCATCTGCGTTGCCCTGACCGCGGTCGCCACCGCCGCGGCCGCCCAGCTGGGCCACCTGGCGTTCGGGTTGTTCTTCGGTCTGGGGCTCGCGCTGGGTCTGCTCAACGCCGTGCTGGTGCGCCGTGCGGCGCTGGCCATCACCGCCCAGGACCATCCGCTGAAGAAGAAGATGGCACTCAATTCCGCGTCGCGGCTGCTGGTCATTACGGTGGTCGGGCTGGCGATCGCGTTCTACTTCCAGCCCACCGGGCTCGGTGTGCTGTTCGGATTGGCGCTGTTTCAGGCAGTACTCGTGCTGACCACCGCGATGCCAGTGGTAAAAAAGCTGCGCACACAAGCGACAGAGCCCGGCGTGGACGAAGGGACCGCAGATGACTGAGACGATCCTGGCCGAGGCCGCTATCGAGGTCGGCCACCATGAGACGGCCGTTTGGCCGGTGCTCGGCGAGGTCAACGTCGACACCATCGTGGCTTCCGGGATCGCCGCGGCGATCGTGATCGCCCTGGCGTTGTTCTTGCGCGCCAAGGTCACCTCCAGCGGGGTGCCCGGCGGGGTGCAGTTGTTCTTCGAGGCGATCACCATTCAGATGCGCAACCAGATCGAGGGTGCCATCGGGATGAAGATCGCGCCGTTCGTGTTGCCGCTGGCGGTCACGATCTTCGTGTTCATCCTGATCTCCAACTGGCTGTCGGTGCTGCCGCTGCAGTACAGCGACAAGGCCGGCAACGCCAAGGAGCTGTTCGCGCCACCGGCCGCCGACATCAACTATGTGTTGGCGTTGGCGTTGTTCGTGTTCCTCTGCTATCACCTGGCCGGGTTCTGGCGGCGCGGCATCATCGGGCACCCGGTCAAGCTGCTCAAGGGCCATGTCGCGATCCTGGCGCCGATCAACCTGGTCGAAGAGATCGCCAAACCGATCTCATTGTCCCTCCGGCTTTTCGGCAACATCTTCGCCGGCGGCATCCTGGTCGGCCTGATCGCGCTGTTCCCGCCCTACATCCTGTGGGCGCCAAACGCGATCTGGAAGGCGTTCGACTTGTTCGTCGGATTGATCCAGGCGTTCATCTTCGCGCTGCTGACGATCCTGTACTTCAGTCAAGCCATGGAGCTCGAAGATGAGCACCACTAGAGCACCCGAACCCCGCTGACGCGGACCACTACAGACCTGGTAGATGGCTACCAGTTATCAAGGAGGATAAGGAATGGACCCCACAATCGCTGCCGGCGCCCTCATCGGTGGTGGACTGATCATGGCCGGCGGCGCGATCGGCGCCGGTATCGGTGACGGTATCGCCGGTAACGCGCTGATCTCCGGAATCGCGCGGCAGCCCGAGGCCCAGGGCCGGCTGTTCACCCCGTTCTTCATCACCGTCGGTCTGGTTGAGGCGGCGTACTTCATCAACCTGGCCTTCATGGCGCTGTTCGTGTTCGCCACCCCGGTCAAGTAATCCGCAGAGATGGGTGACATGAGCGCTATTGTCCTGGCCGCCGGTCAGGGAGCCGAGGAAGGCGGCGGCAACAACTTCCTCATCCCCAACGGCACCTTCTTCGTCGTGCTGGTCATCTTTTTGATCGTGCTCGGCGTGATCGGCACCTTCGTGGTGCCGCCGATCATGAAGGTGCTGCGGGAGCGCGAGAACATGGTCACCAAGACCATCGCCGACAACAAGAAGTCGGCCGAGCAATTCGCTGCCGCCGAGGCCGACTACGAGAAGCAGATGGCGCAGGCGCGGGTGGAAGCATCCGCGGTGCGCGACGAAGCACGGGCGGAGGGCCGCAAGGTCCTCGAGGAGATGCGCGGTCGCGCGGACGCGGAGGTGGCCGCCACCCTGCAAAGCGCCGGCGAGCAACTCAAGCAGGAGGGGGACGCTATGGCCGGGGAGCTGCGCGCCCGGGTGGAGACACTCTCGGCGACCCTGGCCAGCCGGATTCTCGGCGTGGACCTCACCACCTCGGCAGCAACCCCGGCGACCACAGGGCGGTAGCGGATCATGTCGACGTTCATCGGACAACTGGTTGGTTTCGCGGTCATCGTCTGGCTGGTGTGGCGCTACGTCGTGCCGCCGGTCCGCCGCCTGATGACCGCCCAGCAGCAGTCGGTGCGGGACCAGTTGGCGGAGTCCGCCGCGGCCGCCGAAAAGCTGGCGCAAGCCGACCAGGCCCACGCCAAGGCGTTGGAAGACGCCAAGGCCGAGGCGAAGCGGGTCTCCGAGGAGGCCCAGGCGGATGCCAAACGCCTCACCGAACAACTGCGGGCCCAGGCCGACAGCGAGGTGGAGCGCATCAAAGTGCAGGGCGGCCAGCAGGTCGAACTGCTGCGCGCCCAACTGATCCGCCAGCTGCGCGCCGACCTGGGCAGCGAATCCGTGCGGCGTGCCGAGGAGCTGGTGCGCGATCACGTCACCGATTCGGCCAACCAGTCGGCCAGCGTCGACCGGTTCCTCGATGAGCTGGATGCCATGGCCCCGTCGGCGGCCGAAGTCCAATATCCGGTGGCGTCCAAGATGCGCTCGGTCAGCCGGCAAGCGTTGACGAATCTGGCGGCGCGGTTCGATGACGTGGTCGCCGGCCTCGACGACGCGGGACTTTCCACCCTGGGCGAGGACCTCGCCTCGGTGGCCGCACTGCTGGACCGCGAAACCGTCGTCACCCGGTATCTGACGCAACCCGCGGACGACCCCGCTCCCCGGGTTCAGCTGGTGCAGCGGTTGGTGAGCGGCAAGATCGCCGACTCGGCCCTGCAGCTGGTCAAAGCCGCTGTGGCGGAGCGCTGGTCGGCGAACGCGGATCTGGTCGACGCCGTCGAACTCCTGGCTCGGCAGGCGCTGCTGGTGCGCGCCGAACGCGCCGGACAGGTCGACGAGGTGGAAGACCAGCTGTTCCGGTTTTCCCGCGTGCTCGACGCCCAGCCGCGCCTGGACACGCTGCTCAGCGACAACGCCGCGCCCGCCGAAGGCCGGGTGGCGTTGTTGCGCAAGGTGCTGGAGAGCGCCGGCGGCACCGCCAACCCGATCGCGGTGGCGCTGCTGTCCCAGACCATCCAGCTGCTGCGCGGCGAACCGGCCGCGCAGGCGGTGCTGGGCCTGGCCGAGGTCGCGGTGGCCCGCCGCGGCGAGGTCATCGCCCACGTCGGTGCGGCCGCGGGCCTCTCCGACGCCCAGCGCACCCGGCTCACCGCGGTGTTGAGCCGGATCTACGGCCACCCGGTGACCGTGCAGATGCAGATCGATCCCGCACTGCTGGGCGGGCTCTCGATCGCGGTGGGCGACGAGGTGATCGACGGTACGTTGGCGGCGCGTCTGGCCACGGCCCAGGCCCAGTTGCCCGACTAACCCAGACTTATCGATAACTACCCATATCTAAGGCAGGAAGACGAAACGCCATGGCTGAGTTGACAATCTCCGCTGATGACATTCAGGGGGCAATCGAGGAGTACGTGAGCTCCTTTACCTCCGACACCGCCCGCGAAGAGGTCGGCACGGTCATCGACGCCGGTGACGGTATCGCCCACGTCGCGGGTATGCCCTCGGTGATGACCCAGGAGATCCTGGAGTTCCCCGGCGGCGTGCTCGGGGTGGCGCTCAACCTCGACGAGCACAGCGTCGGCGCGGTGATCCTGGGTAACTTCGAGAACATCGAAGAAGGCCAGCAGGTCAAGCGCACCGGCGAAGTGCTGTCGGTGCCGGTCGGCGACGCGTTCCTGGGCCGGGTGGTCAACCCGCTGGGTCAGCCGATCGACGCGCGCGGGGACATCGAGGCCGAGACCCGCCGCGCCCTGGAGATCCAGGCGCCGTCGGTGGTGCAGCGCCAAGGGGTGAGCGAGCCGCTGCAGACCGGCATCAAGGCCATCGACGCGATGACCCCGATCGGTCGCGGCCAGCGTCAGCTGATCATCGGCGACCGCAAGACCGGTAAGACCGCCGTCTGCGTGGACACCATCCTCAACCAGCGCAAGAACTGGGAGACCGGCGACCCCAAGCAGCAGGTGCGCTGCGTGTACGTGGCCATCGGCCAGAAGGGCACCACGATCGCCAGCGTGCGTCGCGCCTTGGAAGAGGGCGGCGCGATGGACTACACCACCATCGTGGCCGCCCCGGCGTCGGACTCCGCCGGCTTCAAATGGCTTGCCCCCTACACCGGCTCGGCGATCGCCCAGCACTGGATGTACGCCGGTAAGCACGTGCTGATCGTGTTCGACGACCTGACCAAGCAGGCCGAGGCCTACCGCGCGATCTCGCTGCTGCTGCGCCGCCCGCCGGGCCGCGAAGCCTACCCCGGTGACGTGTTCTACCTGCACTCGCGGCTGTTGGAGCGCTGCGCCAAGCTGTCCGACGAACTCGGCGGTGGCTCGCTGACCGGCCTGCCGATCATCGAGACCAAGGCCAACGACATCTCGGCCTACATCCCGACCAACGTCATCTCGATCACCGACGGCCAGTGCTTCTTGGAGACCGACCTGTTCAACCAGGGTGTGCGGCCGGCCATCAACGTCGGTGTGTCGGTGTCCCGCGTCGGTGGTGCCGCCCAGATCAAGGCCATGAAAGAGGTGGCCGGGTCGCTGCGTCTGGACCTGTCGCAATACCGCGAGCTCGAGGCGTTCGCGGCGTTCGCCTCCGACCTGGACGCCACCTCCAAGGCTCAGCTGGAGCGCGGCGCCCGCCTGGTCGAGTTGCTCAAACAGCCGCAGTACCAACCGATGGCGGTCGAGGAGCAGGTGGTGTCGATCTTCCTGGGTACCGGTGGGCACCTGGACTCGGTGCCGGTCGAGGACATCGGCCGCTTCGAAACCGAATTCCTGGACCACGTGCGGGCCTCCGAGGAAGACATCCTCTCCGAGATCCGCGAGTCGAAGAAGCTCTCCGATGAGGCCAGCGAAAAGCTGACCGAGGTGGTCAACCAGTTCAAGAAGGGCTTCGCCGCCACCGGTGGCGGCTCGGTGGTGCCCGACGCGCACGTCGAGGCCCTGGACGAAGAGCAACTGGGCAAGGAAGCGGTACAGGTCCGCAAGCCCGCGCCGAAGAAGAAGTAACGGACCCAGGAAGAACATGGCTGCCACACTTCGCGAACTGCGGGGACGTATCCGCTCTGCCGGGTCGATCAAAAAGATCACCAAGGCCCAGGAGCTGATCGCCACCTCGCGCATCGGTCGGGCGCAGGCCCGGCTGGAAGCGGCCCGGCCCTACTCCGTCGAGATCACCCGGCTGCTCACCACGTTGGCCGCCGAAGCCGCGCTGGACCATCCGCTGCTGGTCGAACGCGACGAGCCCAAGCGGGCCGGCGTGCTGGTGGTGTCGTCGGATCGTGGTCTGTGTGGCGCCTACAACGCCAACATCTTCCGCCGTGCCGAAGAGCTGTTCTCCCTGCTGCGGTCCGAAGGCAAGACCCCGGTGCTCTACGTGGTCGGCCGGAAAGCGTTGAGCTACTACACCTTCCGGAACTGGAAGATCACCGAGTCGTGGACCGGGTTCTCCGAACGGCCCAGCTACGAGGATGCCACCGGCATCGCCTCGACGCTGGTGAAGACGTTCTTGGCCGGGGCCGACGACCACGGCGACGACCCCGGCACCGACGGTGTGCTCGGCGTCGACGAACTGCACATCGTCGCGACGGAGTTCAAATCGATGCTGTCGCAGTCGGCCGAGGCGCGTCGGATCGCCCCGATGGTGGTGGAGTACGTCGGGGAGGAGACCGGACCGCGCACCCTGTACTCGTTCGAACCGGACGCGACGACGCTGTTCGAATCACTGCTGCCGCGGTATCTGACCACCCGCGTGTACGCCGCGTTGCTGGATGCCGCCGCCTCGGAGTTGGCGTCGCGTCAGCGGGCGATGAAGTCGGCCACCGACAACGCCGACGACTTGATCAAGGCCCTGACGCTGGAGGCCAACCGCGAGCGTCAGGCCCAGATCACCCAGGAAATCAGCGAAATCGTCGGTGGCGCAAACGCGCTGGCCGACGCCAGGTAAGCCCCTAAGGAAGCGAAGAAGATCATGACTGCTACCGCTGAAAAGTCCACCGCCACCCGCGGCACCGACACCGCCGGACGCGTGGTGCGGGTGACCGGCCCCGTGGTCGACGTCGAGTTCCCGCGGGGTGCCGTTCCCGAACTGTTCAACGCGCTGCACGCGGAGGTCACGTTCGAGTCGCTGGCGAAAACCCTGACGCTGGAGGTCGCCCAGCACCTGGGTGACAACCTGGTGCGCACCATCTCCATGCAGCCCACCGACGGGCTGGTGCGTGGCGTGGAGGTCACCGACACCGGCAAGGCGATCTCGGTCCCGGTCGGTGACGGGGTCAAGGGCCACGTCTTCAACGCGCTGGGTCACTGCCTGGACGAGCCGGGTTACGGAGAAGACTTCGAGCACTGGGCCATTCACCGCAAGCCGCCGGCGTTCGATGAGCTGGAGCCCCGCACCGAGATGCTGGAGACCGGGCTGAAGGTCGTCGACCTGCTCACCCCGTACGTGCGTGGTGGCAAGATCGCGCTGTTCGGTGGTGCCGGTGTGGGCAAGACCGTGTTGATTCAGGAGATGATCAACCGCATCGCCCGCAACTTCGGTGGTACGTCGGTGTTCGCCGGGGTGGGGGAGCGGACCCGTGAGGGCAACGACCTGTGGGTCGAGCTCGGTGAGGCCAACGTGCTCAAGGACACCGCGTTGGTGTTCGGGCAGATGGATGAGCCGCCGGGCACTCGTATGCGGGTGGCGCTGTCGGCGCTGACCATGGCCGAGTTCTTCCGCGACGAACAGGGCCAGGACGTGCTGCTGTTCATCGACAACATCTTCCGGTTCACCCAGGCCGGCTCCGAGGTCTCCACGCTGCTGGGCCGGATGCCCTCGGCGGTGGGCTACCAGCCCACCCTGGCCGACGAGATGGGTGAGCTGCAGGAGCGCATCACCTCGACCCGGGGTCGCTCCATCACCTCGATGCAGGCCGTGTACGTGCCCGCCGACGACTACACCGACCCGGCACCGGCGACGACCTTCGCGCACCTGGACGCCACCACCGAGCTCTCTCGTGCGGTGTTCTCCAAGGGCATCTTCCCGGCGGTGGACCCGCTGGCGTCCAGCTCGACCATCCTCGACCCGGGTGTGGTCGGCGACGAGCACTACCGGGTGGCCCAAGAGGTCATCCGAATCCTGCAGCGCTACAAGGACCTTCAGGACATCATCGCGATCCTCGGTATCGACGAGCTGTCCGAGGAGGACAAGCAGCTG
Source organism: Mycobacterium sp. pUA109 (assembly GCF_041287095.1). Lineage (NCBI taxonomy): Bacteria > Bacillati > Actinomycetota > Actinomycetes > Mycobacteriales > Mycobacteriaceae > Mycobacterium > Mycobacterium sp. pUA109. The sequence goes on along the minus strand of NZ_JBGGKS010000021.1, from coordinate 3,302 downwards.
GTGAACCGGGCGCGGCGTATCGAGCGGTTCCTGAGCCAGAACATGATGGCCGCCGAGCAGTTCACCGGCCAGCCCGGTTCGACGGTGCCGCTCAAGGAGACCATCGAGGCGTTCGACAAGCTGTGCAAGGGCGAGTTCGACCACCTGCCCGAGCAGGCCTTCTTCCTGATCGGCGGTCTGGACGACTTGGCCAAGAAGGCCGAGAGCCTCGGCGCCAAGCTGTGATGGCGGCCCGGCGGCGAAAGGTGGTATGAGGTGGCAGAACTGGATGTCGAGATCGTCGCCGTCGACCGGAAGGTGTGGTCGGGCAAGGCGAGCTTCATCTTCACCCGCACCACCGTCGGCGAGATCGGGATCATGCCCCGGCACATCCCGTTGGTCGCCGAACTCGTCGATGACGCCATGGTGAAGGTCGAGCGGGACGACGAGGACGATCTGCGGATCGCGGTGCACGGCGGCTTCCTGTCGGTGACCGAGGAGGGCGTGAGCATCCTCGCCGAGTCCGTCGACTTCGCCGACGAGATCGACGAGGCCACCGCCCGCCACGACGCCCAGTCCGGCGACCCGCGGGTCGCGGCCCGGGGACGAGCCCGGCTGCGCGCCTTGGGCGTGATCGACTAGCAGGTCTGGCCGATGCACGTGCCAATGATCCTCCTGGCCGTGCTCAGCGCCGTCCTGTTGCTTGCCGTCCTGGCGCTGAGCTACCGACTCTGGAATCTGCGGCAGGGCGGCACGGCGGCGATCATGCGCGACATCCCCGCGGTCGGGGGGCACGGCTGGCGCCACGGGGTAATCCGTTACCGCGGTGGTGAAGCGGCGTTTTATCGGCTGTCCAGCGTGCGGTTGTGGCCGGACCGTCGGCTGGCCCGGCGCGGCGTCGAAATCGTGTCGCGGCGCTCGCCGCGCGGCGACGAGTTCGACATCATGACCGGCGAGATCGTGGTCCTGGAACTCCGGGACAGCACCCAGGACCGCAGAGAGGGATTCGAGATCGCGCTGGATCAGGGCGCCCGCACCGCGTTCCTGTCCTGGCTGGAATCCCGACCCTCACCGCGCGCCCGTCGCCGCAGCACCTGATCGGCTCGGGCTTTGCCGCGGATTTCACGGGCTCGGGTTTTGGCCGCGAGATCGACGGGCTCGGGTTTTTCACGGCGAGATCGACGTTATCGCGGGAAAGTGCGAGTGGAGCACACGTTAACGTCGATTTCGGCGCTCAGCCCGAGCGCTTAGGCCCCGCCGCCGGGTTGCCACAGCACATCGCCGTGCGGGTTGGCTAGCCGCGCCAGGATGAACAGCAAGTCGGACAAGCGGTTTAGGTACTTGGCCGGCAACGTGGTGGTGTCATCGGGATGGGCGCTGATCGCCGCCCAGGCCGACCGCTCCGCGCGACGGACCACGGTGCGGGCGGTGTGCAGCAGCGCCGAAAGCGGCGAACCGCCCGGCAAGATAAACGAATTCAGCTTCGGCAGGCTTTCGTTGTACTCATCGCACCAGCGCTCCACCCGATCGATATAGGCCTGGGTGATGCGCAGCGGGGGATACTCCGGGTTCTCGGCCACCGGGGTGGCCAGATCGGCGCCCACGTCGAACAGGTCGTTTTGGACCTGGCGCAACACGGCCGTCAGCGCCTCGTCGGGCTTGCCCAACGCGACCGCGACGCCGAGCGCGGCGTTGGCCTCATCGCAGTCGGCGTACGCCGTCAGGCGCGTGTCATTCTTGGAGACACGGGAGAAATCGCTCAACCCGGTGGTCCCGTCGTCGCCGGTCCGGGTGTAGACGCGCGTGATGTGCACAGCCATGGTCAAACCGTACCGGTCCGACTGACACTGGTCATCACTCTCACTAGACTGACTCGCGTGAGCGAGCGATTCGTGGTGACTGGCGGCAACCGGTTGTCCGGCGAGGTCGCCGTCGGGGGCGCCAAGAACAGCGTGCTCAAGCTGATGGCCGCGGCGCTGCTGGCCGAGGGCACCAGCACCATCACGAATTGCCCGGACATCCTCGACGTCCCGTTGATGGCCGAGGTGTTGCGCGGCCTGGGCGCCACCGTGGAACTCGACGGGGTCACCGTCCGCATCACGTCCCCCGACGAGCTCAAGTACGACGCCGACTTCGCTGCGGTCCGGCAGTTCCGGGCCTCGGTCTGCGTGCTGGGCCCGCTGGTGGGCCGGTGCAAGCGGGCCAAGGTCGCGCTTCCCGGCGGTGACGCCATCGGGTCGCGCCCGCTGGATATGCATCAGGCCGGGCTGCGGCAACTGGGCGCCCAGTGCAATATCGAGCACGGCTGCGTGGTCGCGCACGCAGACACGTTGCGGGGCGCGGAGATTCAGCTGGAGTTCCCGTCCGTGGGAGCGACCGAGAACATCCTGATGGCCGCGGTGCTGGCCGAGGGTGTGACCACGATTCACAATGCGGCCCGCGAACCCGACGTGGTCGACCTGTGCACGATGTTGAACCAGATGGGTGCCCAGATCGAGGGCGCCGGGTCGCCGACGTTGACGATCACCGGGGTGCCGCGGCTGTACCCGACCGAACATCAGGTGATCGGGGACCGCATTGTCGCGGCCACCTGGGCCATCGCGGCGGTGATGACCCGCGGCGACATCACGGTGACCGGGATCGATCCCGCGCACCTGCAGCTGGTGTTGCACAAGCTGCACGACGCCGGCGCCACCGTCACCCAGACCGATGACAGCTTCCGCGTCGCGCAATACGAGCGGCCCAAAGCCGTCAACGTCGCGACGTTGCCGTTTCCCGGGTTCCCCACCGACCTGCAACCGATGGCGATCGGGCTGGCCTCGATCGCCGACGGCACCTCGATGATCACCGAGAACGTGTTCGAGGCCCGGTTTCGGTTTGTCGAGGAGATGGTCCGGCTCGGCGCCGACGCGCGCACCGACGGACACCACGCGGTGGTGCGGGGGATCCCGCAGTTGTCCAGCGCGCCGGTGTGGTCCTCGGACATCCGCGCGGGGGCTGGCCTGGTGTTGGCGGGCCTGGTCGCCGACGGAGACACCGAGGTCCACGACGTCTATCACATCGATCGCGGGTACCCGTTATTCGTGGAGAACCTGGCGAGTTTGGGTGCGGAGATCGAACGGGTAGAGTAGTCCGCAGTGCCAACCCCGCGGCCGTCGAAACCGCTGCGATCTCCGTACGGAGCCGACGTCCGGGGTTGACGTCGCCCAAGCCCTGGAGTACAGTGGCAGGGTTGCCTGAAAACCGGGTGTGTTGTTTGAGAACTCAATAGTGTGTTTGGTGGTTTTTGTTTGTTGTTGTTTTTTGCCATGCCTTTGACTGCC
>NZ_JBGGKS010000020.1:0-105414 GCF_041287095.1 Mycobacterium sp. pUA109 | reverse complement strand
CGAACACCCGCCGAAGAACTCGAGCGACTACTCTCAAACCCGTCCACATTCGTTGCAGCCACCGCTTGAATCCAAGGGCGGCGAGCACGACCCTTACCGCAATCTCGGCGACTCCCCCCGCGAGCGTGCGCAGATCCGGCCGCACGCCCGGCGTGTCGGCCGGGGACGCGCACGCTCGCGCCGCGAAAGGTCACGCCGCGGAGGTGATGCGGTAGACGTCGTAGACGCCTTCGACGTTGCGGACCACGTTGAGCAAATGACCCAGATGCTTGGGGTCGCCCATCTCGAAGGTGAACCGGCTGATCGCCACCCGGTCCCCCGACGTGGTCACCGACGCCGACAAGATGTTGACCTTCTCATCGGCCAACGCGTGGGTGATATCGGAGAGCAGCCGGTGCCGGTCCAGCGCCTCGACCTGGATGGCCACCAGGAACACCGACGACGCCGACGGCGCCCACAGCACCTCGATGATCCGCTCGGATTGCTGCTGCAGCGACGCCGCATTGGTGCAGTCGGTGCGGTGCACGCTGACCCCGCCGCCGCGGGTGACGAAACCCATGATCGCGTCGCCGGGCACCGGGGTGCAGCACTTGGCCAGCTTGGTCAGCACACCGGGCGCCCCGGGCACCGCCACCCCGGTGTCGTCGGTGCTGCGCTGCCGGCGCGGCATGGTCAGCGGCGTGGACCGCTCGGCCAGATCCTCCTCGGCCTGATCCACCCCGCCGAGCTGGTCCACCAGCCGCTGCACCACGTGGCGGGCCGACACGTGGTTCTCCCCGACCGCGGTGTAGAGCGCCGACACGTCGGCGTAGTGCAGCTCCCGGGCCAGCGCCGCCATCGCCTCGCCGTTCACCAAGCGCTGCAACGGAAGCCCGATGCGGCGCACCTCGCGGGCGATGCCGTCCTTGCCGGATTCCAGCGCCTCCTCGCGGCGTTCCTTGGCGAACCATTGCCGGATCTTGGTCTTGGCCCGCGGCGACACCACGAAGCCCTGCCAGTCCCGCGACGGCCCGGCGTTTTGCGCCTTGGAGGTGAAAACCTCGACGACTTCCCCGTTTTCCAGTTTGCGTTCCAACGCAACCAACCGGCCGTTGACCCGCGCGCCGATGCAGCGGTGCCCGACCTCGGTGTGCACGGCGTAGGCGAAATCCACCGGGGTGGACCCGGTGGGCAGCGTGATCACATCACCCTTCGGGGTGAACACGAAAATCTCCTGCACGGCAAGGTCGTAGCGCAGCGACTCCAAAAACTCGCCGGGGTCGGCGGCCTCCCGCTGCCAGTCCAGCAGCTGCCGCATCCAGGCCATGTCGTCGATCTCGGCGGCGGCGTGCGGGTGCGGAACCCCGTTGCGGCCCTTGGCTTCCTTGTAGCGCCAGTGCGCGGCGATGCCGTATTCGGCGGTGCGGTGCATGTCCCGGGTGCGGATCTGGATCTCCAGCGGCTTGCCCTCGGGCCCGACGACGGTGGTGTGCAGCGACTGGTACACCCCGTAGCGCGGCTGGGCGATGTAGTCCTTGAACCGGCCGGCCATCGGCTGCCACAGCGAATGCACCACGCCCACCGCGGCGTAACAGTCCCGGATCTCGTCGCACAGGATGCGCACCCCGACCAGGTCGTGGATGTCGTCGAAGTCGCGGCCCTTGACGATCATCTTCTGATAGATCGACCAGTAGTGCTTGGGGCGTCCCTCCACCGTCGCGTTGATCTTCGATGCGCCCAGCGTGGCGATGATCTGGGCGCGCACCTTGGCCAGATAGGTGTCCCGCGACGGCGCCCGGTCGGCGACCAGCCGCACGATCTCCTCATACTTCTTGGGGTGCAGGATCGCGAACGACAGGTCCTCCAGCTCCCATTTGACGGTGGCCATCCCCAGCCGATGCGCCAGCGGCGCAATGACTTCCAGCGTTTCGCGGGCCTTGCGGGCCTGCTTTTCCGGCGGCAGGAAACGCATGGTGCGCATGTTGTGCAGCCGGTCGGCGACCTTGATCACCAGCACCCGCGGGTCGCGGGCCATCGCGATGATCATCTTGCGGATCGTTTCGCCCTCGGCGGCGCTGCCCAGCACCACCTTGTCCAGCTTGGTCACCCCGTCGACCAGGTGGCCGACCTCCTCACCGAAATCGGCGGACAGCTGGTCCAGCGGGTAGCCGGTGTCCTCGACGGTGTCGTGCAGCAGCGCGGCCACCAGCGTGGTGGTGTCCATGCCCAGCTCGGCCAGGATGTTGGCCACCGCCACCGGGTGGGTGATGTAGGGGTCCCCGGAATGCCGCATCTGGCTGGCGTGCCGCTGCTCGGCGACCTCGTAGGCCCGCTGCAGCAGCGACAGGTCGGCCTTGGGGTAGATCTGCCGGTGCACCGCGACCAGCGGTTCGAGCACCGGGTTCAAGGTGCCGCGCTGCGAGGTCATCCGGCGGGCCAGCCGCGCCCGCACCCGCCGCGACGCGCTGGAGGACACCTTGAGCACATCGGTGCGCTCGGTGGACGCGTCGGACGGCAGCACGTCGGCGACCGGCACCGGCTGGCTGGGCTGCTGCACCGCTGGGCCCGTGCTGCGGTTGTCGTCTGCCACGCTCGTCACCTCCGCCCCCGAGGATATCGCTCAACAACACCGCAAGCTGTGGACCGGCAGCGGAGCCACCGCGTCGCGTCCGCCCAGCCCGGCCAACTCCAGCACCACCGCGGCCGCGGTCACCGTCGCGCCGCTGTGCTCCAGCAGCCGTTTGGCCGCCGCCAACGTGCCCCCGGTGGCCAGCACATCGTCGACGAGGACCACGCGGCGGCCGGCCACCGCGATGCCGTCGGCCGGAATTTCCAGGGTGGCGGTGCCGTACTCGAGGCTGTAGGCCTCGCTGCGCACCGGCGGCGGCAGCTTGCCGCCCTTGCGGACCGCCAGCATCCCGGTGCCCAACCGGGTGGCGACGGCGGCCCCCACCAAAAAACCGCGGGCGTCCAGGCCCGCCACCAGGTCGGCGCCGGCCGCGACCTCGGCCAGCGCCTCGGCGACCGCGGCCAACCCGCGCGCGTCGGCGAACAGCGGGGTCAGGTCCTTGAACTGGATGCCGGGCGCCGGGAAGTCGGGCACTTCCCGGGTCAGCGCGGCGACCAGGTCGGAAACGGCTGTCACCGCTCCAGCATCCAGCGGTCCATGTTCCAGCCGGCGCCCCACCGGGTCGGGTTGCTGCCGACCGCGTAGATCTTCTTCGACGTCAGCAGGGTGCGCTGCTGGCGGTACAGCGGCAGGGTGGGCATATCGGCCCACAGCATCGGGGCGCTCTCGGCCAGCATCCGCACCATCGCCGCCGGGTCGACGGTGACCGCCAGCGCGCTGATGATGCCGTCGATCTGACCGTTGTTGTACCGGGACAGGTTGTCGCCGTTGCCGGTGTGCAGGGCGTAGGCGTCCATCGCCGACGACCCGGTCGAGCCGCTGCCGGTGGCGCCGCCGGTGCCGGCCAGCAGCGCGTCGATCTGCCCGTCGAGCAGGGTCTGCGGCCCGGTGGTCGGCGAGGTGACCCCGGACACGGTGATCCCGGCCGGCGCGCAGGCCGTGGCGATCGCCCCGACGGTGGCGGCCAGCCGCGCGTTGGGCTCGCGGTAGCCGATCCGCACGGTCAGCGGTTTGCCGCCCAGCGCGGCGCGGGCGGCGCCGGGGTCGGAGTGGGAAAACGGTTCGGCTTCGGGCACATTTTCGGCCTGGTCGAAGGCGTCGTCGTGGGCGGTGGACAACCGGCTGTTGGCGATCGGTGTCCCGGCGTCGCGGGCGATCACGTCCCGCGGTGTGCAGAACGCCAGCGCGCGGCGCGCCGGCGTCGCCGCCAGCGGACCCTCCGGCGCGAAGATCAGCTGCTCGATGCCGTTGGACGGTGTCTCGGTGCGCTGGTAGTCGTCCGGGGTGATCAGCGCCCCCGACGACCCGGTGGCCACGTCGACGACGTCGACGGCGCGCTTGTTGACCCGGTCCTGGATGTCGGCGCCCTGCGGCCACACGGTGATCCGTTTGGTCACCGGTTTGGCGCCCCACCAGCGGTCGTTGGCGACCAGCACCACCGCCCCGCCGTCGAGCACCGAATCGATCTTGTAGGGGCCCGACGACGGGAAGTGTTTGGTGTCGACGTCGGGTTTGAGCTGCCAGGTGGTGTTCCACACCTGCGCCACCTTGTCCACCACCGCAATGTTGGTGCTCTGCAGCGCATCGGTGACCGCGGTGGTGTTGATGCCCAGTTCCTCGGCGATGACATGCGCCGGCATCATCGATGTCGCGGTGAACAGCTGCTTGTAGTCGACGAAGTTGCGGTCCTGCGCGAACGACACCCGAGCCTTCTTTTGGCCCGGCGGGCAGTCGATGCTGGCGATGTCGGTGTAGCCGGCCTGGTTGGCCGCGTTGAACTGGTCGAACCGCCCCGACTGCGCCGCCCAGGCCAGCACCATGTCGTCGCAGGTGACCGGCTTGCCGTCGGAGTAGACGGCCTTATCGGCGATCTGGTAGTCCAGCACCAGCGGCGCGCGACCCACCACCTTGATGGTGCCGAAGTCCTGATCGGCGATGACCTGCCCGTCGGGCCCGTGATAGCCGAAACCGGTCAACGTGCGGGCGAACGCCTGCGCGCCGGCCGACGCGGCTCCGGTGACGGTGGTGGTGTTGTAGGTGACCAGCGCGCCGTCCACCGCGTAGTCGATCTGGTCGTTGGCACTGCCGGCGCATCCGGTCATCGACGGGCTGGCGATCGCCGCGATCGCCACCGGCAAGGCGAGCGCGCGCCGCCAGCGGGCACCCACCCGCCTACCGCCGTTCGGTGGACTTGCCGGTCGGACGTCCGGTGCGGCGGCCGGTCGGCCGTACCGGCCGTGCCCCCGGTGCCGGCTTGCTGGCCGGCTTGGTCGTCTCCCCCGGTGTGGCCTGCACCGTCGCGGTCGCCTCCTCGGCGTCGCCGGCGCCTTCGGTGTCGGTGTCGGCGGTGTCCGCGTCGCCGGCCGACTCGGCCTTGCCTGTGCTGCGGTTACGCCGCTTGAGCACCCGGCGGGTGTGGGTGCGCACCAGCTCGGTGCGTTCCCGCAGGCTCACCAGCATCGGGGTGGCGAAGAAGATCGACGAGTAGGTGCCCACGATGATGCCGATCAGCTGCACCAGCGCCAGGTCCTTGAGCGTGCCCACCCCGAGCAGCCACACCGCCACCACCATCAGCGCGACCACCGGCAGCACCGAGATCAGGCTGGTGTTGATCGAGCGCATGAACGTCTGGTTGACCGCCAGGTTGGCCTGCTCGGCGAAGGTGCGCCGGGTGGTGTGCTGGAAGCCGTGGGTGTTCTCCTCGACCTTGTCGAACACGATCACGGTGTCGTAGATGGAGAAGCCCAGGATGGTCAGCAGGCCGATCACGGTGGCCGGGGTGACCTCGAACCCGACCAGCGAGTACACACCGGCGGTGACGGCCACGTCGAACACCATCGACGCCATCGCCGAAATCGTCATGTAGCGCTCGTAGCGCACCGTGATGTACAGGGACGCCAGCACCAGGAACACCCCCAGCGCGATCAGCGCCTTCCGGGTGATCTGGGCGCCCCAGGTGCCCGACACCGCCGAATCGCTGATGGCCTGTTTGCTGGGTTTGCCGTCGACGCCCTTGGGGTGGAACCGGTCGAACAGCGCGTCTTTGAGTTGGTTGGTCGGCTCGTTGTCCAGGTGCTTGGACCGGATCTGCACGGTGGCCGAGGCACCGTTGCCGACGATGACCACCGACTCGGGGTCGGAGCCGACGACGCTGCGGTAGACGTCTTCGACCTGGCTGGTCTCGGCGTCGCCCTTGGGGAAGGAGACCTTGGTGCCGCCCTTGAAGTCGATACCGAAGTTGAACCCGAAAATCCCGATGCTGGCGATGGCGATCGCCACCATCGCCCCGCTGACCGCGTACCAGAACCGACGGTGCCCGATCACCTCGAACGCGCCGGTTCCGGTGTACAGCCGCGACAAGAAGCTGTGGTGCGGCAGTTCGGGCGCGCCCTCGGCGTCGACGCCGGATTCGGTCAGTTCGGTGGCGCCGGTGCCGACTTCGTCGTCGACGTCCTTGGTGTTGGTTTTAGAGGCCATCTCGCTATCCCCGTCCCGTCGAAAGGGTCGCGGCTCGCCGTTCGCGCGCGACCTGCTGCACCGCCCCGAGTCCGTTGAACGCGGGCTTGGCCAAGGTCGGCGACTTCGAGGCCAGATACACCAGCGGCCAGGTCACCAGGAACACCACCACCAGGTCGAGAATCGTGGTGAGGCCCAAGGTGAATGCGAAGCCCTTGACCTGGCCGATGGCCAGGAAGTACAGCACCGCGGCCGCCAGGAACGTGACGGCGTTACCGGACACGATCGTCTTGCGGGCCCGCGCCCAACCGCGCGGCACCGACGACCTAAACGAACGGCCTTCGCGGATCTCGTCTTTGATGCGTTCGAAGAACACCACGAACGAGTCCGCGGTGGTGCCGATACCGATGATCAGACCCGCGATACCGGCCAGGTCCAGGGTGTAGTTGATATATCTGCCCAACAACACCAGGATCGCGAAAACCATGGCGCCCGAAGCCACCAACGACAACGCGGTGAGCAACCCCAGCACCCGGTAGTACAGCAGCGAGTACACCAGCACCAGGGCCAAACCGATCGCGCCGGCGATCAGACCGGCCCGCAGCGACGTCAACCCCAGTGTCGCCGAGACAGTTTCGGCTTCCGAGGACTCAAACGACAGCGGCAGGGAGCCGTATTTCAGGACGCCCGCCAAATCGTGGGCCTGGCCCTGGGTGAAGTCCCCGGTGATGCGCGTCCGGCCGCCGGGGATGGCCTCCTGGATCTGCGGCGCGCTGACCACCTGCGAGTCCAGCGTGAACGCGGTCTGGGTGCCGACGTGGGCCGCGGTGTAGTCCGCCCAGGTGTTGGCCGCATCCTTCTTGAACCGCAGTTCGACGATGTAGCCGCCGCTTTGCTGGTCCATCCCCGACGTGGCGTCCTGGATTTGGTCACCGCTGATGATCGACGGGCCCAGCAGATAGGCCACTTTGCGATCCTTCGAACAGGTCACCAGCGGCAGGTTGGGGTCGTCGTTGCCGGCGAGGACATCCTCTTTCTCTTTGCTGCACTGGGTGGCCATGATGCGCAGCGCCAACGACTGGATGAACTGGTTGTCGCTTTGCCGCAGCTTCTTGGCCATGGCGATACGGTCGGCCAGACCCTGTTTCTCGTCGGATGGCCCCGGGGGCCCGGCGTCGGGTCCAGGTGCCGGCGGCGGTGTTTGGCCGGGTCCGGGCGCCGGCGCACCCGGTGTGGCGGGCGCTGGTGCCGGCGGGTTAGGCGTCGCGGGCGGCGTGGTGGGCGCCGGTGTGGGCGTCGCCGGGTCCTGCGGGTAGGGCCGCGGCTGCGGCGGTACCGGCTGGTCCGCGGGCGCCTGGGGCGCCGGGCCACCGCCCGGCAGGCCGCCACCCGGGCCACCCGGCAGGCCACCGCCTGGCAGGCCGGGAATCCCCGCACCCGGCCCGGGACCGGGTCCGCCCGGCGTGTCCGGTCCGGGCCCGCCGGGGCCACCCGGTACGCCTGGCATTCCCGGCATGGGGCCGCCCGGCATACCCGGTCCGCCAGGTCCGCCCGGGTTTCCCTGTTGGGACTCCTCGTCCTGCGCCGGGACGGCATTGATCACCGGCCGGATATACAGCCGCGCGGTCTGGCCCAGGTTGCGGGCCTCGTTGCCGTCGTTGCCGGGCACGGTGATCACCAGGTTGTCGTTGTCGATGACGACCTCGGACCCGGACACCCCCAGCCCGTTAACCCGGTCGCTGATGATCTGCTGCGCCTGCCGCAGCGAATCCTGGGAGGGGCTCTTGCCGTCCGGGGTGCGGGCGGTCAACGTGACGCGGGTGCCGCCCTGCAGGTCAATACCCAGCTTGGGCTGGGCTTTCTTGTCCCCGGTCAAAAACACCAGCAGGTAAACACCGATGAGCAAGGCCAGGAACACCGACAAGTAGCGGGCGGGGTGCACCGGCGCCGAAGGCGATGCCACGTTGTTGAGTCTCCTCCGTTCGTGCGCGATCCGCTCCCGCGGCCGACGGGTGTCCCGCGCTCGGTCCTGGCTTGACGATCAGTTCACTGCACCCGCAAAGGGTACGTGCCGGTCGAAGGGTCTTAGTCCTTGGGCAGCGGGTCGGCGTCGGCGGTCAATGCCACGGCCTCGGCCTCGTCGGCGTCGTCGGCGGTTTCCGGGGTCTCGGGTTCGATGCGGTCGCGGACCGCCAGCTTCATCCAGGTGGTCACCACGCCCGGGGCGATCTCCAGATCCACCGTGTCGTCGGTGATGCCGGTGATGGTGCCCTGCAGCCCGGAGGTGGTGTGTACCCGATCCCCGATTTGCAGCGATTCGTGCAGGTCGATGGTGGCTTGCATGGCGCGCTTCTGCCGCCGCGACGCGAAGAACATGAACGCGGCCAAAGCGAGCAGCAGCGGCATGAAGACGACGAGGTTGCTGTTCATGACGGAACTATCTTTCCTGTGTGGGTCTTCTCGAAGAGGCTCTGGACCAGAACGGTCACCGGCCTGGTAAGCCACCAGTGTGCCATTGCCGCGGGCGATAACCGACCCGGTACCGACGTCGACGCCGGTTGCTCGGGCCCGCGCGGCGCCCGAGGATGGCCTGATGGAGCTCACCGAGGCGCTGCGCAGCACCGGCGCGGTCCGCGATTTCACCGATCAGCCCGTCGACGACACCGTGCTGGCCCGGGTGCTGGACACCGCCCGGTTCGCCCCCAGCGGCGCCAACGCGCAGGCCTGGCGGGTGGTCGTGGTCAAGGATCCGGATCGGCGGCGTCGGCTGCGCGACCTGTACCGCAGCGGGTCGCAGGAGTATCTGACCCTGCGCGTCGCCGGTCTGCGGCCCTGGGCACCCACCAACGACCGCGACGCCGAGGCGGCGGCCCTGCGCGCCGGGGCCGACACCGCGACCGGCGGGGGTTTCGCCGACCGGTTCGACCAGGCCCCGGTGCTGCTGGCGGTCTTCGCCGACCTGTCGCAGCTGGCGGCCGTGGACCGCGACCTGGACCGGTACTCTTTCGCCGGCGGCGCGTCGATCTATCCGTTCGCCTGGAGCATCCTGCTGGCCGCCCGCGACGCCGGCCTCGGCGGCGTCCTCACCACCATCGCGATCCGGGAAGAGGCCCGGGTCAAGGCGCTGCTGGGCGCCGCCGACCCGTTGGCGTTGGCCGCAGTGATCGCGTTGGGCCATCCCGTCCGGGCGCCGCGCCGGCTGACCCGCGCACCGGTCGCGTCGTTCGCCACCGTCGATTCGCTCGACGGCCCGGTGTTCGGCGGCCCCGGCTCGGGCTAGCCTTCGCCGAACGTGCGGCTACGGCGAGGTTTTCGCGATTTTTCCGCCGTGGACGCACACTCGGCGCCCAGCGGGTCACGCCATTTGCGTTTACGGGGGCGTCGATTCGGGCAACATGGGGTGACATGGACCACACAGCGGATTCTCACTCAGGCCCCGACACCAACGATCCCCGGCGCAGCTGGTTCAGCAGGCGAATCGCGTTGGGCGGCGCAGCCTTGGGGGTCGGCGCCGTCGCGGCGTCGACGTTGATGACCTCGTGCGGCAAGGGCGGCGGCCCGCTGCAGACCGATAACAAGGCGAAACCGGCCACCGATGCGACCAAGACCGCCAACAAGAAGGTTCTGGATGCGCTGCCGTTCAACGACAAAAGCGATTTCGACGATGCGCAGCGCGGCTTGGTCGCCCGCCCGGATCAGCTGACGATCAAAGACGCCCACGGCAACGTGGTGTGGGACCTGGAGCAGTACAAGACTTACATCGGACCGGACAAACCCGCACCGGACACGGTGAACCCGAGCCTGTGGCGCAACGCCCAGCTGTGTATGCAGTACGGGCTGTTCAAGGTGGCCGACCGCATCTACCAGGTCCGCGGCTATGACCTCTCCAACATCACCTTCATTCAAGGCGATACCGGCTGGATCGTGTTCGACACCTTGGTATCACCCGAAACCGCCAAGGCGGCATTGGACCTGGCCAACCAGCACCTGGGTGCCCGGCCGGTGCTGGCGGTCGTGCACAGCCACTCCCACGTCGACCATTACGGCGGGGTGCGCGGCATCGTCTCGCAGCAGGACGTCGACGCCGGCAAAGTCAAAATCATCGCCCCCCAGGCCTTTGTCGAGGATGCGGTCAGCGAGAACGTGATCGCCGGCAACGCGATGGGCCGTCGCGCGGTGTTCATGTACGGCGCCTTGCTGCCGCGCAATCCGCAGGGGGGCGTCAACGGCGGCCTGGGCATGACGGTATCGACCGGGCTGCCCACCCTGATCATCCCCACCGACATCGTCTCCACCACGGGAACCAAGATGACCATCGACGGTGTGGACATGGAGTTCCAGATGACGCCGGGTACCGAGGCGCCGACCGAGATGAACACCTTCTTCCCGCAGTTCAAGGCCATGTGGATGGCCGAGAACACCACCAACACGATGCACAATCTGCTGACCTTGCGCGGCGCGCAGGTCCGCGACGCGCTCAAATGGTCGCAGTTCCTCGATGAGACGATCCGCCGCTACGGCCCCCAGACCGAGGTGAAGTTCCAAAGCCACCACTGGCCGATGTGGGGCCACGACAAGATCATCGACTACTGGAAAAAGCAGCGTGACATGTACAAGTACATGCACGACCAGTCGGTGCGGTTGATGAACCAGGGATACGTCGGCTCCGAGATCGCCGAAGAGATCAAGCTGCCGCCCGAGCTGAACAACTTCTGGCCCGACCGAGGCTACTACGGGACCTTGAAACACAACTCGCGAGCGGTGTATCAGCGCTACATGGGCTGGTACGACGGCAACCCGTCCGACCTCGACAACCTGCCACCGCAGGACGCGGCCACAAAGTACGTCGACTACATGGGCGGCGAAGACGCCATTCTGCAGAAGGCCAAGAACGACTTCGACAAGGGCAACTACCGCTGGACCGCGATGGTGCTCAAACACGTGGTGTTCGCCAACCCGGACAGCGTCGACGGCAAGAACCTGCTCGCCGACAGCTATGAGCAGCTCGGCTATCAGGCCGAATCCGGGCCGTGGCGTTCGGTGTATCTGCAGGGCGCCTACGAGTTGCGCAACGGGGTGCCCACCGCCGGCGGCACCGACACCGCCAGCCCGGACACCATCAAGGCCATGCCGCCGGAGATGCTGTTCGATTTCCTGGGTGTCCGGTTGAACGGCCCCAAGGCCGCCGGCAAGCACATCACGCTCAACGTCAACTTCACCGACTTGAACAAGCAGTACGGCCTCACCGTCGAAAACGGGGTGCTGCACTACGCGCCCGACCCGGTTCCCAACGCCAACGCCACCATCACCCTCACCAAGGCCACGCTGGACGAGATTCAGCTGGGCCACACCCACCTCGATGATGCGGTGAAAGCCAACAGCCTCACCATCGACGGGAACAAGGACGCCTTCAACGACTTCATCGGTCTGCTCGACAACTTCCCGTTCTGGTTCAACATCGTCACCCCGTAAGCACCCGGTGTGTGCTATCTGTTGAAGCCGCCCGAAGTTGACCCGACTCCGCTTTAGGCTGAGTCCGCCGCACCGAGCATGCTCGATGGGAGAGGCCCGCGATGAGAAGGTTTGTTGGCCGTTTGGCGTCCGTGGCCGTGTTGGCGGTGGCGCCGATGGCGGCCGTCACGATCGGCGCCCCCGCCGACAGTTCGGCGGCCCCGCTGAACTGTCCGGACGGACAGTGGTGGGATCCGACCGCCAACGTCTGCCGGCCGCTGGGGGTCGGACCGCAACCGCTGGCCTGCGACGAGGGCTCGTGGTGGGACCCCACCGCGAACGTGTGCCGGCCCCTGGGCGTCGGGCCGCAACCGCTGGCCTGCGACAACGGCTGGTGGTGGGACCCGACCACCAACGAGTGCGCGCCCCCGGTGCTGCCACCCAACGAGTAACGGTCGTCGTCGCGGCGCTGCGCGGATAGGCTCGAAGTTGTCCGCGATCCCGCCGTCCCGTTGAGGAGACAGCCGTGCCTTCGCTCGACCAGAGTCGTCACCTAGCCACCGAGCTTCCCGGCCCCGTGTCCCGGGAACTCGCCCAACGCCGCGCCGCGGCGGTGGCCCGCGGCGTCGGTAGCACCATGCCGGTCTATGCGGTGCGCGCGGGCGGCGGCATTGTGGAAGACGTCGACGGCAACCGGCTCATCGACCTGGGCTCGGGCATCGGGGTCACCACCATCGGCAACGCCGCCCCCCGCGTGGTCGACGCGGTGCGCGCCCAGGTCGACGAGTTCACCCACACCTGCTTCATGGTCGCCCCGTATGAGGGCTACGTCGCGGTCGCCGAACAGCTCAATCGGATCACCCCCGGGTCCGGGGAGAAGCGTTCGGTGCTGCTCAACTCCGGCGCCGAGGCGCTGGAGAACGCCGTCAAGATCGCCCGGTCCTACACCCGCAAACCGGCGGTGGTGGTGTTCGATCACGGCTACCACGGGCGCACCAACCTGACGATGTCGATGACCGCGAAATCGATGCCGTACAAGAGCGGGTTCGGGCCGTTCGCGCCGAGCATCTACCGGGTGCCGCCGTCCTACCCGTACCGCGACGGGCTGCTGGACAAGGAGTTGGTCAGCAACGGCGAGCTGGCCGCGGCCCGCGCCATCGACATCATCGATAAGCAGGTCGGCGCCGACAACCTGGCCGCGGTGGTGATCGAGCCGATCCTGGGCGAGGGCGGCTACATCGTGCCCGCCGACGGCTTCCTGGCGGCGCTGCTGGCGTGGTGCCGGGACAACGACGTGGTGTTCGTCGCCGACGAGGTGCAGTCCGGGTTCGCCCGCACCGGGGCGATGTTCGCCTGTGAGCACGACGGCGTCGCACCCGACCTGATCTGCACCGCCAAGGGCATCGCCGGCGGCCTGCCGCTGTCGGCGGTGACCGGCCGCGCCGAGATCATGGACGCCCCGCACGTGTCCGGCTTGGGCGGCACGTTCGGCGGCAACCCGATCGCGTGCGCGGCGGCGTTGGCCGCCATCGCCACCGTGGAAAACGACGGGCTGATCGAGCGGGCCCAGCAGATCGAGCGGCTGATCAAAGACCGGCTGTTTCGGCTGCAGGCCGAAGACGACCGGATCGGCGATGTGCGCGGCCGCGGCGCCATGATCGGCCTGGAATTGGTGCGGTCGGGCACCAGCGAGCCGGATCCCGAGCTCACCGCCCAGCTGTCCGACGCCGCGCACGCGGCCGGGGTCATCCTGCTGAGCTGCGGCACGTTCGGCAACGTGGTGCGGTTCGTGCCGCCGCTGGCCATCAGTGACGAGCTGCTCAACGAAGGCCTCGACGTGCTGGGTGAGGCGCTGGCCGCGCTGTGAGTTAGCGGGCGGCCGACGCGCTCACATGCCGGCGGCGGAACAGGCCCCGCTTCTGCGGCGCGTCGACCGGGCCGGGGATCTGTCCGGTGTACGCCTCGGGCGGCACGCTGGCCGCCGCATGCGCGGCGTCGCGCACACTGACCACCGACAGCGTCCCCAGCGCCACCCCGCCCAGGAACACGATCAGGGCGCCCAGCCCGGGAAAGTAGGCCAGCTCGATCAGCACGCGCTTGGCGTCCGTGGAGGCCACCGGCTCACCGATATCACCGATGCGCAGCAGCGACGCGAAGCTGTCACCGACCACAAACCAGGCCCCACCCAAAACCGCCAGCCAGCCGCCCATCATCGCCGTCGCCCGATTGCCGGAAAACAGCAACATCGCTCCCCCGAACGCGGTGGCCGCCCCGGGCAGCACCTCCAGCCAGCCCCGCGCCGCGGTCCAGGTCATCACCTGGTCCGGGGTGTAGGCGAAGTTGAAGCGCGCCCCGACGAACGGGACCACCGCACCCCAAACACCGAGCAGAATCAGCAAGAATCCGCTGATCGCACCGCGGGTGCGGGGTATCCGCAACCCGCTGGAGCGGGCGCGCGCCCGCATATCCGAGTCGTTCATGAGAGCCTCCTCGGGCTTTTGGCGACTGCTGACTACCCTAATCGGCCCACGGGTAACCGGCCGTCGCTGCGGCAAGCGTTATGAGATCGCGACCCAGCTCCCCGCGATTGGCGTCAATCGAATAGCCCGGGCTGGCCCAGGCCGGCGGCCCCGGCCGGCGGCGTCAAGCCCAGATGCGTCCAGGCCTGCGCGGTGGCGACCCGGCCGCGCGGGGTGCGCGCGATCATGCCGGCCCGCACCAAAAACGGCTCGCACACCTCCTCGACGGTGGCGGCCTCCTCCCCGACCGCGACCGCCAGCGTCGACACTCCGACCGGGCCGCCGCTGAAGCTGCGGGTCAGCGCCGACAGCACCGCGCGGTCCAGCCGGTCCAGGCCCAGCTCGTCCACGTCGTACACCTCCAGCGCGGACTTGGCGACGTCGCGGGTGATCACCCCGTCGGCACGCACCTCGGCGTAGTCGCGCACTCGGCGCAGCAGCCGGTTGGCGATGCGCGGGGTGCCGCGCGAGCGGCGGGCCACCTCGGAGGCGGCGTCGGCGCCCAGTTCGATGCCGAGGATGCCGGCCGAGCGGGCCAACACCCGCTCCAGCTCGGGCGGCTCGTAGAAGTCCATGTGCGCGGTGAAGCCGAACCGATCCCGCAGCGGGCCGGTCAGCGCACCGGAGCGGGTGGTGGCCCCGACCAGGGTGAACGGGGCCACCTCCAGCGGAATCGAGGTGGCCCCGGGACCTTTGCCGACGACGACGTCGACCCGGAAGTCCTCCATCGCCAAATACAGCATCTCCTCGGCGGGGCGGGCGATGCGGTGGATTTCGTCGATGAACAGCACGTCGTGTTCGACCAGGTTGGACAGCATCGCCGCGAGGTCGCCGGCGCGTTCGAGCGCCGGCCCCGACGTCACCCGCAGCGAGGAGCCCAACTCGGCGGCGATGATCATCGCCAGCGACGTCTTGCCCAACCCGGGCGGCCCGGACAGCAGGATGTGATCCGGGGTGCCGCCCCGGTTTTTGGCGCCCTCGATGACCAGCTGCAGCTGTTCGCGCACCCGGGGTTGGCCGATGAACTCCCGCAGCGAGCGGGGCCGCAGGCTGGCGTCGATGTCGCCCTCACCGACGGTCAGCGCCGGGGTCACCTCGCGGTCCTCGGGCTCGTCGGCGTCGAAGCGACTCATTTCTTGCCCAGCAGGCTCAGCGCCGCGCGCAGCGCGCTCGACGTGGTGGCGCCGTCCTCGGCGGCCAACACCTTATCGGTAGCCTCCTCGGCCTGTTTGGCCGCGAACCCCAGACCCACCAGCGCTTCCACCACCGGGCCGCGCACCGCGTGGCCGTTGACCGCCGCAGGGGCGGCGCTCACCGGTCCGATCTTGTCGCGCAGTTCCAGCACCATCCGCTCGGCGCCGCGCTTGCCGATGCCGGGCACCCGGGTCAGCGCGGCGACGTCACCGTCGGCCAGCGCCTGGCGCAGCGCGGACGCGTCGTGCACCGCCAGGGTGGCCAGCGCGATCTTGGGCCCGATCCCGGAGACCCCGAGCAGCGTCAGGAACAGGTCGCGGGTTTCGCCGTCGGGAAACCCGTACAGCGTCATCGAATCCTCGCGCACGATCATGGCGGTGATCAGCCGGGCCTCGGTGCCGCGGCGCAGCGTGGACAGCGTCGCCGGGGTGGCCATCACCTTGTAGCCCACGCCCGCCGCCTCGATCACGGCGTGATCCAACGCGATGTCGAGCACCTCCCCGCGCACCGAGGCGATCATCTCGCCGCCGCCTTCAACCGGGCCATGTACTTCTTGCGCTGTTCGGCGGCCTTGGCTTCGGCCGCGGCCATCCGGGCGATCATCGGGGCCCGCCAGCAGTGGCAGATCGCCAACGCCAACGCGTCGGCGGCATCGGCCGGTGTCGGCTTTTGCTGCAGCGCCAGGATTCTGGTGACCATCGCGGTGACCTGGGCCTTGCCGGCGGCCCCGTTGCCGGTGACCGCGGCCTTGACCTCGGACGGGGTGTGGAAATGCACCGCGATGTCGCGTTTGGCGGCCTGCAACGCGATCACCCCGCCGGCCTGCGCGGTGCCCATCACGGTGGACACGTTCTGTTGGGAGAACACCCGCTCGATGGCGACGACGTCGGGGTGGTGGGTGTCCATCCAGTGCTCGACGGTGTCGCTGATCGTCAGCAGCCGGCGCTGCAGGGGTTGGTCGGCCGGGGTGCGCACCACGTCGACGTCCAGGGCGATGACCTGTCTGCCCTGGCCGCCCTCGATGACCGACAGCCCGCAGCGGGTCAGCCCCGGGTCGACACCCATTACACGCAATTCCAGGCCCCTTCAGTGAACACCTGTTCGAGAGGGTAGTGGGTGGGGCCGACATCACCGCGCAGGACACGCGGCGATGGGTCGTTCAGCGCCGGCGGCCCCCGAACCTACACCCAATATTGCAGATCAGTGATATTTTGAATATCAGCGTCGCGCAATATGGAGGCCCGCATGGCGACAACTGTCGACATCCCCGACGGACTACTCGCCGAAGCACAACGGCTGACCGGCCTGACCACCAAGAAGGCCGTGGTCAATCTGGCGATGTCCGAACTCGTGCAGAGCTACCGCCAGCGCGATGCGCTGTCCACGCTGGCCAGCCTCGACCACAATCCGTTCCTGACCGAGGAGGAGCTGGCCGGCGAAGCCGTCGAAGCCGCTGACCGATGACCGCGCCAACGGCGCGGCCGCGCTACCTTGTGGACCAGTCCGCCATGTCGCATTACTGGATCGATGGGGCCTTCAAGGCGAAGATCGACAAACTCGCGGTCGTCGGCACCATCTGCTCCTCGATGGTCACGATGGACGAGGCCCGGTTCAGCGCCCGCAGCAAAGAGGACCTGACCTTCCTCACTGATCTCTACAGCCGGGCGTTCTTCTGGCTGCCCTTCGATGAACAGGCCGAAGAGACCGTTGCCCACATCCGTACCGCCCTGTGGCAGATCGGTGCGGGACGGGGTGCTCAAACAACCGATGTCCTCATCGCCGCGACCGCCATTCGACACGATGCCGTGGTCGTGCACAACGACACCGACTTCCTCGCCCTGCAACGCGCGGTGCCGACACTGCGTCAAATGCGCATCACGTCGTAAGCCTGCTCAGCCCCTTCACGCCCCCCTCACGCCCTTCACGCCGAGATCGACGGCAGCGTGAGAAATCGCGAGAGCGCTGCACGCTGACGTCGATCTGGGCACCACCCGCGGCGGGTGAGCGCGTGGTAAGCGCGGCGGACGATGTCCTTCCGCCGGTGCTCGGACACCGCGCGAATCACGTTCCAGCCCTGATCTTGGGCGGTCGCAAGCTTCCTGATGTCCTTCACGAACCGCCGACGGTTGGTGAGGTGGTAGTCGCCGTCGTACTCCGCGGCAACCTCATCGAGATCGACGTTGGCGCGCAAAAGTCCGAGTGCGGGCCTCGCTACCGTCGATCTCGGCGCAAAGTAACCACCTCAGTCCTCGTCGAGGGCGGCGACAACCTCGTCCGAGAGATCCACGTTGGTGTAGACGTTCTGGACGTCGTCGCTGTCTTCCAGCGCGTCGACCAGCTTGAACACCTTGCGGGCGGCCTCGACGTCCACCGGCACGGAAACCGACGGTACGAAGCTGGCCTCCGCCGAGTCGTAGTCGATGCCGGCGTCGACCAGCGCGGAACGCACCGCCACCAGATCGCCCGGCTCGGAGACCACCTCGAAGCTCTCCCCGAGGTCGTTGACGTCCTCGGCGCCGGCGTCGAGCACCGCGGTCAGCACGTCGTCCTCGGTCAGCCCGTTCTTGTCCAGGGTCACCACACCCTTGCGGGTGAACAGGTAGGCCACCGACCCCGGGTCGGCCATGTTGCCGCCGTTGCGGGTCATCGCCACCCGGACCTCGCTGGCGGCGCGGTTGCGGTTATCGGTCAGGCATTCGATCAGCACCGCCACCCCGCTGGGTCCATACCCCTCGTAGGTGATGTTCTGCCAGTCGGCGCCGCCGGCTTCCTCGCCGGCGCCGCGCTTGCGGGCCCGCTCGATGTTGTCGTTGGGCACCGACGACTTCTTCGCCTTCTGAATGGCGTCATACAGGGTCGGGTTACCGCCCGGATCGCCGCCGCCGACACGGGCCGCGACCTCGATGTTCTTGATCAACCGGGCGAACATCTTGCCGCGGCGCGCGTCGATGACGGCCTTCTTGTGCTTGGTGGTGGCCCACTTGGAATGGCCGCTCATCGCCGTCCTACCTCACTCATCCTGGGAAAACTTCGCCCGACGAGTCTACGTGCCCGCCGCCGGGTGCTACTCCGGTGTTGCCTGGGCCCGCACGCTGTGGCCTTCGCCGGGCGCGAAGAACCCCGGCATCCACCGCTCGATCAGCGCGGCATATTCCACTTGGGCGTCGAGCTGTACGGCGACCCCGAGCAGACCGCCGAGCGTGCGCAGCAACATGACGTACCCGGGTGGGATGGTCAGCTGCCGGCCAAGCTTGAACCGGTCGGCGAAGCCGTCCGCCAAGGGGTCGGTGGTGGCCATTGCCGATTTCTGAAACCACTCGCGGGTGAAATGAAATTCGCCGGAGCGCAGCGGGTCGATGTAGGCCCAAAGCGGCCGAATGTACTCCACCAGCTGCTCGGCGGTCAGATCGTAGCTGTGCGGCATGAACCCGAGCTCCTTGAGCAGCCGGATCGCCTCGTCCCACTGTTCGTCGCGGGCCCAACACAGCAGGGCGCCGAAGTCGGGCGGGATGCCGCCGGGGTGCTCGGCGACGGCGCCGAAATCGATCACCCCGAGACGACCGTCGGGCAGCACCATGAAGTTGCCCGGATGCGGATCGGCGTGCACCAGCCCAACCCGCGCCGGTGAGCTCACGGTGAACTCAAGCAGCAAGGCGCACGCGGTGTTTCGCTCATCGGGGGTGCCCTCGGCGATGATCTTGGACAGCCGCCGGCCCTCCATCCACTCCGAGATGATGACCTTGGGTGCGCTGGCGACCACCGCCGGCACGGAGAACTTCTCATCGCCGGCAAAGGCTTTCGCGAACGCGCGCTGATAGTCGGCTTCCAGCCGGTAGTCCAGCTCCGCCTCGATCCGTTCGCTGACCTCGGACACCAGCCGGTCCACATCGGCGCGCGGCATGACCTGTTTGGCGACCCAACTGAACCGTTTGATCAGCTTGAGGTCGGCGCGCAGCGCTTCATCGGCGCCCGGGTACTGGACCTTGACCGCGACCCGGCGGCCGTCTTTCCAGATGCCCTCGTGCACCTGCCCGATGCTGGCCGAGGCGACCGGGGTGTCGTTGAAGGACTGGAAGCGGTCGCGCCACTTGGTGCCCAGCTGCGCGTCGAGGACCCGGTGCACCTTGGCCGCCGGCAGCGGTGGGGCTTCGCTTTGCAGCTTGACCAGCGCGTCGCGAAACGGGTCGGCGAATTGCGGCGGGATGGCGGCCTCCATCACCGACAGCGCCTGACCGACCTTCATCGCGCCGCCCTTGAGCTCGCCCAGCACCTGGAACAGCTCGTCGGCGGCCTTCTCCAGCAGCTCCGCGTTGACCTCTTCCTTGGATTTGCCGGTCATCCGTTTGCCGACGCCGAGCGCGGCGCGTCCGGCCGCCCCCGCCGGCAGGCTCGCCAACTTCGCGACGCGCCCAAGCCGTCCCCGCACGATGTCTGCCATGGGCCCATCATGCCCGCACCGGCGCCGGCCGTTGGCGCGAGCAGACGCAAAAGCCCCTAGCTTCGCGCCGAAACGGGTGCGTTTGTGTCTGCTCGCGCTCCGGTGTCCGCCCCCAGCAGGCCCAGTTGCCGCATGTCGGTGACGTACTTGATGATCAGCGCCTCGGTCAGGTGCGGGACGTCGTTGTCCGCGCCGATCCCGGCATGTTGCACCGCGGCGCGGAACTTGTCGGTGGGCGCGTGGCTGCCCGACGGCGCCGCCGGGCGGGCGTAGGCGCTCAGCAGCGGCAGCACCGAGTTCTTGCGCTCGTCGTCGGGTAGGGCCTCCAGCGCCGCGGAGAACCGGGCCAGCCAGTCGGCGTAGTCGTCGATGCGCTCGATCTGCTGGCCGTTGCCGATCAGCCAGTCGACGAACGTATCCAGCGAGATGCCGTCGTCGTAGGTGTTGAGCACGTTATAGGTGTGAAAATCGGTGGTACGGCCGGCGCCGAGGGTGGTGATCGCCTCGGCGGTGAAATCGGCGGGCAGCCCGTCGTAGTGGGCGCGTTGCCGGTTGCCGGCGGCGTCGAGTTCGTAGAACGATGCCGGCGCGATCCCGGTGGCCACCAGGCTCAGGATCAGCCGGGTGAACATGTCGGTCACGTTGAGCTGACCGGCATACCGGCTGTGCGCCAGGATCATGTCGGACCGGAACACCGCCACCGGCAGCCCGTAACGGTCGTGCGCCTCGGCCGCCAGCACCTCCCCCGCCCATTTGCTGGTCGCGTAGCCGCTGGCGTAGCTGGTGTCCAGGGAGCGCGCCGGGCTGGCGGTGCGGACGTCGACGTCCTCGCCGACGAAGCCGCCGTCGGGCAGTGCGGTCACCGCGACCGTCGACAGGTAGCTGACCGGCTTGAGCCGGATGCTGATCGCCAGCTTGAGGATCTCGGCGGTGCCCACCACGTTGGGCCCGAACAGCTGGCTGTAGGGCAGCACGTGGTTGACCATCGCGGCGGCGTGCACGATCAGATCCACCGAGTCCGCCAGCCGCTGCCAGGTTCCGGTGTCTAGACCCAGGTTCGCTGCGGCCAGGTCCCCGGCCAGCACCTCCAGGTGTTTGTCGGCCAGTGCGCGGAAGTGGGTGGAGAGTTCCTCGTCGCCGCTGTCGATGGCGGCCTCGATGCGTTGGCGCGCCGCCACCGGATCGGTGCCGCGCACGATGCAGATCAGCGTGCCGCCGCGCGGCGCCAGCCGCTCCAGCCATTCCAGGCACAAGAACCGGCCCAGATAGCCGTTGGCCCCGGTCAACAGCACGGTGCTCACCGTGTCGGCCGGCGGCGCCAGGCAGCCCGCGGCGGCCAGCGTGTCGGTGTCGATGAACTTCTCCAGCCGCAGCTCCGCTGCGCGTGCTTCGACGGCGTCGCGCCCGTGCACCGAGGCGAACGTGGGCCGGGTGCTGGCGGATTCGCGTTCGCCGTCGACATAGCCGGCGATGCTGGCCAGGGTGGCGGTGGGGCTGACGATGGTCTGCACCGGCACGTCGATGTGGAAGATACCCTCCAGCAAGGTGGCGAACGAGAACGCCGACAGCGAATCACCGCCCAGATCAATGAATTTCGCGTCGGCATCAAAGGCGGCGTCGGTCAGACCCAGGGTGGCCGCCGCGGCGCCGCGCACGGTGTCCAGGGTCGGCCGATCACCGGCCGCGGCGCGCAACCGCTCGAGCTGGTCGTCTTGGCCGGCGGCGATGTCGGCGTACATGGCCTCCAGCCGCTCGCCGTAGCGGGCCTTCAGCGCCGGGCGCAGCAGCTTGCCGACCCCGGACAGCAGCCCGTTGTCGCGGGTGAACGGTTCGGCTTCCAGCAGGAAATCGCGGGGGATCTCATAGGGGTTCAGCCGGTTGTTGGCGGCGATGCGCTGCACCGATTCGGCGATCAGCGCGTGCGCGTCGCCGTCACCGACCGCGTCGACGTTGGGGACGACCACCGCCAGCAGAAACGGTTGCTCACTGGACCCGTACAGGAAGATCTGCCGGATGTAGCGGCTGCTGGAGTAGGTGGCCTCCAGTTTGGACACCGCCACGAACTCACCCTGGGACAACTTGATGACGTTGTTGCTGCGGTCCAGGTACACCAGGTGATCCGGGGCGATCTCGGCCATGATGTCGCCGGTCTTGTAGTAGCCGTCGTCGTCGAAGATCTTCGCGGTCAGCTCGGGATGCTTGTAGTACCCGGGGATCAGCATGTCCGCTTTGAGGTAGAGCTCACCGCGCGGATGCGGCTGGTCGGTGGTGAAGTACTCCAGCTCGGGGACGTCGACGAGTTTGTAGTCGGTCACCGGCGGGCGCTTGATGATGCCGTTGCGCATGATGCCGCCGCCGGTCTCGGTGGAGCCGTAGCCGTCGCTGACGGTGATGTCGAGCATGGACTCCATGAAGGCGTGCACGGTTTTGGACAGCGGTGCGCTGCCGCACATCGCCGAGATCACTCGGCCGCCCAGGAACTCTTCGCGCAGTTCGGATTTCACCTCGTCGGCGAGTTCGTCGGTGGGGCGCGGGTCGGCGGAGCGTTGATCGAGTTCCTTGCGGTAGCGGCGATAGATCATGTCGCACACCCGCGGCACCAGGTTCAACCCGGTGGGCCGCACCAGCGCAATGTCGTCGAACAGGGTGGACATGTCGCTTTTGGCGGCGAAATAGCCGATGCCGCCAGCGGCCAGCGTGGCGATCAGCCATTCCAGCCCGTACACGTGGCTCAGCGGCATGTACTGCAGGTGAATGGCCGGGATCGGCCGCCCGACATCCATGGACGGGCCGCGGGGCCGCTGCCAGATCCGGGTCATCATGTCGGTGGTGTACATGGCCCCCTTGGGGGCACCGGTGCTTCCCGAGGTGTAGATCAGGGTAGCCAGCGGGTTGTCGCCGTCGGCGGGGACGAACGCCGGCGCCTCCGGCAGCTGGTGTCCGGCCTCCAGGTCGTCGAGCAGCGCCGCCACCTCAAGGGCGCGGCCGGCGTCGGCCAGCCGGGCGGTGGCGGCCTGGTAGCGCTCCCGCTGATCGTCGTCGGCGGGGTTGTAGTCGAACACCACCAGGCGTTGGATTGACGGCGCCTCGAGGGCGACATCGATCGCGGTGTCCAGGGATTCGATGCTGGCGGCGAAGATCCGTGGCTGTGTCTCGGCGATGATGGGTCCCAGTTGCGCGGCGGTCGAGCTGGTTTGCAGCGGGACGAACACCGCGCCGAGCCGGGCGCAGGTCAGGGTGATCACCGCGTAGCCGATGCTGGTGAACCCCAGCACGGCGATCCGGTCACCGGTCCCGATACCCTGCGATTGCCAGGTGCTGGCCAGCGCGGCCACCCGGTCGGCGAGGCCCCGGTAGGTGATGGTGTCGAAACCGGACAGCAGCGTGGTGGTGGTGCGGCCGGTCGCGTCGTCGCGGGTGATCTCCCGGGCCCGCTGCCCCAGCGCCGGGCGGTCGGCGTAGCCGTTCAGATAGGTGTCGATGACCTGCCACAGCCGCAGCCCCGGGGCCAGCGCGGCCTCGGCGACATCCGGGGCGGGGGCCGCGGCCCGAAACTGTGGATCGGTGCGATTGAGCGTCTCGATGCGCCGGATCAGGCGCGCTTCCCTGCCGTCGTCGGCCACTGCTCGACCCCCTGCCGTCTACATCGCTTAGTCCCCACCGTAACGACGGATGCCGGCGAGCGTCACCCTCGCGCGTCGTCACCGCGCGTCGCCCCCGGCGCGAACGTGCGCAGAATGCCAGGTTTTCGGCGTATCGCTGTACAACTGCGCACGCTCGCGGGCCAGGCGCTCGCGGGCCAGGGGTTTGCGGGCCAGGCGCTCGCGGGCCAGGAGAAGGGGTTTAGGCCCGGCCGGTGACGATGTCGACGAACAGCTGGTGGATGCGGCGGTCGCCGGTCACCTCCGGATGAAACGCGGTGGCCAGCACCGCGCCCTGCCGCACCGCCACCACGTGGTCGGCGGCGCGGGCCAGCGGCTGCACGTCGGCGCCGACCCGTTCCACCCAGGGCGCGCGGATAAACACCGCGTGCACCGGATCGTCGAGGCCGTCGAACTTCAGGTCGTCCTCAAACGAGTCGACTTGGCGACCGAAGGCGTTGCGCCGCACCGTCATATCGATGCCACCCAGCGGCAGCGCGGCCCGCTCGCCCTCCCCGGCGTCGAGGATCTCGGACGCCAACAGGATCATCCCCGCGCACGCGCCGTAGGCGGGCAGCCCGTCGGCCAGCCGGGCCCGCAGCGGCTCCAGCAGGTCCAACTCCCGCAGCAGATGGCTCATAGTGGTCGATTCCCCGCCGGGAATGACCAGCGCGTCCACGGCGTCGAGTTCGGCGCGGCGGCGCACCGATACCGGGTCGGCGCCGGCGTCGCGCAGCGCGGCGAAATGTTCCCGGGTGTCGCCCTGCAGCGCCAACACCCCGACGCGGGGGACGCTCACTGCGCGGTCGGCGCGAAGTTGCGCGGGTAGCGGGTCAGCCCCTCCTGCATCACCGCGGCCACCATTTCGCCGTACTGGTTGTAGATCTTGCCCTGCGTCAACGCCCGCCCGGCACACGCCGACGGCGACGACTGGTCATACAGCAGCCATTCGTCGGCCCGAAACGGGCGCATGAACCACATCGCGTGATCCAGCGACGCCACCTGCAGGTGGTCGCGCTCGGCGGGGTGAATCGACCAGGAGGTGCCCAGCAACGTCAGATCGCTCATGTAGGCCAGCGCGCAGATGTGCAGCACCGGGTCGTCGGGCAGCGGGTCGCGGTGCCGGAACCACACCTGCTGCTCGGCGACCTTGCCGGGAATGTGCGGGAGCTGATCACGCGGCACCCGGCGCAGATCCCATTCGGCGAACGCCTTGAAGCCCTCGTCGTCGAACGCTTTCATGCTGGAGATGTCGGGCAATTCCTTGGGATCCGGCGCGACCGGCATCGCGTCCTGGTGGTGGATGCCCTCTTGGTCGGTCTGAAACGACGCCGACATGTTGAAGATGGTTTCGCCGTGCTGGATCGCGTTGACCCGGCGGGTGCAAAACGAGCCCCCGTCGCGCACCCGCTCGACGATAAACACGGTGGGCGCCTTGGCATCTCCGGGCCGCAGAAAATACCCGTGCAGCGAATGCACCTGGTAGCGCGGCTCCACGGTGCGCACCGCCGACACCAGTGCTTGACCGGCGACGTGCCCGCCGAAGGTGCGCTGATGCTCGCTGGAGTTCGAGCTGAACACGCTGCCCCGGTAGATGTTGACCTCGAGTTTCTCGAGGTCAAGGATCTGTTCGATCGTCATGCAGTCGTATTACCAGCCGCGCTCGGCGAGTCGGTGCGGCTGCGCGATGTCTTCCACGTTGATCCCGACCATCGCTTCGCCCAGCCCCCGCGACACC
Source organism: Mycobacterium sp. pUA109 (assembly GCF_041287095.1). Taxonomy (NCBI): domain Bacteria; kingdom Bacillati; phylum Actinomycetota; class Actinomycetes; order Mycobacteriales; family Mycobacteriaceae; genus Mycobacterium; species Mycobacterium sp. pUA109. The sequence goes on along the minus strand of NZ_JBGGKS010000020.1, from coordinate 80,369 downwards.
CGGGCCAGCACGTCGGGGTCGTCGTAGAAGGTGGTGGCCTTCACGATGGCCGCAGCCCGGGCGGCGGGGTCACCGGATTTGAAGATGCCGGAGCCCACGAACACGCCCTCGGCGCCCAGCTGCATCATCATCGCCGCATCCGCCGGGGTGGCGATGCCGCCCGCGGTGAACAGCGTCACCGGCAGCTTGCCGGCCCGCGCCACCTCGGCGACCAGCTCATAGGGCGCCTGCAGCTCCTTGGCGGCGACGTACAGCTCGTCGTCGCTCAGCGTGGTCAGCCGGCGGATCTCACCGCCGATGGCGCGCATGTGGGTGGTGGCGTTGGACACGTCCCCGGTGCCGGCCTCGCCCTTGGAGCGGATCATCGCCGCGCCCTCGGTGATGCGGCGCAGCGCCTCACCCAGGTTGGTGGCCCCGCACACGAACGGCACGGTGAACTGCCATTTGTCGATGTGGTGGGTGTAGTCGGCGGGGGTGAGCACCTCGGATTCGTCGACGTAATCCACCCCGAGGCTCTGCAGGATCTGCGCCTCGACGAAGTGCCCGATGCGCGCCTTGGCCATCACCGGGATGGTGACCGCGGAGATGATGCCCTCGATCATGTCGGGGTCGCTCATCCGCGACACCCCGCCCTGGGCGCGGATGTCGGCCGGGACCCGCTCCAGCGCCATCACCGCGACCGCGCCGGCGCCCTCGGCGATGCGGGCCTGCTCCGGGGTGACGACGTCCATGATGACGCCGCCCTTGAGCATCTCGGCCATGCCGCGTTTGACGCGAGCCGTTCCGGTTTGCCCGCTGGCGCCCGAACCGTTCTGGGCCGCACTGTCCACTGAATGCTTCTCCTTGCTGAACCGGGATACTCGCTCAGTGTAGTGGGCACCCGCCAGCGGTTTTTCTCCCTCGCTACCCCGGCGGGGTGAAGACCGGGGTGGCCGGCGGCGGGTCGGCGACCAGCGCGGGCAGTACGAACACCCGCACGTAGCGGCGGACCTGGTCGGCGTCGTCGACCCCGGGAATGAGCCCCAGCAGCAATCCGAGGGCGACCGACAGCACGAAGCGGGCGGCGTCCGCGGGGCGCAGGCCGGCCCGCAGGTAGTCGCCCGCCTGGTGGAATCCGATCTCGAACTGCCCGGCCAGCACCTGACTCAACGTCGCCGACCGGGCGATCAGCGCGGCGACGTTGCCCTCGTCGGTGTGCTCGGAGATCACCCGCAGCAGCGGGTCGTGGCCGACTTCGGTGGCCACGATCACCAGCGACTCGGTCACCAGCTCGCCGGGATCGGCCGCCGGCGGCATTCGGGTGGCGATGTCGGCCATCTTGCGCCGGGCGACCCGCACCACCAGAGCGTCCAGCAACTCGTTGCGGGTGGCGAAGTGCCGGTAGATCACCGCCCGGGTGTAGCCGGCCTCGCGGGCGATGACCTGCATCGTCGACGCCCGGTAGCCGCGCTGGGCGAACGCGCGTTCGGCCGCGTCGAGCAACAACTCGCGGGCATGCTCGGGCGGATTGCCGCCGCCGGGCGGCCGACCCCGGCCCCGCACCTTAGTTGCCGACATATATGGACATCTCCATTCAAATGTCTATTATTTCACTGAGTGCGTTCAACCGATGGTCGTTACCCGGTGAAGGGATCGTCGCATGGCTACAACGTTCGTTGGCGTACCTGAGCAGCGGGACTGGCAGGCGGTGTTCGGTTCGTGGCGGCTGCTGGTCAATCCGAGCAAGAATCAGGGCTCCGCCTTCGACCTGATCGTGGGATTGGCGGCCCCGATCCTCGCGCGCAGCTACCACCAACTGCGGGCACACCCCAACGGTCGGCGGTTGTTCGCCGAGAAGCCGGACCTGCTGGCGCTGCTCGGGGACGACGACTACCTGGCGTCGCTGCCGGTCGGGTCGCTGGGCCATGCCTACCGGTCGTTTCTGCGCACCAATCGGCTGGACGCCGGGGTGTTCGACGTGGACACGGTGATCCGACCGATCGCCGAGCGCCGCGGGTGGGACGACGATTTCTTCTACATGATGCGGCGCGGCACCGCGCTGCACGACATGTTCCACACCCTCGGCGGCTACGGACCCGATATGGGCGGCGAATTCGGCAATCTCGGCTTCCATTGCGGCCAGATGGAGCCGTCCGGCGCCCTCAAAACACTGACCCTCGGGCTGCTGGGGACGCTGATCCCGGCTTCCCCGCGCCGCAAGCTGCGCTACTTCCGCGAGGCGGTCCGCCGCGGGCAACGCGCCGACAACCTGATGGCCGCTCCCTACGAGGAGCTGCTGGACAAGCCGATCAGCGAAGTCCGTGACCTGTTGGGGATAGAACCGACCCGCACCGCCCATCGCGACGGGCATCTGTTCGTCGGGTGGGCACCGCCGGGGATAAAACCACCCACCCGGTGGGACTACGAGGCGATACTGCAAAGCGCATAGTTCCGTCGCGCGAGCAGTCGCGAAAGCCCCTATTTCGTGGTGGTTTTGGGGGATTTTGCGGCTGCCCGGTCGCGTCACATGGTCAAGACCATGCGGTACCGGGCGCGGCCCTCGTCCATGGCGGCGTAGGCCTCGGCGGCCTGGGCCAGCGGCCGTTCCTCGATGCGGGCCCGCACCCCGGACAGCACCGCGAAGGCCATGGTCTCCTCGACGTCGCGGGCGGTGCCGGACGGGTGGCCGGTGATGCTGAGCCCCGGGGAGATCAGCTGCAGCGGGGAGATCGGCAGCGGCTCGGGGGTGACACCGATGGTGACCAGCTCACCGCGCGGGGCCAGGCCGCCGATCGTGTCGGCCATGGCCTGCGAGTTGGACGCGGTGGCCAGCACCACCGCCGCCCCGCCCAGGGCCTGCAGCGCTTGGCCGACGTCGCCGGCGGTGGAATCGATGTAGTGGTGGGCGCCCAGTGCGCGCGCGTCCTTGGCCTTGCCGGCGCCGCGGGCGATGGCGATCGTTTCGAAGCCCATCGCCGCGGCGAACTGCACCCCGAGATGCCCCAGGCCGCCGACGCCAAGAACCGCGACCCGGTCCCCCGGCCGGGCCCGTGTCGAGCGCAGCGCGTGGTAGGTGGTGACCCCGGCGCAGCCCATCGGCGCCGCCTCGGCGAACGACAGCTCCTCGGGGATGCGGGCCAGCGCGTTAGCCGGCACGGTCACCGACTCCGCGTAGCCGCCCGGGTAATGCCAGCTGGGCACCTGCCCGTTGGCGCAGTGGATGAAATCGCCTTTGCGGCATTCGATGCAGTGATTGCAGTGCCCGCCGAACCAGCCCACCGCGACCCGGTCGCCGACGGCCCAGCCGCTCACCCCCGGACCGAGTTCGGCGATGGTGCCCGCGATTTCGTGCCCCGGTGTCAGTGGCCAGGTCAGTCCGGGGAAGGCGCCGTTGACGAAGGCGTGGTCGGTGCCGCACACACCGCAGGCGGCGACGGCGATGCGGACCTGATCGCGTCCGGGCGAGTCCGTATCGACGTCGGCCAGGGTCAACGGCGCTCCGGCGGCGGCGATGTGGACGGCGCGATGCGACGGCATTCGCTCACTTTAGCCAGTCACGCCGGCCGGCCAGGGCGCGAACGTGCGCAAAACCGGGAATTTCAGCGGCGTGGCGACCGGGGACACGCACGCTCGCGGAAAGGCGCGCGGAAAACAGGGCTTATTTGATGGGCTGCAGCTGGGGGGTGGCCGGCGGCGCGTCGGCCAGCGCGTTCGCCGCCTCGAGCAGCTCGCCGAGTTGCAGCGGGTACACGGTCTCGCCGGCGGCGGCCAGCTCGGCGATCGCGGCGACGTCACACCAGCGGTGGCTGTGGATGTAGCGGTGTTCCAACCCGGTGCGTCCCCCGGTGGCCGGCTCGAAACGGCGAGTGCGACACACGAAGAAGAATTCCTGGCTGTCGATCTCGGCGCCGTTGAACTCGAACACCGCGTCGCGCCGCCAGACCGGCCCGATCAGCTCGGCGACATCGACCCGCAGACCGGTCTCCTCGGCCAGCTCCCGGGCGGCGGCGCGGGCCAGCCGCTCCCCCGGCTGCACCTGGCCGCCGATGGTGAACCACCAGCGCGGCGCGGCACCGTCGGACAGCGCCGGATCCGAGCCGCACAACAGCAGCACAAAGCCGTCGTCGTCGAGCAGCACCACCCGCGCCGAGGTGCGCCGGCCCCGCGGCCCGTGATCGCTGTGGGCCACCGCGGCCACCGCGTCCGGCCGCTCGGCGATCTCGAAATACGTTGGCAGCGCCGCCCGTCCACCCAGCCGCAGCAGCCGCACCAGCGGCCGCTCCCGCAACGCCAGCGTGTCGCGCACCGCGTCGTTGTGGAACCGGCGGGCCAGCAGCACCCGGGCCTCCGCATCGGCCAACTCGGCGACCAACGCCGCCGGCAGCGCCGCCGGGTCGACGTGCGCCAGCGCGGCCGCCAACTCGTTTTCGCACGCCTCGCGCCCGACCCGCGGCGCCCGCTCGGCGGCGTCGGCCAGCGCCGCGAGGCGCTTGCCGTCGGCCGCTTCGCCGTAGGCGTCGATGGCCACCGCGCGGGCCACCACCGCGCGGCGGGCCAACGCCCCGTCGAGCGCCTGCCAGGACAAGTCGTAGCGCACGTGCAGCCGGTCCAGCCGGTTGGCGGTCTGATACGCCCACCCGGCCACGGCGATCAGCACCGCCGCCAGCAGCACCACGACCGCGGTCAGCACCCACACCATCAACCGGCCACCTGCACCTTGGTTCCCGCGCCGGCGACGGTCTCATACACCCGCATGATCTGGCTGGCCACCACCGGCCAGTCGTAGCGGCGCACCGCCTCGGCACCGGCCGCGATGTAGCCCCGGGCCAGCGTCTCGTCGTCCAGCACGGCGATCAGGCCGTCGGCCAACGCCGCCGGGTCGTCGACCGCCACCAGCCGCCCGGCCTCGCCGTCGCGCAACACCCGGCGGAACGCGTGCAGATCGGCGGCCACCACCGCGGTGCCGGCCGCCAGCGCCTCGACCAGCACGATGCCGAAACTCTCGCCGCCGGTGTTGGGGGCGCAGTACACGTCGGCACTGCGCATCGCCGAGGCCTTCAGCGCGTCGTCGGCCTGCCCCAGAAACCGCAGATGAGGCGCCAACCCGCCAGCCCGCTCACGCAGGTCGTCCTCATCGCCGCGGCCGACGATCAGCAGCTGCAGATCCGGGTAGCGCGCCACCAGCGCCGGCAGCGCGGCCAGCAGCACCGCCATGCCTTTGCGTGGCTCGTCGTAGCGGCCCACGAACAGCACCGTCTTCCCCGGCCGCGGGTAGCCGTCCAGCCGCGGCGCCGCGGCGAACGCGCCCACGTCCACCCCGTTGGGGATCTCCACCGCATCGGAGCCCAGCGCCTCCATCTGCCAGCGCCGCGCCAGGTCGGACACCGCGATGCGGCCCATGATCTTCTCGTGCCAGGGCCGCAGCACCCCCTGAAACACCGACAGCGTCAACGATTTGGTGGTCGAGGTGTGAAACGTGGCGACGATGGGGCCTTCGGCGACGCGCAGCGCCCACATCGACAAGCTGGGCGCGTTGGGTTCGTGCAGGTGCAGCACGTCGAACTCACCGTCGGTCAGCCAGCGCCGCACCTTGCCGTGCACCGCGGGGCTGAACTGCAACCGGGCCACCGACCCGTTGTACGGGATCGGCACCGCCCGCCCGGCCGACACCACGTAGCCGGGCAGCTTCACGTGCGGGGAGGCCGGGGCCAACACGCTGACCTCGTGCCCGCGGGTGCGCATCACCTCGGCCAGCTGCAGCACGTGCGCCTGCACCCCGCCGGGGACGTCGAACGAGTACGGGCACACCATGCCGATGCGCATCAGTCCGCCCTCAACCGGGCCCGTCGCGCCTCGGACAGGTCGGCCAGCCACTGCGGCTGCAGCATGTGCCAGTCTTCCGGGTGCGCGGCGATGCCCACGGCGAACCGGTCCGCCAACGCCTGGGTGATGACGCCGACGTCACCGCTGGCACAGTCCAATTCGGGATGGATATCGAAACACCAGCCGTCGCCGTCGAACCAGCAGTCCACCGGCAGCAGCGCCGCCCCGGTGTCCAGGGCCAGCTTGGCCGGACCGACCGGCATCCGGGTGGGTTCGCCGAAGAAATCGACCTGGACCCCGGTGCGGGTCAGATCGCGTTCGGCCATCAGGCACACCACCCGGTTGTCGGTCAACCGCTCCTGCAGCACATCGAACGCGGGCCGCTGGCCGCCGGACAGCGGCACCACCTCAAAGCCGAGGCTTTCCCGGTAGTCCAGGAAACGCCGGTACAGCGACTCGGGTTTGAGCCGCTCGGCGACGGTGGTGAACCTGCCGTGGGTCTGCGCCAGCCACACCCCGGCCATATCCCAGTTGCCGCTGTGCGGCAACGCCAGCACCGCGCCGCGCCCGGCGGCCAGCGCGGCCACCAGATTCTCGTTGCCGCGCACCGAATCCTGCAGCACCACGCCCAGCGCGGTGTGGTCCATCGTCGGCAGCCGAAACGCCTCCCGCCAGTAGCGGGCGTAGGAGGCCAGCGAGGCGCGCATCAACTCGTCCGGCACCTGGGCCGGGGTGGTGCCCAGCACCCGGGCCAGATTCTTGCGCAGCTGTTCCGGGCCCCCGCCCAGCGCGGCGTAGCGGGCGCCGGCGTTAAAGGCGCTGCGGGCGACGGACTCCGGCAGCGCACGCACCACCCGCCAGCCGGCCGCATACCCCAAATCGGTCACCCGCCCGGTCAGCGGGCTGAGCCCGGGCACTTTGAGACCGGTCGGCACGGCGATCACGATTCGGACTTCTTGCGGTCCTGGCGTTCGGCCGGTTGCAGTGGCTCGGCCGCCCCGGGTGAGTGACGCACATTGTGCAGCCGTTGGGCGCAGGTCAGCAGGCTGGCCGCCGCCAGCAGCCACATCGCGATCGGCAGCGCCGGCGTCAACGGGATGACCGGCAGATCCGACAGCCCGGCCCCGACCAGCCCGATGATCAACCGCTCCGGCCGTTCGATCAGGCCGCCGTCGCCGCGCAGCCCGCTGGCTTCGGCGCGGGCCTTGATGTAGGAGATCACCTGCGAGGTGACCAGGCAGATCATGGTGGCCACCACCAGCGGGGCATCGCGCAGCCCAAATGCCGCCCACCACAACAGCCCGCAGAACACCGCCCCGTCACTGATCCGGTCGCAGGTGGCGTCCAGCACGGCGCCGAATCGGCTGCCGCCGCCGCTTTGCCGGGCCATCGCCCCGTCGATCATGTCGAACATGACGAAGAACCAGATCACCAGCGCCCCGGCGAACAGGTGACCGCTGGGGAACAGGGTCAGCGCGGCCAGCACCGCGGCCGCGGTGCCGATGATGGTGACGCCGTCGGCGGTGAACCCCACCCGCAGCAGGGCCCGCGCCACCGGCGTGGTGAATCCAGCGACCGCCGCCCGGGACAGAAACGGCAGCTTGCTCATGGCTGATTCGCCCACTCGGCGGCCAGCAGCGCCCGGGTGTCGCGCAGCAGCTGCGGAATGACCTTGGAGTCACCGATGATGGTGATGAAGTTGGCGTCCCCGCTCCAGCGCGGGACAACGTGCACGTGCAGGTGCTCGGCCAGCGAGCCGCCCGCCGACGACCCCAGGTTCAGCCCGACGTTGAAGCCGTGCGGCCGCGACACCGCCTTGATGACGCGGATCGCCTTCTGGATGAACGCCATCAGCTCGGCGCTCTCGGCCTCGGTGAGGTCCTCGATTTCGGAGAATCGCCGATACGGCACCACCATCAGGTGCCCCGGGTTGTATGGGTACAGGTTGAGCACGGCGTACACGTACTCACCGCGGGCCACCACCAGACCGTCTTCGTCGGGCAGGGTGGGGATATCGGTGAACGGCTGCGTCGATTCCGACGGGTCCTGTTTGAGCGGGCCTTCGGCCAGATACGTCATCCGGTAGGGGGTCCACAGCCGTTCCAGTTGATCGGCCTGACCCACGCCCCGGTCGACGATCGCGCGCTCGTCCCGTTCGGTCACGCTGAATCGCCCACCTTCACCAAATCGGCGGTGGGGGCGGTGTTCTCGCGGTCGGCGATCCAGCCGACGATCGCGGCGATGGCGTCGTTCAGCGGCACCCCGTTGATCTGGGTGCGGTCACCGAACCGGAAGCTGACCGCGCCGGCGGCGACGTCGCGGTCCCCGGCGAGCAGCATGAACGGCACCTTCTGGTTGGTGTGGGTGACGATCTTCTTGGCCATCCGGTCATCCCCGGAGTCGACCTGCACCCGCACGCCGCGCGCCTTGAGCTGCGCGGCAACCGATTCCAGATAGTCGACGTGCTCGTCGGCGACCGGGATGCCGACCACCTGCACCGGCGCCAGCCACGCCGGGAAGGCGCCGGCGTAGTGCTCGGTGAGCACCCCGAAGAACCGCTCGATCGACCCGAACAGCGCCCGGTGGATCAGCACCGGCCGCTGCCGGGACCCGTCGGCCGCGGTGTATTCCAGATCGAACCGGTCGGGCATGTTGAAATCGAGCTGGATGGTGGACATCTGCCAGGACCGACCCAGCGCGTCGCGGACCTGCACCGAGATCTTGGGGCCGTAGAACGCCGCCCCACCCGGGTCGGGCACCAGCTGCAGACCGGAGGCCTCGGCGACTTGCCGCAGCGTGTCGGTGGCTTCCTCCCACACCTCATCGGAGCCGACGTACTTGTCCGGGTCCTTGGTGGACAGCTCCAGGTAGAACTCCTCCAGGCCGTAGTCGGCGAGCAGGTCGAGCACGAACCGCAGCAGCGAGGCCAACTCGTCGCGCAACTGCTCCCGGGTGGTGTAGATGTGCGCGTCGTCTTGGGTCATGCCCCGCACCCGGGTCAGGCCGTGCACCACCCCGGACCGCTCGTAGCGGTACACGCTGCCGAATTCGAAGAGCCGCAACGGCAATTCGCGATAGGACCGCCCGCGGGACCGGAAGATCAGGTGATGCATCGGGCAGTTCATCGGCTTGAGGTAGTAGTCCTGGCCGGGTTTGCGCACCGTGCCGTCGTCGTTGAGCTCGGCGTCCAGGTGCATCGGCGGATACATACCGTCGGCGTACCAGGCCAGATGCCCGGACGTCTCGAACAGGTGCGCCTTGGTGATGTGCGGGGTGGTGACGAACTCGTAGCCGGCCTCGATGTGCTTACGCCGCGAGTATTCCTCCAGCTCGCGGCGGATGATACCGCCCTTGGGGTGGAAAACCGGGAGACCGGAACCGATTTCGTCGGGGAAGCTGAACAGGTCCAGCTCGACGCCCAGCTTGCGGTGATCGCGGCGCTGCGCCTCTTCGATCAGCTCCAGGTAATGATCCAGTGCCTCCTGCGACTCCCAGGCGGTGCCGTAGATGCGTTGCAGGCTGGCGTTGTTCTGGTCGCCGCGCCAGTACGCCGCCGAGGACCGGGTCAGCTTGAACGCCGGGATAAACCGGGTCGTCGGGATGTGCGGGCCGCGGCACAAATCGCCCCACACCCGCTCCTTGGTGCGCGGGTTGAGGTTGTCGTAGGCGGTCAGCTCGTCGCCGCCGACCTCCATGATCTCGGCGTCACCGGACTTGTCGTCGACCAGTTCCAGTTTGTAGGGCTCGGCGGCCAGTTCGGCGCGGGCCTGGTCCTTGGACTCGTAGACGCGCCGGGCGAACAGCTGACCCTCTTTGACGATCTGGCGCATCCGCTTCTCCAGCTTCGCCAGGTCCTCGGGAGTGAACGCCTCCGGGACGTCGAAGTCGTAGTAGAAGCCGTCGGTGATCGGCGGTCCGATGCCCAGCTTGGCCGCCGGGAACAGCTCCTGCACGGCCTGCGCCAACACGTGCGCGCAGGAGTGCCGGATAACGCTGCGGCCGTCGTCGGAATCGGCGGGCACCGCGGTGACCTCGGCGTCGACGTCGGGGGTCCAGCTCAGGTCGCGCAGCTTGCCCTCCGCGTCGCGCACCACCACCACCGCGTCGGGCGCCCCGCGGCTCGGCAATCCCGCGTCGTGCACCGCCGCGGCCGCCGTGGTCCCGGCAGGCACCCGGATCGGGGCTGCGGCGGGGGGCTTCGCGGGGGCGCTCATGGCGTCATCTCCAGGGGTGTGCGGGTGTCCGGTCGGTCGCGACCATGCTATCGGGGCGGCCACCGGCGACCGCCCCGAGCCTCACGGCTGGCCGGGCTTCAGCAGCACAAACAGGCCCTGGGCCTCGGTCAGCAGGGTGTCGCCGTCGCACAGCCGCCCCGACACGAAGATTTTGCGCCCGTCGATCCGGTCCACCCCGGCGTCGACCTGCAGCTCCTTTTCGATCGGCACGATGTGGCGGTAGTCCACGTGCAGGTAGGCGGTGCGCTGGTAGCGGCTGCCGGTGAGCACCGCCGAGGTCAGCCCCAGCACCGAGTCGAACAGCAGGCCCAGCGCCCCGCCGTGCACGGCGCCGTTGCGGCCGAGGTGGAACCGGGCGAACCGGGCGGTGCCGCGGATCCGGTCGTCGTCGGCCTTGCCCACCTGCATCGGGATGGTCAAGATGTTGCCGCGGTTGGGCAGGTCGAAGCGGCGACCCGACGGCGAGGACCACTCGTCGGCCTCGAACGGCGCCAGCAGGGCGGCGACCTTCTCGATCAGGTCGGCGGCCTCGCTGATCACCTCGTCGGGGGCGTCGGCGGCGCGGGCGCGGTCCTGCAGGGTGCGCACCGCCTCGACGAACCGACCGTAGTCGGGGCCGCCCTTGGCGGTGGGTTGCGGCGGGTTGAACCCGCCGCCGGGGTGTCGGGGCATGTTTTCACCGTTCACTCTGCGTCCAGGGCGTGACCCACTCGAACTTTCGCGCCCTAGCCGCAGAGTCAATCCTGCTGGGCGGCCCCGGCGGCGGCCAGGGTGTCGAACTCGTCGTCGGACAGCGTGATCTGCGCGGCGGCGACATTCTCCTCCAGGTGCGCCACCTTCGAGGTGCCCGGGATCGGCAGCATCACCGGTGAGCGTTTCAGCAGCCAGGCCAACGCCAGCTGTGACGGGGTGGCGTGATGTTCGGCAGCGATCTGCTGCAGCGGGCCGCCCGGGGCGGCGAGCGGGCCGGCGGCCAGCGGGAACCACGGGATGAAGCCGATACCCTGCTCGGTGACCGCGTCCAGCAGCGGTTCGGCGCTGCGCTTGGTCAGGTTGTACTCGTTTTGCACGGACACGATCGGGGTAATCTGCTGGGCGGCCTTCAACTGATCGACGTCGATCTCGGACAGCCCGATGTGGCGGATCTTGCCCTCGTCCTTGAGCTTGACCAGCTCGCCGACCTGGTCGGCCAGCGGGTAGTGCCGGTCGATGCGGTGCAGTTGGAACAGGTCGATGCGCTCGACACCGAGGCGGCGCAGGCTCATCTCGCATTCCTGGCGCAGATACGCCGGGTTGCCCAGCGGAACCCAGACGTCCGGGCCGGTGCGCAGCAGCCCCGCCTTGGTGGCGATGACCAGCCCGTCGTAGGGGTGCAGCGCCTCCCGGATGATGTCCTCGGAGACGTAGGGGCCATACGAGTCGGCGGTGTCGATGAAGTTGACGCCGAGTTCCACCGCGCGCCGCAGCACCTGTACGCATTCCCCGCGGTCGGCCGGCGGGCCCCACACCCCGGATCCAGTCAGCCGCATCGCGCCGAAGCCGAGCCGGTTGATGGTCAGGTCGCCGCCGAGGGTGAAGGTCTGCTCAGTCACCTGATCGACGTTACGCCCCGGAGGGCATCGTATTTGGCCACGCTGCCGCTACTCCCCCGCGCGGCGCCGCTTCGCCGCGGGCTGCCGGCGGGGCCGGTTGCTCGGTTCGCGCGAGGCGATGGCATACACGGCCACGATGCCGACAAAACACACCGCGAAGCCGCCCAGCACGATCAGTGGATAGTAGAACGTCGGCCCCGACGCACGGATGGCCAAGACCAGCGCGGTCACATAGCCGCCGACGGCCACGCCGCCCGCAATCAGCGCCACCACATCGTCGGCGCCGCCATTGCTCAGCCCGAACACGGCACGCGCCCCCCAGAGGACCAGCGCCACCGGAATCGCCGCCAGGATGAACCCGACGACCGTGAGGCCGGCATCGGTTTCCGGGCTCATCGCTCGTCTCCTCCGCGTCCGACTCGCACCAGGGGTGTTTGGTCCGTTGTCAACTATCGCAGTCTTTGCACGCGCGGCGCGGGTGGCAGGGTGGAGTGGGTGGATCTGACCAAACTGACCGCACTGCCCCTGACCTATCCGGAGGTGGGCGCGACCGCCGGTGCCCTGCCGACGGGATACCAGCACATCGCCGCGTCGGCCCGCATCGGCGCCGGGCGGCAACGCTTCGAACAGGCCAGCGACGCGGTGTTGCGTTACGGCATGCAGCGCGGCGCGGGGCTGCGCCCGCAGGCCAGCAGCGACGTCGCCGCCGTCGACGCGGTGCTGGTGGTTCGGCTTGGGGTGCTGCACGCGCCGTGCCGCGTCGTCTACGTCGTCGACGAACCCAACCGGCGCGGGTTCGCCTACGGCACCCTGCCCGGGCACCCCGAATCCGGTGAGGAACTTTTTTCGGTGCGCTACGACCCCGCCGACGACGCGGTGTACGCCGAGGTCCGCGCGTTCTCCCGGCCCGCCACCTGGTGGAGCAAGCTCGGTGCACCGGTGGCGGCACTGCTGCAGCGCGTGATCACCCGGCGTTATCTGCGTGCCGTGTGACCGGTGTGCGCGGCCTGCGCCAGGCGCATGTCGTAGTAACCCAACCGCGCCGCACGCGACGAAGTCGTCCTCTGAGTGCCCATCCACAGCCGTCGAAATGACCGATGCGCTGGCTGCGGCATCACCGGCGGGCGGTGTAATGCCCGGCAGAGGCTCTCAGCCGAGCCGGGTGTGCGCGTACTCCTCGACCGCGCGGACCACATCGGCGGCTTGGTCCTCGCTTCCGGTGACCCGCACCAACCAGTGCGCGAGCGCGGTCGGGTTATCCCCACGATCTAATCGCGGGTCCACCAACCTGCGCATTGCACTGTCCAGCTCCACTCGTCTTCTCCTGTTCGTAGTTGCTCGCCGCCAGCGAGCAGACGCAAAAGCCCCCTTTTCCAGGCGATTTAGGGGTCTTTTGCGTCTGCTCGCGCTCTTAGCAGCCGTTCGGCGCCGGTGCACAGCGTCTCGATGACCTCGCCCGCCGGGCGCACGGTGGTCACCAGCCCGACGCCCTGGCCGGCGTCGACCGGCGCGATGCGGGGATCGTCGGCGGCCACCCCGGCGCTCAACTCCGCGGCGGCGGTCGGATCGGCGCCCAGCGCATCCTCGCGGCCAGTCCAGCGCGCGACGAAGTCGTTGCGCAGCACCCGAGACGGAAACCGCGCCGGCCACGGCCGCCCCTGCCCGATGTCGAAGACCCGGGTGGCCACCGTCTCGGCGCCGGTGGCCGTGATCAGCGCCCGGCGGGCCCCGTCGGCGGTCAACGCCTCGGTGCACGCCGACAGGCAGGTGCCCAGCCACGCGCCGCTGGCCCCGGCGGCCAGCACCGCGGCCAGGCTTCGGGCCGAACCGATTCCACCGGCCGCCAGCACCGGCACCGACACCGCGTCGAGCACCAGGTCCAGCAGCGGCAGGGTGGCGATCCGGTCCTCGCCGTGGCCGCCGCCCTCGGCGCCGCGCGCGACCAGCACGTCGACCCCGGCGTCCTGCGCACGCCGCGCCGTGACGCCGTCGTAAACCTGTGTGACGGCAACGATTCCGGCGTCGTGGGCGCGCTGCACCCAGGCGAAGTCGTCACCGAAGCTGAGCGACAACAGGGTGGGCCGGGCAGCGAGGGCGGCGTCGAGCAACCCGGGCTGCTCGCGAACCACCCAGTCCACCAAGCCGATTCCGAATCGCGACACCTCACCCAGCTGGCGCAGTTCGGTCTGTAGCGCCGCCACCGCGCCGGCACTGCCCATGCCGACCATGCCCAGGCCCCCGGCCGACGTGACCGCGGCGGCCAGCCGGCCGCCGGCCACCCCGCCCATCGGGGCGTTGACGATGGGAACCCGCAACCCGAGGCTGCGCGACCACGGGGTAGATAACACCGAGTTGATTACGCCTGGGCCATGCGCTTGGCGACGGTCAGCATCACCGCCGAGTCTTCGAGGGCGGCCAGCGCGTGTCGTTGCGGCGGGATGGTGACGTGGTCACCGGCCTTGCCCTCCCAGCTGTCGTCACCGGCGGTCAACCGCACATGGCCCTGCAGTACCTGCAGCGTCGCCTCGCCGGGGCTGTCGTGTTCGGCGAGTTCCTGCCCCGCGACCAGAGCCACCAGGGTCTGCCGCAGGTCGTGTTCATGCCCGCCGTGGATGGTGTGCGCGGCTCGGCCGCTGTGCGCCTGACGCGCCTCGGCCAACTTGTCGGAGGCCAACGTGGTCAACGAGATGGATTCCATCGATACGCCCTTCGCAGATAGTCGCGTCCCTCAGCTGAATAGTAGAAGAGCACCGGCCACCGCTAAGGCAATCATCTTGATCGCCTCCAGGCCGACGTAGTAGTAGTGCCCGTGGGATCGGGGCCCCTCGGCACCGGCGAGCACTTGATCGGAGCGGCGATTCAGCCGCGGGCGCACCACCGCCAATTGGACGGCCAAGGCGGCGGCGGCCACCGCGTACGCGACGATCACCGACACCGACGGGGGGTTGGCCACCACGACCACCAGGATGGCGGCGGCGAAAACGAGTTCGGTGCGGTTGAGCGCGCGAAACACCAACCGGCCGATGCCGAGCCCGATCTGCAAGGTCACGTTGGGCGCGCGAAACTTCAACGGCGCTTCCAGAAACGAGATCCCGGCGACCATTCCCAGCCAGACGAAGGTGACAGCCACAGCGACGCCCTGCGCGCCGCTCACGTGGCGGCCCCTTTCAGCAGCGACAGATGCGCCAAGCACAGATCCGGTTCGATGAACGCGTCGAGCCGGTCGATGGCGACCGGCGCATGCCAGGTTTCCAACGCCCCCTGCATGAGTCCCAAATGGATGGGACAGACCACGTTCGTTCGGGCTTCCGCCAACTCGAGGAATGGGCAGTGCCGCAGCCCAACCTGCTTTTTCCCGTCGCCGTCGCGGCGTTCCGGCGCAAACCCCAACTCGTCGAGCAGATCCACCAGATGGTCGATCGATTCCTCCGGCCCCGCCGGAACATCTTGGGTGACAGGAGGTTCCAGACGCTGTCCCCAAGCGCGTCCGGCGGCGAGCGCCTTAGCGCCGGGGTCGTCGTCGGAGGCGAACCCGATGGATAGAATCTCGGCCAGCAGCCGATAGCTGCGCGGTCCACCGCGGTCCATCCGCCGAATCGACCGGAACATCAGCGGCGGACGCCCGGGCCCCTTGTGCTCGGGTTCGGCGTGCTCGACTCGCCCCTCACTGAGCAAGGTGTCCAGGTGGAACCGCACGGTGTTGGGATGTACCCCCAGTTCATCGGCGATCTGGGCGATGCTCATCGGAGCATTCGCCGCCTTCAACACCTGCAGCACGTCGAGGCGACGGCCGCCGGATTCGCCGGATGACATGAGGCTGTCGTTCACTCTCCTTATGCATCGCCTTGATGAGGCAGGTTAGCGACCAGCGGAGTGTCCACCCCCAGCGGACCGATCTTAGCGGCCCCGCCCGGCGATCCCAGCGGTTCGTCGTGACCCGGCAGTGGTTCGGCGAAAAAGGCCGCGTTGTCGTCCAGGTAGGGCTGCAGCTCCTCGGGCAAATCGTCCTCGTAATAGATCGCTTCGACCGGGCAGACCGGTTCGCACGCACCGCAATCCACGCATTCGTCGGGGTGGATGTACAGGGCGCGGCCACCCTCGTAGATGCAGTCCACCGGACATTCCTCCACGCACGCCCGATCCATCACATCCACGCATGGCTTCCCGATCACGTACGTCATGCGCTAGAGTTTACACAATCGAAATTGTAAAAACTAGGAAGGTCCCGATGAGCGACACCGAACTCGACGTCCGGGAACTGCGCAAGCCGGACAAGCACCCGACGATCTTCGCCACCTACGCCAAACTCGGCGTCGGCGAATCGTTCGTGCTGGTCAACAACCACGACCCCAAGCATTTGCGGGACGAGTTCGAGACCGATCACCCCGGCAGCTACGGCTGGGAGTACCTGGAGAAGGGCCCGGTCTGGCGGATCCGGATCAGCAAGCTCACCGCCACCCCGCTGCCGCGGTTGCTGGTCAACACCACCGAGATCGCCGAGCCCGACGTCACCGGCGCGGCCTGGAAGCTGAACATCCGGGAGCGGGACCTGGACTCCAACCTCATCGCGCTGCCGCCGGGCGGCGGGATCGGGGAACACACCGGCGCCGACGTCGACGTGCTGATCCACGTGCTGTCCGGCAGCGGTCAGCTCACCACCGAGCACGGTGTCATCGAACTGCGGCCCGGTGCGCTGCTATGGCTGCCGCGGCTGTCGCGCCGCCAACTGGACGCCGGGCCCGAGGGATTGCGGTACCTGACGGTGCACCAACACCGCGAAATCGGCGGCCTGATGCCCACGGTGCGGCAGGCAGTCTGATGTCCGGCGACGGGGTGCCGGTCGCCAACCGAGACGACGACACGGTGCAGGGGCATTGGCTGCTGGCGCGGCTGGGCAAGCGGGTGCTGCGGCCCGGCGGCGCCGAACTCACCCGCAGCCTGCTGGGCCGTGCCGACCTGACCGACGCCGACGTGCTGGAGCTGGCGCCGGGGCTGGGGCGCACCGCCACCGAAATCCTGGCCGGAAAGCCCCGGTCCTATATCGGTGCCGACCAGGATCCCGACGCGGCGCGCACGGTGCGCGGCATCGTGGAGGACCACGGCGGGGAGGTGCGGGTGGCCGACGCGGCCGAGACCGGGCTGCCCGACGCCAGCCGCGACGTCGTGGTCGGCGAGGCGATGCTGAGCATGCAAGGTGAGGTCGCCAAGAACGCGATCGTCGCCGAGGCGGCGCGGGTGCTGCGGCCGGGTGGGCGTTACGCCATCCACGAGCTCGCGCTGACCCCCGACACCATCGCCGAGGACATCAAGACCGATATCCGCCGGGCGCTAGCCCAGTCGATCAAGGTCAACGCCCGTCCGTTGACGGTCGCCGAGTGGACACAGCTGCTCGCCGGCCACGGCCTGGTCGTGGACGAGGTGGAGACGCGGCCGATGGCGCTGTTGGAGCCGCGCCGGCTGATCGCCGACGAGGGGGTGTTTGGGGCGCTGCGGTTCGCCAGGAACCTGCTCACCCACCCCGACGCCCGACGGCGGGTGCTGCGGATGCGCCGCACGTTCCGCCGCCACCGCAAGGAGTTGGCCGCGGTCGGCATCGTCGCGCACAAGCCCGCCGCGTGACCTGACCCCGTCGAAATCGACCGCAGCGCGGAAATGTGCGAGTAGACGCCTCGCTAGCGTCGATCTCGCCGCCACGAAAATCGGTTCGGTTTCTGCGGCCGGTTTGCTAGGTTGCGTCGATGGCCGACCCGTACCCGCAGGTGTTCTACCGTGACCGTCTGGTGCCCGCCGCGCAGGCAGCGCTGGGGGTGGCCACCTCGGCCGTGCTGTACGGGCTCAGCGTGTACACGGTGTTGCCGGTCCGGGTGGCCGACGGCGCCCGGACGGCATTTCGGCTGCCCGAGCATTACCGCCGGCTCATCGAGTCCTGCACCATCGTCGGCATCGACCAGTTCGCCGCGCAGTGGAGCTATGACCGCTTCGCGGCGACGGTCGGGCAGCTGGTGACCGCCAACGCGCCCCAGCGCGACGTGTTTGTCCGGGTGACCGTGCACGTCGACGAGTCAATTCCGGGCACCCGGGTGCGCGGCTGCTCGACGGCGGTCAGCGCGTTCGTCTACGACGCGGTGCCGATCGTGCCGCAAGACGGGATGCGGCTGAAATCCAGCCCGTGGCGACGCATCCCCGACTACGCGATCCCGTCCCGGGCCAAGGTCAACGGTGCCTACGTCAATTCGGTGCTGGCCAAACAGGATGCCATCGACAGCGGCTACGACGACTGCGTTTTCCTCGACACCGCCGGGCATGTGTGCGAATTGAGCGCGGCGAACATCTTTTTGGTGCGCGGCGAAACGCTGATCACCCCGGACGTGTCCTGCGACATCCTCGACGGCATCACCCGCCGCACCGTCCTGACCCTGGCGGCCGAGGAAGGTATCCCGGTTGCCGAACGGCGGGTCGACCTCACCGAGCTCTACATCGCCGACGAGGTGTTCGCCACCGGCACCTCCTCCGGTGTCGCCCCGGCGCTGCAGGTCGACGGCCGCACGGTCGGCGACGGTAAACCCGGCCCGATCCTGCAGGCGCTGCGCAAACGGTATGCCGCCGCGCTCCGCGCCGACGACCCGCACGGCTGGGTGACGCCGTTGGGTATTTAGGGCGCCGAAATCGACGCCGGCGTGATCGCCGTCGGCGTGTCGTCGCGGTAGCGTCAATCTCGACGAGCCAGCCGACAATAGGAGCGACCCGATGCCGGATACCTATGACGATTTCCCCAGCCTTCGGTTCGAGACCGGCAACCACGGGGTGCTGGAGTTGGTCCTCGACGCGCCCGGCCTCAACGCGGTGGGACCGCAGATGCACCGCGACCTCGCCGACGTGTGGCCGACGATCGACCGCGACGACGAAGTGCGGGCCGTGCTGGTCCGCGGTGAGGGTAAGGCGTTTTCGGCCGGCGGCAGCTTCGAGCTGATCGACGAGACCATCGGTGACTATGCCGGCCGGATCCGGATCATGCGGGAAGCCCGCGACCTGGTGCTCAACCTGGTCAACTTTTCCAAGCCGGTGGTGTCGGCGATCCGCGGCCCCGCCGTGGGCGCGGGCCTGGTGGTGGCGCTGCTGGCCGACATCTCGGTGGCCGGGCGCGGCGCGCGGATCATCGACGGGCACACCAAACTCGGGGTGGCCGCCGGGGATCACGCCGCGATCTGCTGGCCGCTGCTGGTCGGCATGGCCAAGGCCAAGTACTACCTGCTCACCTGCGAGCAGGTACTGGGCGAGGAGGCCGAGCGGATCGGGTTGGTGTCCAAATGCGTCGACGACGACGCGGTGATCGAGACCGCCACGCAGATCGCCGAGAACCTGGCGCAGGGCGCCCAGCAGGCGATCCGCTGGACCAAGCACAGCCTGAACTACTGGTATCGCATGTTCGCGCCCGCCTTCGAGACGTCGCTGGGGTTGGAGTTCATCGGGTTCAGCGGCCCCGACGTGCACGAAGGGCTGGCCGCCAACCGCGAGAAACGCCCACCGCGGTTCACCTGAAATGCGGCTATCCCGCCGGGCTTTCGGCCGACTCGCCATGGTGGGCGGCCCGGCGGTGGCCGCGGCGTGCGGGCGTCCCACCCACCGGCGGTCACCGGGCCCCGGCGTGGGATTCGTGCTCTCGCATGAGCAATTCGGCACCAGCCAACTCGTGGAGCAGGCAGTGGCCGCCGAACAGGCCGGTTTTCAACATGTTTGGGCCAGCGACCATCTGCAGCCGTGGCAAGACAACGAGGGGCACGCCATGTTCCCGTGGCTGACGCTGGCGCTGGTCAGCCAACGCACCAGCCACGTCAGCCTCGGGACCGGGGTGACCTGCCCCAGCTACCGGTATCACCCGGCCACCGTGGCGCAGGCGTTCGCGTCGCTGACCCTGTTGGCGCCCGGGCGGGTGTTTTTGGGCCTGGGCACCGGTGAGCGGCTCAACGAGCAGGCCGGCACCGGGCAGTGGGGCCCGTACACCGAGCGGCGTGACCGGCTGATCGAGGCGATTCAGCTGATCCGACAGCTGTTCACCGGGCAGCGGATCTCGTTTCGCGGACGCTACTTTCAGACCCAACAGCTTAAACTCTATGACCGGCCGGACTCCCCGCCGCCGATCTTCGTGGCCGCCAGCGGCCCGAAAAGCGCGCAGGTGGCCGGGCAGTACGGCGACGGTTGGATCACCCAGGCCGCCGAGCTCAGCAAGGCACCGCTGCTGGCCGCATTGGCCCGGGGCGCGCAGGCGTCCGGCCGCGACCCGGCCAGCTTGGCGAAACGCGCCGAGATGTTCACGGTGGTCGGTGATCACGACGAGATCACCCGCGCGGCCGAGTTGTGGCGGTTCACCGCCGGCGCGGTCGACCAACCCAATCCGGTCGACATCCAGCGCGCCGCGCAGGTCAACCCGCTGGACAAGGTGATCGGCGGCTGGACCACCGGCACCGACCCGGCCCCGCATATCGCGGCGGTGCAGACGATTCTGGACGCCGGTGCCACCCCGTTTGTGCACTTTCCGCAGCGCGACCCGACCGCCGCGATCGAGTTCTACCGCGACCACGTCCTCGGTCAGCTACGGTGACGCGTCGGTCGCGTCGATCTCGTCGAACACCCGCTGGGCGATCCGGAACGCGGTGTTGGCGGCCGGCACCCCGCAGTAGATGGCGGCCTGCAGCAACACTTCTTTGATCTCGTCGCGGGACAGGCCGTTACGCAGCGCGCCCCGCAGATGCAGCGCGAGTTCCTCGGTGTGGCCGCAGGCGATCAGCGCGGTCAGGGTGATCATGGATCGGCTGCGCCGATCCAACCCGGGCCGGCCCCAGATCGCACCCCAGGCGTATTCGGTGATGAATGCTTGGAAATCGCCGGTGAAGTCGGTGGCGTGCGCCGCCGCGCGGTCGACGTGGGCGTCGCCAAGCACCGCACGGCGTACCGCCATACCGCGGTCGTAGGGGCTGTCGGTCATAGGTCCTCCGCTCACCGAGTGTTGCCTGCAGGCTACCGGCACCGTCATCCGCCCACCGGCCAGCGCGGAACCATGCTGGGGCGCAACAAGAACCGGGACGCATCGGCAAGGCGGCCGGTGCCGCGCCCGGCCATCCCGCCCAGCGGCATCACCGGCACACCGGCCGGCGCGACGACGGGACCGATGTTCGCACCGGCGGCGGGCAGCGCCGCGGCGACGGGGCTGGTGGCCGGGGCGGCGGCGAACCAGGCCTGCGGCACCGACAACGGCCCGGCCGAGCCGGCGCGGGCCAAAACCGCCGACACCGCTCCCCCGCCGGCGGCACCGCCCAGCCCGCGCGCCGCGGACCCCAGCGTGCCGGCCGCAGCGTCGGTGACCGGTATCGCGGCGACGGCACCGACCGCGCCGCCGCGGTTGATGTTCCACGCCAGCGCCGCCGCGCCGGTCAGGAAGCTCAACGCCGAGGTGGTGGTGCGCAAGTGCCCGCTTAGGGCAGTGGCCTGCTCACCGAGCGGATCCAACGCCGACGACCCCGAGGACGGGGAGGCCAGCGTCCGCAGCGTGTGGGTCACCGTGGACATCAGCCGCGATCCGGTGGACACGGCGCCGCCGGCCTGGGCGCCTGGCCCGGCCGGGTTGGTGGTCTCTGGCGGCGGGGTGAACGGGGTCACCCGCGCAGCGGCCGCCGAGGCCCCGGCATAGCCGTACATCGCGGCGGCGTCCTGGGCCCACATCTCGCCGTAATGCGCCTCGGTGGCGGCGATCGCCGGTGTGTTCTGACCCAAGAAGTTGGTTGCCGCCAGCGACATCAACAAATTGCGGTTGGCGGCGATCAGCGGTGGGGGGACCGTCATCGCCCGCGCGGCTTCGTAGGCGCTCGCCGCGGCGCGGGCCTGAGTTGCGGCCTGTTCGGCCTGGGCGGCGGTGGTGTGCAGCCATCCCACATACGGTGCGGCCGCCCGCAGCATGGACGCCGCGGCCGGTCCCAGCCACGGCCCGCCGGTCAGCGCCGAAATTGTCGACTGGTAGCCCGCTGCGGTGGTGTGCAGTTCGGCGGCCAGGGTGTCCCAGGTCGCCGCGGCGGCCAGCATCGGTCCCGACCCGGGACCGGAGTACATGCGGGCGGAGTTGATTTCCGGTGGCAACGCTCCAAAGTCCATCGCTGTCGCCTTCCTCAGCCGGTCCAGACGAGGTGGGCGGCGCCGCCTGTGGTGGTGGCTGCTGCCGGTTTACGAATAACACAAAGCATCGGGTTCTCCTGGAGAGTTATGGATGTGCCGAACCGATCGGCTGGCGCAGTACGGGCGCAGCAGCGCAGGCCAATTCGGGCCGATTCGGGGGTGGGTCGATTAATCCCGTGGCCGCCGCAGTGCTGCGGCAGGTCCCGCGGACCAGTGTTCACCGGCCGTTGTTGCCTATCGGCACGCCAGCCTGGCGCTGACCGGTCAGACCCGGGTGATGCAGAGCCGGGCCAGGAGTTCTCGACCCGCAAGGGAATTCGTGCAAGCATCGGAACCGGCCACGCCGACTCGGTCCCAGCTCATGGACGCCAACGCCGGAAGCCGGTGCCACAGCGGTAACACGCGCAACCGCGGCAGCCAGCGGTGTTGGGTGACGGCGCCAGATGCCTTCTCGGTTGCGGGCGACGCGTCGTCGTCAACGTCGGCGCCATCGATGTCGGTGGGGCCCGCCGACACCAGTGCAGGGGACGGCGACACCACCCCGGCCAGCTCGGAGCGCACCAGGCCGTACCCGATGAGCCCCATCAGCACGCAGACAGCGACTGCGATTGCGCAGACGGACCGCGGCCTTAGCGGTCTACGTCCGTCGCGAATCGTCACAGTGCCCGCAACTCTACCAACGGATTCGGTGACGCCTCACCTGGTGTTGTGGGCTTCGTAGCCAGTAGCCCAACTGCCACAATGGTTTTCCGGCGATCTATGAATTCTCTTTGAGTATTCGCCGGGCATGCTCGAGGGTTTCGCCGATCAGCAGTCAGAAGCACCGAAAGATGTTGATGACTAGGGTTTTTCAGCCCGTGGCGCCGAGTGGGCCTGATCGACTCGGCAATGGGCACCGGCACCGTGGCGTCGCCGCACTCGAAAACGACGTCCGCGGCTTTGGAGGACCGGTCCTCACAGCCCTTCGACAGCCTTTATTGCTGTGTTTAACAGTTGCTTAGGTGTATGTTTTGTCGCGAGGGTGCTCAACGATGCGTCCCTCACCGACGTGGGTTTGGTGACAGGTCGCGATCCAGCCGTGATTGCGTTCCACATAGTGGAATTGCCGCCGCCGTGGGTCAACCCTGGCGCAGGTGATACCGGCCGTCGGCTAAGTCATGCGTGATCGTGTGCAGCATCGCAGCGGCCGCCGCCGCGGAGCGCCGATCTAAGAACGCGATTGGCCTAGCCAGTTGGCGGTTTTGAGAACTTAAGCCCACTGACTGCTTAATGACTACGTCTGGCCGGAGGAATAAGACATCGTATGACGACGACTGAAAGTGGGCTGGCCCCCGACGTCCGCAATGGCATCGAGTACAAGGTCGCCGACCTGTCGTTGGCTGAGTTTGGGCGCAAGGAGATCCGGCTGGCCGAACATGAGATGCCGGGTCTGATGTCGTTGCGGCGGGAGTATGCCGAGGTTGCTCCGCTCAAGGGGGCGCGGATTTCGGGTTCGCTGCACATGACGGTGCAGACCGCGGTGTTGATCGAGACGCTGGTCAGTTTGGGTGCCGAGGTGCGGTGGGCGTCGTGCAACATTTTCTCCACCCAGGACCACGCCGCCGCCGCGGTTGTCGTCGGCCCGCACGGCACCCCCGAGGAGCCGAAGGGCACGGCGGTGTTCGCTTGGAAGGGCGAGACGCTGCAGGAGTACTGGTGGGCGGCCGAGCGGGCGCTGACCTGGCCCGGTGAGCCGGCGAACATGATCCTCGACGATGGCGGGGATGCCACCATGATGGTGCTGCGCGGCGCGCAGTACGAGAAGGCCGGGGTGGTGCCGCCGGCTGAGGATGATGACCCCGAAGAGTGGAAGATCTTTTTGGCCCGGCTGGCCGAGGGCTTTGAGGCCGACAAGACCAAGTGGACGACGATCTCGGAGTCGGTGCGCGGGGTTACCGAGGAGACCACCACCGGGGTGCTGCGGCTGTATCAGTTCGCCGCCGCCGGTGAGCTGTCTTTCCCGGCCATCAACGTCAATGACTCGGTGACCAAGTCCAAGTTCGACAACAAGTACGGCTGTCGGCACTCGCTGATCGACGGGATCAACCGCGGCACCGACGTGCTGATCGGCGGTAAGAAGGCGCTGGTCTGCGGCTACGGGGACGTCGGGAAGGGCTGCGCGGAATCGCTGGCCGGCCAGGGCGCTCGGGTCACCGTCACCGAGATCGACCCGATCAACGCCTTGCAGGCGCTGATGGATGGCTACGACGTCAAAACCGTCGAGCAGGCCATCGCCGAGGCCGACATCGTGGTCACCACCACCGGCAACAAGGACATCATCACCCTCGAGCACATGCGCGCGATGAAGGACCAGGCCATCTTGGGCAACATCGGCCATTTCGACAACGAGATCCAGATGGCCCGGCTGGAGCGCTCCGGGGCCACCCGCGACACCATCAAGCCGCAGGTCGACCAGTGGACGTTCGGCGACACCGGCAAATCGATCATCGTGTTGTCCGAGGGCCGGCTGCTCAACTTGGGCAACGCCACCGGGCACCCGTCGTTCGTGATGAGCAACAGCTTCTCCAACCAGGTGATCGCCCAGATCGAGCTGTGGACCAAAAACGACGAATACGACAACGAGGTCTACCGGCTGCCCAAACACCTCGACGAGAAGGTGGCCCGCATCCACGTCACCGCGCTCGGCGGCACGCTGACCAAGCTGACCAAGGACCAGGCCGAATACATCGGCGTCGACGTCGAAGGCCCGTACAAGGCCGACCACTACCGGTACTGAGCCAACCCCTTTGTCGCCGAGATCGACGTAAGCGTGACCAAGTGCGAGTAGACCCCGCGAAAACGTCGATCTCGGCGAGCCCAGGCCCATGCTCGGCGGGCCCAGGCCCGATCTGATCGCGAAGAGGAGCCGGATGACCCTCAACACCATTGCGCTCGAGTTGGTGCCGCCGAACATCGACGGCGGTCGTGAGCGGGCATTCGAAGAAGCACGCAAAGTGGCGCAGTATTGCAACGATTCCGGGCTCGACGGGCGGATTCGGCACGTGATGATCCCGGGCATCATCGCCGAGGACGACGACCGGCCAGTCCCGATGCAACGGAAGCTGGACGTGCTGGATTTCTGGTCGCTTGTCAAACCGGAGCTACCCGGCGTCAATGGGCTGTGCACCCAGGTCACCGCCTTCATGGACGAGTCCTCGCTCGGTAACCGCCTCATCGACCTGGGCGGTGCCGGCATGGAGGGTGTGGTGTTCGTCGGCGTCCCGCGCACGATGAACGACGGCGAGGGTTCTGGCGTCGCGCCCACCGACGCGCTGTCGCTCTATCGGGACCTGATCTCCAACCGCGGCGTCATACTGATCCCGACACGCGAGGGCGAGCACGGCCGGTTTTCGTTCAAGTGCGAACGGGGCGCCACCTACGGCATGACGCAGTTGTTGTATTCGGACGCGATCGTTGGTTTCCTGGCCGACTTCGCCAAGAACAGCGATTATCGGCCCGAAGTGCTGCTGTCGTTCGGTTTCGTGCCCCAGCTCGAAACCCGTGTGGGCCTGATCGACTGGTTGATTCAGGATCCGGGAAACGCCGCGGTGGCCGACGAGCAGGCTTTCGTCAAGAAGCTGGCCGGCAGCGAACCGGCAGAAAAGCGCCGACTCGCGCTGGATTTATACAAGCGGGTAATCGACGGCGTCGTCGAACTCGGCTTCCCACTGAGCATCCACCTGGAAGCCACCTACGGGTTGTCGGGGCCGGCATTTCAGACATTCGCCGAGATGCTCTCCTATTGGTCACCCGACGGGCAGTTCTAGCACCTCCGCCAATCACACCGGACGGCGGTCCGGTACAGCCGCCGAGAAGTCCCACGTTCTTCGCCACTAATTATTACCAGGAGCGCCTGGATAAATGATCTCTCCCTTTTCCGCATTAGGCCATCGCGGGCTTTACGAAAGCTACCAGCTTGCCCCGAGTACTTTTCCAGAAAGCCCACTTAATCTGGTAACCATGCCTACTTTTAACGTTAACACTGTGGACTGGGATGAACTGTATGACGGTAACGCGTCATACGCGCCGGGAAATCCTGGATGGAACATCGGCGAACTGCAGCCAGCCTTGGCTGCACTGGAACAGCAAGGGCTTTTCACGGGGCCAGTCCTCGATTCCGGATGTGGCGTGGGGGTTGCTTCATTAGCATTGGCCGCAAAGGGATACGAAGTTGTCGGGCTGGACCGGTCTAGTAGCGCCATTGATCAGGCGAAGCAAGCAGCAATGCAACGGGGCCTGACTGTGACGTTCGGGGTGGCCGACCTGAGCAAATCAACCGGCTATGAAAACTACTTCAATACCGTTATCGACGGTCTTGTGTTCCACTGCCTGCCCGAAGAACTCCGGCACGGATACATTGAATCTAGTGCGCGCGCACTGAAACCCGGCGGCAAGTTTTTTGCTCTTGTCTTTGCCACCGAGGCGTTCCCACCGGACGCCGATTTTGGCCCGCGCCCGTTCACTGATCAGCAATTGCAAAGCATCGTCGGCACGCACCTCGCCGTGGATAACATCCAACCCACACGCGCGTGGGTCAACGTCCCGGCTACCCTGCCAGAAGGTTTCGAATACCGCAATGTCACTATCGGGCACGACGGCCGTGCGCAGCTGCCGTCATGGCTGGTCAGCGCCCACCGCGAGTGACAAAGAACGATGGATTGCTGGCCCCGCGGACTTTGAGCTGTTCCGCGGCCTTTGCAAATTGACAGAAAGGGATGACAAACGTGGGCGATAAGGGTCGGCTGTTTACCAGTGAGTCGGTGACCGAGGGCCATCCGGACAAGATCTGTGATGCGATCAGTGATTCGGTGCTGGATTCGCTGTTGGCGGCCGATCCGCGTTCGCGTGTTGCGGTGGAGACGTTGGTGACCACTGGTCAGGTGCATCTGGCTGGGGAGGTGTCCACCACCGCGAAGGAGGCGTTCGCCGATATCACCAACACGGTCCGGGAGCGGATCTTGGACATCGGCTATGACTCTTCGGAGAAGGGTTTTGACGGCGCGACGTGTGGGGTGAACATCGGGATTGGTGCCCAGTCGCCCGATATCGCCCAGGGGGTGGATACCGCGCATGAGGCCCGGGTGGAGGGTGCGGCTGATCCGCTGGACGCCCAGGGTGCCGGTGATCAGGGGCTGATGTTCGGGTACGCGATCTCCGATACCCCGGAGTACATGCCGCTGCCGATCGCGTTGGCGCACCGGCTGGCGCGTCGGCTCACCGAGGTCCGCAAGAGCGGTGTGCTGGACTACCTGCGCCCGGACGGCAAGACCCAGGTCACCGTGGCCTACGACGGCAACACCCCGGTGCGCCTAGACACCGTGGTGCTGTCCACCCAGCACGCCGACGGGATCGACCTGGACGCCACCTTGACCCCGGACATCCGGGAGAAGGTGGTCAACACCGTGCTCAACGACCTCGGCCACGACACCATGGACACCTCCGACTACCGGCTGTTGGTCAACCCGACCGGCAAGTTCGTGCTGGGCGGCCCGATGGGTGATGCCGGGTTGACCGGCCGCAAGATCATCGTCGACACCTACGGCGGCTGGGCCCGCCACGGCGGTGGCGCGTTCTCGGGTAAGGACCCGTCCAAGGTGGACCGCTCGGCGGCCTACGCGATGCGCTGGGTGGCCAAAAACGTGGTCGCGGCCGGGTTGGCCGAGCGGATCGAGGTGCAGGTCGCCTACGCGATCGGCAAGGCCGCCCCGGTCGGGTTGTTCGTCGAGACCTTCGGCACCGAAACCATCGACCCGGTCAAGATCGAGAAGGCCATCGGCGAGGTGTTCGACCTGCGGCCCGGCGCGATCGTGCGCGACCTGGACTTGCTACGCCCGATCTACGCCCAAACCGCCGCCTACGGGCACTTCGGCCGCACCGACATCGAACTGCCCTGGGAACAACTCAACAAAGCCGACGACCTCAAACGCGCCGTCTAGTTTCCGCACAGCTTCGGGGTGCCGACTGCGCGGCGCTTCATACACGACCGCCGGGTCGGGCGTATGCAGCCGCGCACTCATCGAGGCGGTGTTCCGCACCGGCAGTCTCGCCTAGCTTGACTTAGAAAATGAAGGGTGGATAGTTCGTGACGATTGCGGTGACCGGTTCGATCGCTACCGACCATTTGATGCGGTTTCCGGGCCGGTTTTCCGAGCAACTGCTGGCGGATCACTTGCAGAAGGTGTCGCTGAGCTTTTTGGTCGACGATTTGGTGATCCACCGGGGCGGGGTGGCCGGCAATATGGCCTACGCCATCGGGGTGCTCGGCGGCGACGTGGCGCTGGTCAGCGCGGCCGGCGACGACTTCGCCGACTACCGGGGCTGGCTGGTGGCGCACGGCGTCAACTGCGACCAGGTGTTGGTGTCTAAGACCGCGCACACCGCCCGGTTCGTGTGCACCACCGACACCGAGATGGCCCAGATCGCGTCGTTTTACCCGGGCGCCATGTCGCAGGCCCGGGACATTTCGCTGGCCAAGGTGGTCGACGCCATCGGCACCCCGGAGTTGGTGATCGTGGGCGCCAACGACCCCGAGGCGATGTTCTTGCACACCGCCGAGTGCCGCACGCTGGGGCTGGCGTTCGCCGCCGACCCGTCCCAGCAGCTGGCCCGGCTGTCCGGGGAGCAGATCCGCCAGCTGATCGACGGCGCCACCTACCTGTTCACCAACGACTACGAATGGGAACTGCTGCTGTCCAAGACCGGCTGGACCGAAGCCGAGGTGATGGCGCAGGTCGGGCTGCGGGTCACCACGCTGGGCGCCAAGGGGGTCGACATCGTCGACGCCGACGGCACCACCATCCACGTCGGCGTGGTGCCCGAAACCAGCCAGGTCGACCCCACCGGGGTGGGTGATGCGTTTCGGGCCGGGTTCTTGACCGGGCGCAGCGCCGGCCTGAACCTCGAGCGCTCCGCGCAGCTGGGTTCGCTGGTGGCGGTGTTGGTGCTGGAATCGACCGGCACCCAGGAATGGCAGTGGGACCGCCAGGTCGCGGTGCACCGGCTGGCCGGCGCCTACGGCGACGACGCCGCCACCGAAATCGGCGCCGCGCTTTCCTGACGAGCAGACGCACAGGCGGCAATGACGCCGTCCGCGGTTTCCGTATGAGATCTACCTGACCCTGGTCAGCGTTCGACGGGCACGCTCGAGGGTCTCGTCCACCAGCAGGTCGATCGCCCCGAAATAGTTGGGCGACGGGGGTTTTCCGACCAGGTTAGCGATAGCACGTTGTTCGCCGCCCACGTCGACGGCGGCCAGGTTGCGGGCCATCGCCGCGGGATGGATCTGCAGCCCGGCGAGCAGCTCGCTGCACTGCGATCCGGCGACGACGGTGCGCCGGGCCAGGGTGCGCAGGGTGTCCCATTCGGCATGCCAGGCGCCGTCGGGGCGCTCGTCGTTGGCCAGCGCGGCGGCGGTGTGCAGGGTCGCCGCCAGCGGGGGCGCGGCGATGGCCGCGCGGCGAATCAGGATGGACAGCACCGGGTTGTGTTTGTCCGGCATGGTCGACGAGCCGCCGCGGCCCGCCCCGCTGGGCTCGCCGAGTTCGCCGATCTCCGGGCGGGCCAGCACCACCACGTCCGCGGCGATGCGGCCCCAGGCGTCGGTGCAGCCGAGCAGCGCATCGCCCGCCGCGGTCACCGGGGTTCGGGTGGTGTGCCACGGCGGCCGGGTGGCCAGCCCCAAACCGGTTGCGGCGGCGCGCACCAGCCGCGCGGCGGCCTGGCTGGGATCACCGGAGCTTTCGGTCAGGGTCACCAGTTCGGTGATCGCCGACCAGGTTCCGGCCGCACCGCCGATCTGGATGGGGGTGACAAGCGCGGTGAGTTGCTGATGGGCGTCGAGCAGGCCGCGCAGCCAGCCGGCGGCCTTGGCGCCGAAAGTGGTCGGCACCGCGGGCTGGGTCAACGTGCGCGCCAGCATCGGCGTGCCGCGATGCGTGGCGGTCAGGGTCGACAGCACCGAAATCTGTTGGACCAGTTGTGTTGCCACGAGGTCCACCACAGATCTGGTGGCCAGCATCAGGGCGGTGTCGAGCACGTCCTGGCTGGTCAAGCCCCGGTGCAGCCACTCCGAAATCGGTGACCCGGCGCGCTCGCGCAGCACGGCGACCACCCCGATGACCGGGTTCCCGCCGTCCTCGGCGGCGGCGGCCAGCGCCTCGGTGTCGCGGAGGCCGACCAGGCCGGCGAGGTCGGCACCGGCGCACGCCGCCGGTGCCACGCCGGCGTCGGCGAGCGCCGTCAACCAGGCGGACTCCACCGCGAGCATCGCCGCCAGCAGCGCGTCATCGGTCATCAGCGCACCGGCGCGCTGGTCCCCCGGCCACAACAAATTCATGGCCGGTCACCGCGATACTGAAGAAAGACCGTCTCGTTACGTCCCTGCAGGTGAATGTCGAACCGGTAGCCATCCAAATCCTGCTGGCACAGCAGGGTTTCGCGGCGCGCGCGGTCCAGCCCGGCCAGCAGCGGCTCGGCGTCCGGGTCGGCTCCGGGCAGGTAGGCGCGGGTGAATAACCGGTTCAGCAGTCCCCGGGCGAAGACGGTGATCGCGAAAAACGGGGGCCGTCCGGGCGTCGTCGTCCCCGGGGTCAGCGTGCTGAAGTGGTAGCGGCCGGCGGCGTCGGTGGCGCAGCGCCCCCAGCCGGTGAAGGCGCCGCCGTCGCGGTGCAGTGAGCCGGGCCGCTGCACGATGGTGCCGGCCGGGTCGGGTTGCCACAGTTCGAGCAGGGCGTCGGGGACGCCGGCGCCGTCGCCGTCGTAGACGGTGCCGTGCAATCGGATCGCGTCGCGGTGCGCGTCGTCGATCAGCCGGTGGTCGCCGGGAAACGGCAGCGCGCAATGAAAGAACGGGCCCACCGTCTGGCCCGGGGTAACGACCAACTCAGCCATGCTCGGTCCAGGTCCGCTCGCTACCGGACAGCACGATGTCCCAGCGGTAGCCGGTCGCGTATTCGGGTTGGGTCAGGTCGTGGTCGTAGTCGGCGATCAGCCGGGCGCGGGCGGCCGGGTCGACGATGGACTGGTAGATGGGATCCAAACCGAACAGCGGGTCGCCGGGAAAGTACATCTGGGTGACCAGGCGTTGGGTGAACGCGGTCCCGAAGACCGAGAAGTGGATGTGCGCGGGCCGCCAGGCGTTCCGGTGGTTGCGCCACGGATAGGGGCCGGGCTTGATGGTCAAAAACCGGTAGCTGCCGTCCGGCCCGGTCAGGCAGCGGCCGGTGCCGGTGAAGTTGGGGTCGAGGGGGGCTGGGTGCTGGTCGCGGGCATGCCGGTAGCGGCCGGCGGCGTTGGCCTGCCAGATCTCGACCAGCTGGCCGGCGACCGGCCGACCCGCCCCATCGAGAACCCGGCCGGTCACGATGATGCGCTCCCCGATCGGCTCCGCCGGGTGGCCCGCGGTCAGGTCGGCATCGCGCGCGTCGACGTCGGCCGCACCGAAACACGGCGCCCACCGTTCGATCTCCGCCGGATCGACCGGCTGCAGCAGCCGCTGGGGATGCCGCAACCGGCTGCTGCGATACGGCGGATAGTCCAGCCGCGGCTGGGTCTCCACACGGTCGCGCGGGTAGTCCGCGGCGATGCGCGCGATCTCCATGGTGATCTCACGCTGGGACGCCGACGGCTCCGGTGCGGCCCTCATCTGACTGACGCTAACCGATTTCAGCTCCGGTAGACGGTGGCGACCCACGGTTGCGCACAGAATCGCTGCTGCGCGGTGGCGGGGTCAATGCCGGCGGCCCGCAACGAGGCGGCGTAATCGCCGCCGGCCAGCGCGCACAAGGTATTGCCGTTTTTCACCCAGTCGTGGCCGGGCGGGTCCTCGGGTGGCCGGTTCCCGGCGACCGCCATGTCGAGCACGGCCACTTCGGTCAGGGTGTTGTTCGCCCACCGATACAGCGCGACGCCACCCGACATCGCGCTGGCGTGCGCATAGTTGCCGAAGAAACCCTCCGGGGTCCGGTAGAACAGCCGCTTGCCGAACAGGTCACCGGCGCGGACAAACTGCTGCGTTTGATCGGCCAGTCGCCACACCGCCATGGGTTCGCCGCCGGTGCCGCCCCGGCCGGTGACCACCAGCAGTTCGGGGATCCCGTCGTCGTCGATGTCCTGCAGCAGCGGGACCACGCCGGTCTCCCCGATCGCGTCGGTGGGTTCCCGGAACGTTTGGCCCGGCGCACCGTCGCGGCGCACGACGAACGACCACGCCGGATCGCTGGTCACATCCAGGCTCAGGTGGGCATTGACGCCCAGCACACAGCGGACGTGTTGCTCGGCCAGCGTCTTGCCGTAGGACAGGTCGACGCTCTCACAGGGCGGCTGGTTCGGTGCGGCCCCCGCCACCGGCGCCCACCCGAGCGCGATCAGCAGCAGCGCCAGCCACACCGCCGCGACGCCGCCCTCCTCCCGCACTAGGCGCCCACCGGCTGCCGGATCGGATCGGGGGTGCGCGGTTCGACGGTGGCCACCACCCAACGGGCCGGGTTGGCCTGTTCGGCCCAGCCGGGCGGTCGGGTCACCCACCAGTAGGCCAACAGCTCGGTCGGACCGAGGGTGGCGCAGGCGATCACCAGCGACACGATGACGAATTTCCGCAGCCCGACCCGGAGTACCTCGGCCATCGTTGTCCCCTTGCCCGTCGAAACCATCGCGACTAACTGTAGCGGCTTTTCCGTAGCGCGTCTACGACTTCTCCGCGATGGCGCCGGTTGACCGCACCGAATCCACGCGGCATTCTCTTGGTAGAAGAAAATCCCTCTGCTCAGCAGACAGCGCACGGGGAGGGCCCGGTGTCCGATCACAGTCGTCTGTTCGCCGATGTTCGGCGCGGGATGATTCCCGCCCACATCTACAACGACGCCGAGATCTTCGCGCTGGAAAAGGAGCGGCTGTTCAGCCGGGCGTGGGTGTTCGTCGGGCACGAATCGGAGATCCCCCAAAACGGTGACTACGTGGTGCGTCGGGTGCTCGACGACTCGTTCATCATCACCCGGGATGCCGAGGGCCAGGTGCGCGCCATGTTCAACATGTGCCTGCACCGGGGTATGCAGGTGTGCCGGGCCGAAATGGGGAATGCGTCGAACTTCCGCTGCCCGTATCACGGCTGGACCTACCGCAACGACGGCCGGATCAGCGGCCTGCCGTTTCACCGGGAGGCCTACGGCGGCGACGAGGGGTTCGTCAAAACCGGGCAAACCCTGCTGCCCGCACCGAATCTGGGCAGCTACAACGGATTGCTGTTCATCAGTTTGGATCCCGACGCCGCACCGCTGGCCGAGTACCTGGGCGACTTCCGGTTCTACCTGGACTTCTACACCAACCAGAGCCCGCACGGCCTGGAGGTGCGCGGCCCGCAGCGCTGGCGGATCAACGCGAACTGGAAGATCGGCGCGGAGAATTTCGCCGGCGACATGTACCACACCCCGCACACCCACACCTCGGTCGTCGAGATCGGGCTGTTCCGGGAACCCAAGGCGCAAAAACGCAAGGACGGGGCCACCTACTGGGCCGGCAAGGGCGGCGGCACCACCTACAAGCTGCCGCCGGGCACGTTCGCCGAGCGGATGCGCTACGTCGGCTACCCCGACGAGATGATCGCCCGGGCCGAACGGGTCTGGACTCGGGATCAGCAGCGGGTGGTCGGCGGGGACGGGTTCATGGTGTCGGCGGCGTCGTGCTTCCCGAACCTGAGCTTCGTGCACAACTGGCCCAAGGTCGAAGACGGTCACGATGTGTTGCCGTTCATCTCGATTCGGCTCTGGCAGCCGATCAGCCACAACCAGACCGAGGTGTGTTCCTGGTTCGCCGTCGACGCCGCCGCGCCCGCGGAGTTCAAGCAGAAGTCGTATCGGGCGTATCTGATGTGTTTCGGGTCGACCGGCATGTTCGAGCAGGACGACGTGGAGAACTGGGTGTCGTTGACCAACACCGCCGGCGGGACGATGGCGCGGCGGCTGTTGCTCAACAGCCGGATGGGTCTGCGCGCCGATGGCCGACCGGTCGTCGAACCGTTGCCGCCGGAGGCGTTTCACGGGCCCGGATACGCCCAAGTCGGCTACAACGAGCACAACCAGCGTGCCCTGCTGCGGCTGTGGGCCGACCACCTGGAGACGACGTGAAACCGTTGCCGTTCAACGATGCCCGGCATCTGCAGGCGCACCAGTTCCTGGTCGATGAGGCCTATCTGCTCGACGCCCAGGACTACGCGGCGTGGCTGGACACGCTGACCGACGACGTCCGCTACCTGATGCCGGTGCGGGTCACCACCGCGCTGGGCGCCGGGTTTGACACCGCGCCCGGGATGGCGCATTTCGACGAGAACAAGTATTCGCTGCAGCGCCGGGTGGCCCGGTTTGCCACCGAACACGCCTGGACCGAGGACCCGCCGTCGCGGCTGCGGCACTTCATCACCAATGTGCGCACCTTCGCCGGCGCAGATCCCGACGAACTCCGGGTGGAATCCGCCGAACTGCTGTTCCGCAGCCGCGGCGACGTCAACGAGGCCGCCCTGGTGTCCTGCGGCCGCGACGACCTGTTACGCCGCGATGGCGGGGGCTGGAAGTTGGCGCGGCGCACCATCACCGTCGACGAGTCGGTGTTGCGGATGCAGAACCTGGCGGTGTTCTTGTGAACGACGACCTTGCCGCGCTGCTCAACGGTACGGTGGGCGAACCGCTCACCGTCGCCAACGAATTCGCCGAGGTACAGATCCGCCGCGTCGACACCCGCAACGGCTCGCGGCTGCTGATCACCGCCCCCAAATCCGGGCGATGGATCAGCCTGGATGCGTTGGAGGTGGAGGCACTGACCCGGCAGAATCCCCGCACCCTGGCGGCGATGGTCGGCACCGGCGACGGTCCGCTGCTGCCCGATGATCCCGACGACGAGCCGGCGCGGTGACCGGGTGGCTGGCCGGCAAGCGGGCGCTGATCGTCGGCGCCGGCTCGGGGATCGGCCGCGCCGTCGTCGACGCCTTCCGCGCCGAAGGCGCCCAGGTGGCGGTGCTGGAACGGGACCCGGACAAATGCGCGGCGCTGCGCGGTGAGTTGCCGGACCTGCCGGTGCTGTCGGGCGACGCCACCACCCGCGACGCCAACGAACGGGCGGTCGCGGCGACGGTCGAGGCCTACGGCGGTCTGGACACCCTGGTCCACTGTGTCGGCGTCTTCGACTTCTATCGGGGCCTCACCGACATCGACGCCGACGACCTTCCCGGCGCGTTCGACGAGATGTTTCGCACCAACGTGCTCAGCCAGCTGCAGTCGGTGAAGGCCGCGTTGCCCGCGCTGCAGGCCCAGGACGGCGCGTCGATCGTGCTGACCGAGTCGGCGTCGTCGTTCTATCCGGGCCGCGGCGGGACGCTGTATGTGGCGTCGAAATTCGCGGTGCGCGGGCTGGTCACCACGCTGGCCCACGAACTGGCGCCACGGATCCGGGTCAACGGAGTGGCGCCGGGCGGGACCGTGCACACCGATCTGCGGGGCCTGCACAGCCTGGGGCTGGCCGACACCCGCCTCGATGACACCCCGGACCGCGCCCGGGAGCTGGCCGCGCGGACGCCGCTGCAGGTGGCGCTGTCCGGGGCCGATCACGCCTGGAGCTACGTGTTTTTCGCCTCCGACCGGTCCCGCGGGATCACCGGTGACAGCGCCCACCCCGACGGCGGCTTCGGACTGGGTGCGCGCGGATGAGCCTCACCGAGCAGCGCGCGCTGGTCGCGGCGGGGTGCCGGGTGGCGGCCGCGCGCGGGTTGGTCGACGGCATCCTGGGCCATCTCAGCCTGCGTGTCGACGACGACCGGTTGCTGATCCGCTGCCGCAGCGACGACGACGCCGGGGTGGCGTTCACGCGGCCCGCCGACATCCGGCTGATCTACCTGGACGGCTCCCCCGGCGCGGCGGGCGAACTCGCCGGCTACCGGGTTCCCAACGAGCTGCCCATCCACGTCGAAACGCTGCGGGCCGACCCGGCCCGCCGGGCCGTCGCCCATCTGCACCCGCCGGCCATCGTCGCCGCCGACCTGGCCGGCATCGCCTTGCGCCCGATCTACGGCGCCTACGACATCCCGGGCGCGTGGCTGGCCCGCGGCGGGGTGCCGGTCTATCCGCGGGCGGTGCTGATCCGCACTACCCAGCTCGCGGCGGAGATGGTCGCGGCGATGCGCGACCGGCCGGTGGTGATCTGCCGCGGGCACGGCATCGTCAGCGCCGCGGCTACCGTGCCGCAGGCGGTGCTGCAGGCGATCAGCCTCGACCGGCTGGCCCAGCTGTCGTTACGGGTGCGCGGCGCCGGTGGCACGCTGCGCGACATCGATGAGGCCGACTGGGTGAACCTGCCGGATTTGGGCCCGGGTTTCGCCGTCGACGCAGTCTGGCGTCATGAGGTCGCGCGGCTGCCGACTCAGCCGAGCTGAGCGCCCAGGCTCACCGCCGGGCGGTGCGCAGGGCGAGCATGATCTGGGCGGACAGCTCGGGATCGGACAACAGCTGGTCGACGAGCGCGCTGAGCACCTCTTGTCCGGTAACTCGGGTGACCCCGAGGCGGGAGGCCGCATCGAGTTGCCAACTGTCCAGGGCGCGGTGCGTCTCCCGCGAGATGTCGACGGTCCGTCGGGTCCGCCGCTCACTGGGCTGTCCGATGCCAATGGGCTGGGTCATCGCCGCCCCGGCCGGCGGCCTGGTCCCAGGCGCGGCAGGTGGGACACGGAGTCGGTCCGAGTCCCGTGGGAACGGGTTGATGGCGGCACTCATCCTGTGGTGACCTTCTTCTCGCCTGGTGAAACGCTCTATCAGTAGATCCGAGTGTCAGTATGTCCGTAGATCAGCCGATATGCAACGGCGTCACGGTGGGCATCCCTGAGGGTAACGGCCCGCATCCGCCACGCCGGGATGGACACCCCGATATCGCCAATCCGGCCCGGAGTTTTCCCGCTGACCTGCCGCACTGGCAGTGCACCGCCCGCATTTAATGCTCCGCGCTGCCGCTTGCGCCCGGGGTCACAGGGGTTGCGGCGCAGGTCAGCCATCAACACGGGCCCCGAGGTGCGGCCGACCAACGGGGCCAGACACTTCTTTTTATTGAGCAAAAAACATAGTTAAAGCCGCGCAAATTTCCTCATATTCGAATTGGCTAGATTATTTGCATGCTTGCTGTCGCAATTATCGGAGAACGCAGCGAATGGCATCGATCGGCCGGTCGGCCGATCCCCGGACGCGGAGTTACTGAACTACGGAGATACCCAGTTCCGCGATCGTGTAAAGCGGCTCTACCTGTAGCATTGCATCTACTGAACTACTGCAAGGGCCGACCGCGGGGGCGCTTCCATCACCACGGAGCTGGGTAAGCCCTACCGAGGGCTGCGCGGCGAGGGCTGCTCAGTACAAGGATTTCACGAGGTTGCTGGACCGAATTGATAGATAAGTCACACACCCGTCAAAAAACTTTTCCAAACCATTGTTGTCGGGTTAGCATCATCGCCGTAGGACGTCGTTATCCGACTTGTGATGAAGAAAACCGATACGAAGGAGGGTGTCATGTCGATCTCGGTGAGGTCAGCACGCCGTACGGCGGCTGGCGCGGTCGGTGCCGCCGCGGTCGCCGGTGCGATGTTATTCGGCGCGGTGCCGGCGGCGCAGGCCGCCCCGGCCGTCCAAGACAACCAGGTTGCCGCCGCGGGCTGGCACAACGCGCCGATGCCGGACCACCACTGGCATCACCACCACCACTTCTGGCGGCACTGGTGGTGGTGGTGGTGATGTGGCACTGACCTAGGCTACCTAGGTCACGGTCATGCGACCCGCGAAGGTTCCCGGTGAGCACCCGATCTGCCCGATGCAGATCGGGTGCTCATCTCGCGGTGTCGAGCAGGGTTCGGGCTACCCCACCATCAACCAGGAGATCTGATGACTTCACCGCGGCGTACCACTCGCCAAGCCGTTTCGTTGCTGATCGCCGCCGGCGTCAGCGTTACCCTCGCCGCCTGCGGCGACGCCCAAGAAAGCACGCCCGCCAGCTCGTCGACGCAGCCGCAGCCGTCGTCGCCCGCGGCCACCTCAGCAGCACCCGCTGTCGACTACGACATCGCGCGCGTCGACAACGTCAAGGATGACTTCCCGGCGGGCTTCAATCCCCAGGCTGAGCAGGCGAAAACGTTGTCCCAAGCCGACATCGACGGGTCCGGGATCAACGCGTTCACCGGGGCCCAGGTCGATCCGCCGCAGTGCCGATCGCTGATCATCCCGCCCTACGCCGAGCCGTCGGTGGGCAGCCAGGCCGCGGGCATCCGCGGGGAAGGCGACCAGGGCAACATCGACGTCGTCGCGTTGAAGTTGCCCCAGCCCATCAAGGCCACCCCGCCTCCCGCGGGCTGCGACCAGGTCACCTTGTCCGGCTCCCCCGAGGCATCCGGAACGGCCCAACCCGTGCCGGCGCCGACCATCGCGGGTGTCACCACCAGCGCGGCCAAGCTCAGCGTCAATTCCGGCGATGACCCCGACTACGTCTACACCGCGGCGCTCGACGATCGCACCACGGTCGTCGTGATGGGCGGCACCGACCCCGACCTCAACCCGGAACAGGTCATGTCCGACCTGCTGGTCAAGGCGGTCGCCGCCGTGCGCGGCCAGTAGGGCGCGCTTAGTTCGCCTCGACGACGGTTACCGTTCAGCCGAGCTGGTCGGCGAGCTCGCTGGCCGCCGCGACCAGGACAGCGGCCACCCCGGGGTATTGGGCTTCGCTGAGTCGGTGCACCGGAGCGGCGGCGTTGAGCGCCAGCCGCAACCCGGGTGCGCGAGTCGGGATCGCGACCGCGACCGAGGCCACCCCGTCCTCGCTTTCTTCGCGGTTGGTGGCGTAGCCCTGGCGGCGGACCTGGGAAAGCTCGTCGAACAGTTGGGATCTGCTGCCAATCGAATGCTCGGTGACGCGCTCCAGCTGCTCGCCGGGCAGCAGCCGGTGCAGCTCGGGCTCGGGCAGTTGAGCCAACATGGCCTTGCCGGTCGACGTGCAGTGCGCGGGCAAACTGCGTCCCAGCCGGGAGGCCACCCGCACCGCGGCGGGGCCCTCGACGGCGGCAATAAAGCGCACGCTGGCGCCGTCGAGCACCCCGATGTGCGCGGTTTCGCGCAGCCGGTCACTGACGTCGCGCAGCACCGGCGCGGCGACCCGCGGGATGTCGAGGCGGCCGAACACCGCGAACGCCACCCCGGTCAAAGCCGGCCCGGGTCGGTACACCTTCGATACCGGGTCCTGACGGACAAAGCCGCGATAGGCCAACATCGCCAGCAATCGGTGCGCGGTCGACGACGCCACCCCCAGGTACCGGGTCGCCTCGGTCAACCGGATCTCGGGTTGTTCGCCCAGCAGCAACAGCAGCTTTAGCGCGTTATCGACCGACTCGATCGGGTATTGCGGCACGGGCGGCTCACCGGCGGACCCGTCGTTCTGCATAGCAGAGAAGCTACCGCCTGGGCGCCTCACTCATCGGGTGGTTACCGCGTTCACGGGTGTCTTCGGTCGCAAGCAATCCGGGATCCGGCTACGTAGGCTCAGCCCATGGCCGATGACACCGACGTACCCCGGGTGGTGAGCGCAAGCCGCGATATCGCGGCCCCCGCCGAGCGCATTTTCGAGTTGATCGCCGACCCCGCCCAACAGCCGCGCTGGGACGGCAACGACAACCTCGCCGAAGCCGAACCGGGACAGCGGGTTCGCGCCGTCGGCGACGTGTTCACCATGCGGCTGACCCTGGGCAGCATCCGGGAGAACCACGTGGTGGAGTTCGACGAGGCGCGCCGGATCGCTTGGCGGCCGTCGGAGCCGGGTCGCCGACAGCCGGGCCATTTGTGGCGCTGGGAGCTCGAGCCGCTCGACGCCAGCCACACTCGCGTGACGCACACCTACGACTGGTCCCAGCTGACCGACCAAAACCGCCTCCCGCGCGCCCGGCGCACCACGGCCGACCGGCTGCGCGCCTCGCTGGATCGGTTGGCGGAGATCGCCGAACACCGCTGAGCGCCGGGGCGGCTGTGCATGAAGTCGCAACTGTGGATAGCTGCCGCGCGCGCCGTTTTTGAGCCAGGCGTTTGTCGGACCCGACGTGAATACTGACGCCATGACCACCGGACGTTCGACTCGCCGTCGTCAGTCAGCTAGGGATAACGAGCGAAGACGCGGGCGTGCAGGCCGACGCTGGGAAAGACGCGAAAGAGGAGACGGAGTAGACCCGGCAGCCTGAAAAAGGGACGGCCCCTCCGAGGAGGGGCCGTCTAACCAACGGTGCTCCCGTTGGCGTGGTCGATACCGGCTAACACAACCTGGTGTACCGGGTATTTCCCAGGAGAACGAGCCGTGGAGAAGGTCGTCGCCTACGTCGACGGGTACAACTTGTACTACGGGATGAAGGACGCCTACGGGCGAAAGTACCTGTGGCTCGACCTGCCCGTGCTATGCGCCGGTCTCCTCAAGCCGACACAGCAGCTTGTCGCGGTGAAGTACTTCACCGCCCGCGTTCGTTTCCCGGCTGATACACAAGCGCGACAGAGCAAGTACCTCGACGCCCTACACGGTGCGACGTCCACGCAGATCATCTACGGCCGGCTTCAGATGAACAACGTGAGGTGCAAGAACTGCAACCATGTCAGGCGGAAGCCCGAGGAGAAGAAAACTGACGTAGCAATCGCGGCACACATGGTTGCCGATGCGTACAGCGGCCTTGCCGACGCCGCTCTCCTAGTCTCCGACGACAGATCGCGACGGGCGCGCCGCTCAGCCGTCGTCGCCCGGCGCAGGTTCGTCGATCTCGGTCCCCCA
This sequence comes from Mycobacterium sp. pUA109, assembly GCF_041287095.1. NCBI lineage: Bacteria > Bacillati > Actinomycetota > Actinomycetes > Mycobacteriales > Mycobacteriaceae > Mycobacterium > Mycobacterium sp. pUA109. The sequence goes on along the minus strand of NZ_JBGGKS010000020.1, from coordinate 39,727 downwards.
GCTGCTCGGCAGCATCGGCATGCGCGGGCCGCTGTCAAGCGAATCGTCGGTCAGCGTAGCCAATCCGGCCGCGTGCTCGGCGCCGGCCTTCTGGGCGGTGCCGGCGAATCCCAGGGTGCCCGCACCCTGATCCGAGGCCGTTACCGCCGCGACCTGTTCGCCGCCGCTCGGCGAAGCCCCGGAATCCGGCTCGGTGTCCAGGTATTCGTAGCGGTGCCCGAGATCGATCAGACCGGTCCGGCGCCGGCGCCGCCGGGCCTGTTTCCCGGCGGCCGCCCCGGCCAGCGCCGCAGCGGCACCGGGCTCCGGCGCTTTGACCTTGATGCCGGCACTCAGGCTCATCGGCGCGCCGAATCCGATGCCGGGGGGACCGACCGCCCAGGGGTAGTCGAACGCCGCGACGCCGGCCGGTGGCGCCGACGGCGGCGCGGCAGCGGGTGCGGGCGCCGCGGCGGAAACGGATGCGGATAGCGGCGGCGCCGCGGGTGCACCGGTGGACGCGGCGAGCGGCGGGGCCATTCCGGCGACCGGCCCGAGCTGGGCCGCAGCCGGGGTGGGTAGCGGCACTGCGGCGGGGGGCATCGCGGCGGTCGCGGGCGCAGCCGGGCCTGCCATCGCGGCCAGCCCGGCAACGCTGGCCACTGCGGCGGTCGGAGCGGGAGCGATCAGGCTCAACGAGAGCTCGGTTAACTGCGTAATCTGCGGTTGGAACGTGAGGTAAACCTCGCCGGCCCAGCGCGGAATCCAATACGTCAGTATTTGATAGAGGGCCTCGAAGTTTTGCGCGCTCGGATGCGTCAACTCGTTCTCAAAGGCGGTGATGATCTTGCCGATGCGCTCGGTCCACCAGCTGGGATCGGTGGGACCGGGACCCTCATCTTGGCTGCCGCCGGAGTTGTTGCTGCTGTTGGATTTCAGGATCTGCGGTGCCGGAGTGGTTTGCGGGGTGGCGACCACCGCGGTGGTGGCCACCGCTTGATAGGTCGTCATCGTCGCGGCCGCCTGCATCCACATCCGCGCATAGTCGGCTTCGTTGACGGCGATCGGGATCGTGTTGACCCCAAAGAAATTCGTCCCCACCAACACGGCGTGGATGGCGTGGTTGGCGGCCAATTCGGGCAACGTCGGCATGGCCGCCAACGCGGCGATGTAGCCCGCGGCGGCGACCTCCTGGTTGGCGGCGGTTGCCGCGCTCTCGGCGCTGGCCTGCATGAGCCACGCCAGATACGGCACATGTGCGGCCAGATACGACTCCGCGCTGGGTCCCTGCCACGCCCCGGACTGAACCGCCGCCAGCAACTCGCTGAGTTCGGCCGCCGCGGTTTGGTAGTCGACGCTCAACGAGGTCCACGCCCCCGCCGAGGCCAGCAGCGGCCCGGGCCCCGGACCGCTGCTCAACAGCGCCGAATGCACCTCCGGCGGTGCGGCCGCCCAGATCGGGAACGTCATCCTCGGCCGCCTGCAGCCGGGCGCGGGGTTGCTACCGCACGCACCTTGTCCAAACCCACGAGCAATGCCATCCCGGACACTCCCTCGGGTCGATTGTTCGCCGACCCGGCATGATCCGCAATGGGCAATTGCGGGCGATTCGCCGGAATGAATCCAGTTTTACGTGGGCTGTACGCGAACATCGCCGCAAGAGCGACCGAGTTCTCTCACTTTGTGTGGGCGCCGTCGATCTCGGAAAGCCGCATCAGGAATCCGGTCGTGATCAGGGTGCGGGCCAGCTCAATCTGCTGCGCCGCAGTCAATCCGGGCATATCGCGAACCCGAAACGGCTCAGCGTTCCGGGACAGGAAAAGCATGGCGGGCTGGTGGTCGGCAGCGACCTTTATCGACACTTGAGTAAATTGCAACGCAACACCGTCCGGAACGGAGACCACCCGCGAATACAGCGGCCGATATTTCACCACACGGGTGTTTGCGTCGATTCCGACCGCGTTCGAGATCTGTCCGACCGGTGGGCATCGGCCGCGCTGGACCAGGATTTCCTCCATGGTGTCCAGAGCGCCCCCGATCACGCGCGGGTCATCGATGCTCCTGGCCACCTCACGCACGAGGTCGCCCAGGCTGGCCCGTAGCTCGGCGTCATCGAGATGCCGCGGCGGCAGCCGGGTGTGCACGCGGTCGTCGCGCGCGCTGAGGGATTGCAGCACATGGGTGAGCAGCGTCAGCACCGTGGGCGCGTGGATTCCGACGGTCAGATGCACCGACTGCTCCGACTGCGTTTCGGCCCCATGGACCAGGCCGCGCGGCAGATAGAGCACATCACCGGCGTTCAAGCACAACTCGATTGGCGACTCGAGCTCGGGCGTAACGTCGCGGCCCAGCATCTCGTGCGGTGCGACCGCGGCACCGCTGGACACGTGCCAGAGTTTGGATCCCTGGATCTGCAGGATCAAGACGTCGTGCGGGTCGTAGTGCGGGACGAAGCCTCGTGATTCGGGTGGCGTGACGTAGCCGTTGACCCGGGTCGGGAAGTTCAGCTCCACCTCGATGCCGTGGGTCAACGTGCCGATCGTGCGTACGTAGCCGTCCAGCGCATTCAGGACGATGGTGTAGCCGTCGGCAACGGCGGCACGGACGCGGTCAAGATCGAGGCTGCCGTCAGCGGACCGGTAGGAGGCCGCCTCCATGTCCTCGCCCCGCTTGACCAGGCGCACCGTCGATGGTTCCGGGCGAACGTACTCCAACAGCTCGTCAACCGCCGTCGGCCCGTGTAGGAGACGATCGAAGTAGCCGGCGCAGCCCCGCGGCACGTGGTGGTGCGTCGCCCCCCAGATTTCGTCCAGAAAGGTCTGCACCGGGAGCGGGTGCAGCAGCCAGGCTAGCGAGAACTCGACGGTGATCCCTCCCGGCTCGTCGCACATGGGACGTTGGTAAGCATGGCACCGACGGCCCGACCGCACCATCGTTCCGACCCGCGGTCAGCAGGTGAAGCGGGCAATGCAGATCCGCTTCAGGCGTCTGCGGACCCCTTCTCCGTAGTCCTGGATCCCGGTGTGCTGCGCGACCCGGTTGTCCCATATGACGACTGTTCCTGCGCTCCAACGAAAACGAACCTGGTATCCGGGTTGCAGATAGTGCTCTCGAAGCCGGTCGACCAAGGCCGCGCTCTCGGCGGTGTCCATGCCGAGGATCCTGCTGTCGACCCACGGCGCGAGGTTGAGGTACAGATAGCGTTCACCGGTGTCGGGGTGGATCAGCACCAGTGGGTGCGCCACGATCGGGCACTGCCCCGGCCCGGTGTGGGTCGCGTACAAACCGGTCAGTCGCTGCTTCAGCTCGCCGGGCAACCCCTGATACGCGGCCACCCCGTTCGCCCAGATGGTGTCGCCACCGCGCGGGGGGATCTCGACCGCGTGCAGCACCGTGGCGACCGGCGGTTCGATGAGACCGCTGGCGTCCAGGTGCCAGCCGACGGTGCTGCCGTCCACGTCGTGCACGCCGGGATGGTGCGGGTCGGCGGGCACCACGCTGCGGAAGTCAAGGATCGGGCCGAAGGCCTCGGCGAACGCGATCTGCTGGGCGGTGGACAGATGTTGATCCCGGAAGAACAGCACCCGGTGACACCCCAGTAGCTGGCGCAACCGGTCGCGAAGCGCATCGGTGACCGCCGCGCGCAGGTCAACTCCGCCGATCTCGGCGCCGATCACCGCGGCGACCGGGGTGACGGTGAGACGCACTAACCCACCCCGCTCAAGATCTTCGCGGCCTGCTGCTCGGAGAGGGCGTACCCGTAAAACCGGGTGTAGAAGTCGGTGACCTCGGTCCCCAACGTGAGGTCACCGAAAAGGTCGGGGTGCACTGCTTTGGCCAGAAATAGTGGCGCCAGCGCTGCCTCGCTGCTGGATGCACACCAAGGGAAGATCCCGACCGGGCAGGCGTACACCCGGTGGTTGCGGACGGCGTTGAGCGGCGCGAACTTTGGATCCGCCTCGAATTGTCGGACACCATCGGCGTTGATTGCGATGATCACCTCCGGGTCCCAGGTCAGTAAGGTTTCCGCGGTGACGGTCGGGAACGCGAACGCTCCAGCCTCGTTGGGCCCGATGCCGTGCTCGGCGGCGATGTTGCGCCCGCCGGCCGCCTCGATGGATGCGGTGATGATGTTGCCCGCGCCGACCGTGGTGGTCGGATTCGGTCCGGGGGCGTAGTACACCGTGGGCCGACCGGCGTCCGGCAGCGAGGCGGTCTTGGCTTGCACCCGCTGGATCGTGGCGTTGAAATACGACCGGTATTGCTGCGCGCGAGACGGCGCCTCCCCGCCCAGCACCTCGGCCACCAGGGTGACCGAGTTCTCCAAATCGGCTGCGGTGGCGAATTCGGTGATCTGAACGACGGGGATCTTCAACCGTTCCAGCATCGGCAACAACCCCGGCGTCAGGTTCGTCATGATGAACACCTGCGGATGCAACGTGAGCAGTTCTTCGCTGTTGAGGCTGTTGACCGGGGACACCGGAATGTCTTTGGTGCTCGGCGCGATGGTGGTGAACAGCGCATTGAACGACGCGGTGGCGGCCGCGACGAGGTTGTCGATGCCGCCGAGCAGGTCAATGGTGGCCGGGATCAGCGGCACGTTGGTGGCGACCCGAGTCACGGTTGCCGGGATCTGCACCTGTCGACCGGTCATATCCACCACGGTGCGTATCCCGGATGGCGCCGGTTGCCGCGCGGTTGAGGCGCCGCACCCGGCCGCCAGGACGGCCACGGCCACGGCCACGGCCAGCCCGGCCCATCGTGCCGGGGTCATGCGGGTGCCTCGGTGCTGTCGATGACCGGCGCGCAGGCATAGACCGGGCGTCCGGTGCTCGGGTCGTCGGTGGCGAGGACCCGAACCGGCACCCCGTACAGTTCGCTGAGCCGCTGCGCGGTGACGACCTGTCCGGCGGGCCCGTCGGCGAGCACCCGGCCCCCGCGCATCAGCACCGCCCGCTCGCCGCAATGCAGCGCGTGCCAGGGCTGATGGGTGGTCATCAGCACGCTGCGGCCGGCGCGGGCCAGTTCGGTTACCACCTGCAAAATACGCGCCTCGTTGCCGAAATCCAGTGCCGCCGTGGGCTCGTCGAGGACCAGCAGCGGCGCGTCCTGAACCACGGCGCGCGCCATCAACGCCAGCCGGCGCTCTCCGCCGGACAGCACCGAGTACGGCCGATCGGCCAGCGCACCGATGCCCAACCGATCGAGCACCGCCGTCGCGGCCCGCCGATCCGCCGCCGAGGGGGAAGCCATCGGTCGCAGGTACGGTGTGCGCCCGGTGACCGCGATGTCCAGGGTGGAAAACGGAAACGGGGTGCTGCTGTGCTGCGGAACGTAGGCGATCCGGCGGGCCAGCTCACGCCGCGCGAGCCGGCCGGCCGGTTCACCGGTCACCCGGATCGTCCCGGACTGCGGGGTCAGCAGACCGAGCAGGCAGCGCAGCAATGTGGTCTTGCCCGCACCGTTGGGCCCGAGCAGGCAGCACACCTGACCCGGCTGCACCGACAGCGACACCTCGCTGAGCCGGTGCCCGCCGTCGGCGTAGCCGAAGCACAGCCGGTCCACTTCGACGGCCGCTACGCCCATTGCCGCCGCAGCTTCGCCAACACCAGGATGAAAAACGGCGCCCCGATCAGGGAGGTGAGAATGCCCAGCGGGATCTCGGTGGCGGTCGCCGCCCGGGCCACGTCGTCGACCGCGACCACGAACGTCGCACCCAGCAGGGCCGAGGCCACCAGCAGCCGGCCGAACGCCGGGCCCACCACCGCGCGCGCCACGTGCGGTACCAGCAATCCGACCCACGCCACGATGCCGGCCAGGCTCACCGTGGTGGCGGTGATCAGGGTGCACGCCACCACCACCGCCACCCAGGTGCGGCGGGTGTCGATACCGACAGTGCGCGCCTCGTCGTCGCCGATGGCCAGGACCGTCACCGGCCAGCGCAGCGCATACAACACCGCGACCGATCCGCCGATGACCACCGCGGGCGCGATCAGCGCGCCCAGCGGCTGCCGGCCCAGCGCACCCATCAGCCAAAACGTGATCGCGGGCAAGGTGTCGTCCGGGTTGGCGAGGAATTCGGTCACCGAGATCAGCGCGGTGAACACGCTGCCGATCACCACCCCGGCCAACACCAGCAGGATGGCCGAATCACGACCGATGCTGCGGCCGACGGCCAGGGCCAAGCCCGCGGCGACCAGACCGCCGCCAAACGCCATCGCCTCCAACTGCCAAAACGGTGCGTGCAGCAGCAGCGCCAGCGCGCCACCAAATCCCGCCCCGGCCGATACCCCCAGAATGTCCGGGGACACCAGCGGATTGCGAAACATCGTCTGATAACCGGCTCCCGACACCGCCAACCCGGCGCCCACCAGGATGCCGCAGATGATCCTGGGCAGCCGCAGCTCGACCAGCACCGTCTGGTCGACCGCGCTAAAGCCGGTGTCCAGCAGCGGAAGATGACCGAACAACATGCCGAGCATGGCGCCGAACCCCACCGGGTACCGTCCCACCATCAGCGACACCGCCACCGCCGACAGCAGGGCCAGCACCAGCAGCGTTGTGCGCCAACCGATCCCCCGACGGGTCCGGGTTCGTTCTCTGATCAGCGCCAACCGCTAGGCCTCACCCGATTCACCGGCGCCCCAGCTGTGCGGCACCATCGGCAGGGTCGGTCCGCCGCCGAACGCGCCGCCGGCCAGCGCGGTCAAACCCGCCGCCGGCACCGCACCGGGTTTTCGCACGGTTCCCGTAAACCCCAGAGTTCCCGCACCGTGCTGCGAGGCGACACGCGACGCGACATTTTGATCCCCTATCGCGCCCCCGCCGGGGCTTAACTCGTCGTCGAGGTCCATATATTCATAACCGCGACCGAGCATGGCCACCTTGACCCTCCGGCGCCGACGCGCATTGTGCTGTTCCTCCGCGGCCGCGGCTGTGCTGGGCGCCGCGGCCGAGGCGGCATCGGATTTTGGCTTATGCGTTTTGGCCGACGCACTCACCGCCGAACTCACGCCCATACCGCCCGCGAGGTAGGGAAAGCCCCCGGGGCCCGGCGGTGGCGGCGCAGGTGGGGCGCCAGCCACGACGGTGGCTGACGGCGCCGGCGCGGCGGGAGCAGCACCCGCCGTCGTGGCGGGAATCGTGGCCGGCACCGAGGCCGGACTCCCGAAGATCGGCGCGGCCGGCGCCAAAGCAGCACCCGCCGGCGGTGCCGTCACCGGCATCATTTCGGCGCCGGTAGGCAGCGGGCCCAGGCTCGCCAGGCCGGCGAGCCCCGCGAAACCGCTGGCCGCGCTCACCACCCCGCCCAAGCTCGTGATCGCCACGCCAAGCCCCACCACATACAGCAACGGTTGCTCGATGAGGAATTTGACGGAGACCAGTACGTCGAAAACTCGGCCGGCGATGAAATCCAATACCCACAGCAGCGTGGGATAACTGAACAACACCGACGGATTCGACAGTAACGACGCCAGCTTCGCCGGAGTCCCGGACAGGTTCGCGGCCGTGACGCTCCAGAACTGGCCGAATTGTGCCCAGGTGGTGGGATCGGTGGGGCCCTGGAAGGTCTCGATGGAGTACGGAATGTCATACCAGAGGTCCGCCCAGACCTGGCTGAAGTTGGTGGGGTTGGGGTAGGGCCGCTGAAACGGAATCGTGGCCTCGGACTTCACGATCTGCGGCGCGGCCGTGGTCTGCGGGCTGGCGACCACCGCCGCCGTCGACACCGCCTGATAGGTGCTCATGGTGGTGGCCGCCTGAACCCACATCCGCACGTAGTCGGCTTCGTTCAGCGCGATCGGGATCGTGTTCAGGCCGAAGAAGTTCGTCGCCACCAACACCCCGTGGACGGTGTGGTTGACGGCCAGTTCGACCAGCGTCGGCATGGCGGCCACCGCGGTGGTGTAGGCCGCCGCCGCGGTGGCGTGCTGGGCGGCCGCCGCCGCGCTGTCGGCGCTGGCCTGCAGCAGCCACGCCACGTACGGCACGTTCGCGGCCACATAGGATTCGGCCGCCGGCCCCTCCCAGACACCGGCCCGCACCCCGGCCACCAGTGCGGCAAGTTCATCCGCCACGGCGGCGTATTCGGCGCTTAACGCGCTCCACGCGGCGGCCGCCGACAGCAGCGGGCCGGGGCCGGGGCCGCTGCTCAGCAGCGTCGAATGCACTTCCGGCGCTAACGCCATCCAGATGGGCGCGGTCATAGCCCCTCGGCACTAGGCCATGACGGCCCTCGCCGCCGGCTCAGCGGGGCCATGGGCGGGAACGGCTGTTGACAGGGGGCGTTCCGCACCCCGGCAGCCTACCGCTGCAACCCGCAGTTGCCGGAAGATTGACAGTTCTTCTCCCGCAGCTGCGGATCATGCTCTGGCGTCGGCGCCCCAGCACACGCCGGCCCGGTCGGGCATGCTTAACCGCATGGACGTGGACGCCCTGCTGCAGACCATTCCCCCACTGCTGGTGTACGTCGTCGTCGGCGCGGTGATCGGGATGGAGAGTCTGGGCATCCCGCTGCCCGGCGAGATCATGCTGGTCGGCGCGGCGCTGCTGTCGTCCCGCCATGAGATCGCGGTCAATCCGGTCGGTGTCGGGGCCGCCGCGGTGCTGGGTGCGGCCATCGGCGACTCGATTGGCTACACGGTCGGGCGCCGGCTGGGTATGCCGCTGTTCGACTGGCTGGGGCGACGGTTCCCGCGCCATTTCGGCCACGGCCACGTCGCGCTGGCCGAGCGGTTGTTCCACCGCTGGGGATCGCATGCGGTGTTCTTCGGCCGGTTCATCGCGCTGCTGCGGATCTTCGCCGGACCGCTGGCCGGGGCGCTGAAGATGCCCTACCCCCGGTTTTTGGCGGCCAACGTGTCCGGCGCGATCTGCTGGGCGGGCGGGACCACCGCGCTGGTCTACTACGCCGGTATCGCCGCCGAGCGCTGGCTGCAGCGGTTTTCCTGGATCGGCCTGGTGGTGGCGGTGGTGGGCGGCACCGTTATCGCGGTCCTGCTGCGCGCCCGCACCTCGCGGCTGATCGCCGAATTCGAGGCCGAACACGACCGCGAATCCGACACCAGCACCCCGTAGCGCGGTTACCCGCGGGCTTTCTCAGCGGCGGCCTCCAGCGGGGCGATATCCAGCTTGCCCATCGTCATCATCTGTTCGCTCACCCGCCGCGCCACCTGGGGGTCCGGGTCGGCGAGCAGTTCGGTGAGCCGGCGCGGCACGATCTGCCAGGACAGGCCGAATCGGTCTTTGAGCCAGCCGCAGGGGCCTTCGCTGCCCCCGTCGGCGGTCAGCTCACTCCAGTACCAGTCGACGTCGCGCTGGTCGGCGCAGTCGATCTGAAACGACACCGCCTCGGTGAACGGGAACTGCGGGCCGCCGTTCAACCCGGTGTAGGGCCGGCCGTCCAGGGTGAATTCGACCGTCATCACCTCGCCGGCCTTACCGCCGGGGGTGTCGATCGGATAGTGGGTCACCGCCGTGATCGCCGAGTTCGGCACCACCCGGGTGTACAGCTTGGCCGCCTCTTCGGCCTGGTTGTCGAACCACAAGCAGGGAGTGATGGTGGGCATGGCGGGGTTCTCCTTCGCTGATCGGCACTGATCAGATAGACCGCCGCGGCCCGCGAAACTCATCACGGCCCGGGCACGGTTTGGACCTGACTCTTCAGTAACCGTTGTCTGGGCGCCGCCACCGGAGCATGGTGGATATCACAACCGAGTCTCGCAACTGACGGAGGCGGATTATGTACGCACGTTCTTCCACCATCCACGCGCACCCGTCGTTCATCGACGAGGGCATCACCCACGTCCGCGACGTGGTCATGCCCACGCTCGCCGACATGCCGGGATGCGTCGGGATGTCGATGTTGGTCGACCGCGACGGCGGCAGATGCATCATCACGTCGTCGTGGCTGGACGAGGACGCGCTGCGGGCAAGCGAGGGCCCGGCCACGCAGCTGCGGGACCACGCCGTCGACATCTTCCATGCCAAGGCCGAGGTGTCCCGCTGGGAGATCGCGGTGCTGCGCCGGGACCACCGCGCCGACCGCCGCGCCGGGGTGCGCGCCACCTGGTTGCGTGGCGAGCCCGCCCACATGGACCGGCTGGTCGACACCTACAAGCTGGCGTTGCTCCCCAAGCTGGAGGAGCTGGACGGGTTCTGCAGCACCAGCCTGATGATCGACCCGGCCGCCGGGCGGGCGGTGGCGTCGGTCGGCTTTGACGACCGGTCCGCGATGATCGCGTGTCGCGACGCCGAGCAGGCGATCTGGGCCGACGCCGTCAACGACACCGGCGCCGAGGTGCTCGAGGTCGGCGAGTTCGACCTGGCCATCGCGCATTTGAACGCCCCCGAGATGGCCTGATCGGGCGGCCTCAGCACACCCCACGGCGGTCAACGCGCCCCGCCCGACGTTACACTTTTTGCTTGAAATGTTACGCCGAGTGGGTTGACGGCCGGGTCGGCTCTGCGAGGATGGACGGGTGAGCGCGCCCACCTCCGACGTGATTGCCGCGTTGCGCCGCGCAGGTATTGCCGAGATCGACGACTCGGTGCGGCGCCGCGCGGAGTACTCCACCGATGCGTCGCTGTACCGGGTGCTGCCCACGGTGGTGGTGTTCCCGCGGCACACCGACGAGATCGCGGCCGTCGTGGAGGTCAGCCGGGCCGCTGGGGTGCCGCTGACCGCCCGCGGGGCGGGCACCTCGATCGCGGGCAACGCGGTCGGCACCGGTGTGGTGATGGATTTCTCCCGCCACCTCAACCGGATTCACCGCATCGACCCGGACGCGGCGACCGCGGTGGTCGCGCCCGGGGTGGTGCTCGACGAGGTCCAGCGGGCCGCCGCCCCGCACGGCCTGCGGTTCGGCCCCGACCCGTCCACCCACAGCCGCTGCACGATCGGCGGCATGATCGGCAACAATGCCTGCGGCTCACGCGCATTGGGCTACGGCCGCACCGCCGACAACGTCGTCGCCCTGGACCTGATCACCGGCACCGGCGAGGGGCTGCGCACCACCGACGATCCCCAACGCTCCCCCACCCTGTCGGCGCTGCAGCGGGTCATCCGGTCGCAGTTGGCGGTGATCCGCACCGAATTCGGCCGCTTCGACCGCCAGGTGTCGGGCTACTCGTTAGAGCACCTGCTGCCCGAGTCCGGCTTCGACGTGGCCAAGGCGTTCGTCGGCTCGGAAGGCACCTGGGGGGTGCTCCGGGAAGCGACGCTGCGACTGGTGCGCACACCCGCGCAGCGCGCCCTGCTGGTGCTGGGCTACCCGGATATGGCCACCGCCGCCGACGCCGTGCCCACCCTGCTGGACCATCGGCCCATCGCGTGCGAGGGCCTGGACGCCCGCATCGTCAATGTGGTCCGCGGCCGCAAGGGGGCGGCGGCGCTCCCCCCGCTGCCGGACGGCAACGGCTGGCTGTTCGTCGAATTCGGCGGCGACGAGCACGGCGACGTCGTCGCCCGCGCCCAGGCCGCGTTGGGGGTCGCGGCCGCCAAGGACGGCTGGGTGGTGCCCGACGCCACCGCGGCGGCGGCGCTGTGGCGGATCCGGGAGGACGGGGCCGGGCTCGCCGCCCGCGCCACCGACCCGCCCGGCTTATCGGGCTGGGAAGATGCCGCCGTCCCACCCCAGCAGCTGGGCGCGTATCTGCGCGCGTTCGAAGCGCTGATGGCCGACCGCGGCTTGACCGGGGTGCCCTACGGCCACTTCGGCGACGGCTGCGTCCACATCCGCATCGATTTCCCGTTGCAGCGACCCGACGGCCGACGCATCTTCCGCGACTTCCTCACCGACGCCGCGCAATTGGTCGCCGGCTACGGCGGGTCGATGTCCGGTGAGCACGGCGACGGGCGGGCCCGCGGCGCGCTGTTGCCGCTGATGTACTCCCCGGCGGCGATCGACGCCTTCGCCGCGGTCAAGGGCGTGTTCGATCCCGACGAGGTGCTGAACCCGGGCGTGATCGTGCGGCCCCGCCCGCCCGACGCGGACCTGCGCGAGGTGGCCGCGGCGCCGCTGCGGACCGGGCTGGGCTTTGGCTACCACCAAGACGGCGGCGACTTTTCGGCCGCCGTGCACCGCTGCACCGGGGTCGGCAAATGCCGGGTGGCCGACGGCGCGGGCGTGATGTGCCCGTCGTATCGGGCCACCCGCGACGAAAAAGACTCCACCCGCGGGCGGGCGCGGGTGCTGCAGGAGCTGGCCAACGGCTCGGCGGTGCGGGGCTGGCGGGCCCCGGAGGTGGCCGAATCGCTGGACTTGTGCCTGTCCTGCAAGGCGTGCTCGTCGGAGTGCCCGACCGGGGTGGACATGGCCACCTACAAGGCCGAGGTGCTCTACCAGCGCTACCGCCGCCGGCTGCGGCCGCCCGCGCACTACGCGCTGGGCTGGTTGCCGCGCTGGGCACGGCTGGCGTCGCTGGCGCCGCGGCCGGTGAACCGGCTGGCCGCCGGGCGGCTGGCGCCGCTGGGTAAGCGGCTGGCCGGGGTGGATCCGCGCCGCGAGCTGCCGGTGTTCGCGGCGCGCACGTTTCGTCGCTGGTTCGCCGAACATCCGGTCGCCGACGGGGATCCGGTGCTGCTCTGGGTGGACACCTTCACCAACCACTTCACCCCGCAGGTCGGCATCGCCGCGGTCGCGGTGTTGGAAGCGGCCGGATATTCGGTGCGCATCCCCGGGCCGCGGCTGTGCTGCGGGCTGACCTGGATCTCCACCGGGCAGCTGGACACCGCCCGAAAACAGCTGCGCCGCAGCGTCGACGCGCTCACCGCGCCTGCCGCGGCGGGAATGCCGATCGTCGGGCTGGAACCGTCGTGCACCGCGGCCTTGCGCAGCGACGCTCTCGAGCTGCTCGGCGCCGACGAGCCCGTCACCACCGTGTCGGGTGCGGTGCGGACGCTGGCCGAACTGTTGGGCAGCACCGAGCGGTGGGCGCCACCGGATCTGTCCGGCACCGTCGCCGTCGTGCAACCCCACTGCCACCAGCACGCCGTGCTGGGCTTCGAAGCGGATCGAGCCCTGCTGCGCACCGCCGGGGTGCAGACCCACATCGTCGACGGGTGTTGCGGCCTGGCCGGCAATTTCGGCGCCGAACGCGGCCACTACGAGGTCAGCGTCGCCGTCGCCGAAAACGATCTGCTACCCGCGGTGCGCGCCCATCCGGACGCCGTCGTGCTCACCGACGGCTTCTCCTGCCGCACCCAACTCGACCAGCTCGCGCACCGGCCCGGGGTGCACCTGGCCGAGCTCTTCGCCCCGCGACCCTGAGCGCGCCGGAGATGCTCACTCCGCTTCGCGGCGGGCACGCAGCCCGTTGAGCACGATGTCCATCGTGCGCTGGACGGCCTCGCCATACGGCTGGTCTGAACGCACATAGATCTGCAGGGTCATCAGGTGGGCGACATCCTGCGCGGTGACATCTGGCCGCAGGTCGCCGTCGGCGTGGGCCTGTGCGGTCAGGGCCACGACGCGATCGGCAACCCGCGCGCGGACCTGGGTGAGCGTCGGGTCACCGCCTGCATTCAGAGTCGGGCCGAGCGCGGAGGCCAATGCACCCAGCCGTAATTCGGCACATTCTCGCAGGAGCCGGCACAGAGCGGGCCAGGCACCAACTGCCTCACGCCGGGCGGTATCGGCCAGGTCCGCCAAGTCCGCGAGGTATTCGTAACCCACCGCGCCGATCAGCGCAGCGCGATCCGGGAACCGGCGGTACAAAGTGCCGACCCCGACGCCCGCGCGATCTGCGATCGCCTTCATCGGCACATCGACACCCTGTTCGCGGAACACGGCCTGGGCCGCCACCAGGATCTGATCGCGGTTGGTACGCGCGTCCGCCCGCAACTGGCTGCTCATCGCACGAACCTCCGGGTAACTGGACGAATTTCTTCCGGTTAGTGTAACGTGGAGATAAGTGGACGAACTTCGTCCAGTTGGCCGGAGGTGTGGCGATGGGCGCCAGTGTGCTGATTTCCGGTGCCGGCATCGCGGGATCGACTCTGGCGTATTGGCTTGCGCGCCACGGTTTCGCGGTCACCGTGGTCGAGCAAGCCGCCGGGCAACGTTCCAGTGGCCACCCGGTGGATGTCAAAGGACCCGCCGTCGCCGTGGTCGAGCGGATGGGCATCATGCCGCAGTTACGCGCCGCCGCGACGCAGGTGAACCGGCTGGTGTTCGTCGACGCTCACGGCCACGAGCGCGGCGGGTTCAGCATGAGGACATTTCAGGGTTCCGCCGGGGATCGTGAGCTGGAAATCGCGCGGGCCGACCTGGCGGCGATCCTGCTGTCGGCCGCCGGCGAGAACACCCGAATCCGCTGGGGCGACACCATCACCGATTTGACGCAGACGGGCGACGGTGTGCGGGTGTGCTTCGAGCGCGCCGAACCCGAGCGCTTCGACCTGGTGATCGGCGCCGACGGGCTGCATTCGACGGTGCGCCGACTGGCCTTCGGACCAGAGGCCGCGTTCGTCCGGCACATGGGCATGTACCTGGCGGCCCTGCCCGTGGACCAGCCAATCCGCGATGAGCACCAAGTGGTGATGTTCAACACCCCGGGTCGTGCCTTCGTCATCCACCCCGCAGCGGGAAAGCCGGGGGCCGGGTTCATGTTCCGGCACCCCGCGGTGCCCGGCCTCGACCGCCGCGACCTGGCCCTGCACAAGCGGCTGGTGACCGAGGCATACGCCGGACGGCTCGGCTGTTTCGGCGAATATCTCGACCAGCTGCAGGCGGCCGACGACCTGTACTTCGACGCGGTCAGCCGAGTTCACTTGCCGCGCTGGTCGACCGGGCGGGTGGCTCTCCTGGGCGACGCGGCCTCGAGTCTGTCACTGTTCGGCGACGGCTCCACGCTAGCCATCGCCGGAGCTCACACCCTCGCCGAGGAACTGGCCCGCACACCCGCCCGCCTGTCCGACGCGCTGGCCCGGTACGAACAACGCCACCGCGCATTGGTGAAGCCCCGGCAACGCGGCTTCACCCCCGCAGCAATGCTGCTGGTACCTCAATCGCAAGCCGCTATCGTGCTGCGCAACAGCGTCGCTCGGCTGCTGGGGCGGTGAACTGGTCTAACCGGCGAACCGGCCGGCGAAGCCGCGCAGCGGCAGGTCGGCGCTGGTGAGGATCCCGGGCGGAGCGGCCACCACGGACTTGATCGCGTTGAGGGCCGGCATCCCGGTGACGGTCATGCCGATCGAGGCGAACTCATCCGGATTCGACAGGTCCACACCGGGTTTCGGGAAGATCATGTGCTTGTTGTAAACGCAGGGGTCACCCTTGATCTGGGTGATGTAGCAGCCCTTGATGTTCCAGCTCGGGTCGGTGTGCGGGGTCATCTGCCACTCCAGATGGGTCTCAACGCGCGGGACGCCGTCGACCATGCCCTGGTATTTGATGTAGTTGCCGCCCAGCGACCCCTTGGGCAGCACGTACCAGCCCAGGTCGACGTCTTTGGTGCAGGCCCCCAGCTCGTAGCTGAACTTCACCTCGTCGAGGTCCAGGCCGAAGCAGTCGGCCATCAGGTAGACGCTGTCGGCGAAGACCCGGGTGTACTTCTCCAGCTTGGCGGGGATCTCCGGGTCGTCGACCGGCAGACCGTAGCCGACCTCGATCCAGGTGTCCTTGCTGTGGTGACACGACACGTCGACGGACTCGATGGTGGTGATGTTCTCGATCTCGGCGACGTCGGCCGAACACACCACCCCGAGAATCTGATTGAGCCCTGGGTTCATGCCGGTGCCGTAGAAGGTCGAACCCCCCTTCTCGCAGGCCTCCTGCAGCAACCGGGTGACCTTCTTGCCCGAGGGGTGTGGGTGGTTGGTGTCGCGGTGCCAGCCGGTGATCCAGTCGGCGGTGGTGACGATGTCGATGCCGGCTTCGAGCACGGTGACGTAGAGGTTCTCGTCGGGGAACACGCCGTGGAAGGTCACCACGTCGGGCCGCGCGGCGATGATCTCCTCGACGCTGCCGGTGGCGATCACCCCGTTGGGCGCCAACCCGACCAGCTCGCCCACATCCTTGCCGATCTTTTCTGGTGAATAGCAGTGCACCCCAATCAGTTCCAGATCGGTCTGGGTAGCGATGCGTTTGATCATCTCCGAGCCGACGTTGCCCGTCGCCACCTGGAAGACGCGGATCGGCGTGGTGTTGTTGGCCATCGCGGTTCAGCCTTTCTCTCGTGCTGCGTAGACCTCGGCGGCCGCGCCACCGACGCCGTCGGGATAGAACTGCTTGGCCCACTGTCGAATCGCGGTGAAGCCCTTGAGTTCACCGCTGGCCAGCGCCGGCGGGTCGGAGTACCGCTGATGCGACCAGATGTGGATGTCCTGACGGAACTGGCGGATGATCTCGGCGCCGAACTCCTCAGCCTTGACGGCCGCGCGCTGCGGGTTCTGGGCGGCCGCTTCACCCGCCGGCCGGCCGATGTAGACCATGAACCGCACATCGCAGGTGGCGTCGTCGACCGGGGTGATACAGGAGATGGTGCGGTTGTCGATCATCCCCCAGCTTTTGGTCACCGCGATGCCCAAGCCGCCGTTGATGGCCTCCACCCCACTTTGGACCTCGTCGATGGTCTGCTGGTCATCGCCCTCGAACGTGATGGTGAAGTCGACGTAGGACACCGGTGCGTCGAAGTCGTGGCGGGTGAACACGGGGTTGATCGGGGTGCCGTGCACGTACTTGAAGTGGGCGAAATCCACGCCGTTCTCCAGCACGTATTGCGGGTGCATCTCGTGGCCCTGCTCGAACAGCCGCTGCTGGGGGTAGTAGTCGGCGGCGCTGCTGCCGTCGCCGAACGCGGCGAACACGTCGGGCGCGTCGAAGAACGGGGCGCGACCGCTCGCGTCGTACCACAGGTAGACCGAGTCGTTGCGTTCGACCACCGGGTAGGTCGTGATGCGCCGACCCCGGTTGGGGCGCTGCTCGTAGGGGATACACACGTTGCGGCCCTCGGCGCTCCACTGCCAACCGTGAAACGGACACTGGATCACCTCACCCTCGACGTGCCCGCCGTAGCCCAAGTGGGCACCCAGGTGCTCGCAGTAGGCGTTCATCACGGTGAGCCGCCCGGATTGGCTGCGCCAGGCGATCAACTCCTGGTCGAAGTACTTCATCCGGTGCACGGCGCCGACGCCGATCTCGTCGGACCAGGCCACCTGAAACCATCCCGTCGGCTTCATCGACAACGGCGGTTTGGCCATGTTCGCAACCCTTCCCGGTTCGCCTCGGCGGGATGATCCTAGAGGAGCCTATGAAACAGTCATAGAAAGGTCAATGAAAACCCGTTTCGGCCGTTAGGATGCGGGGATGGCAGAGCCCGACAGCGCGCGCCGCACCGCCAACCGGCGCGGGATCGCCACCCGCGAGGCGATGCTCAAGGCCGCGGTCGACGCGTTGGCCACCGGCGATCCGGCCGCCGTGTCCGCCAACCGCATCGCCAAACAGATCGGCGTGACCTGGGGCACCGTGCAGTACCAGTTCGGCGACGCCGACGGGTTCTGGGCCGCGGTGCTGCACCACACCGCGACCCGGCGGGCCAACTTGTTCGCCGACACCGATGCCGGCGCGTCGCTGCGCACCCGGGTGGCCGCGATCATCGACACCCTCTACGACGGGCTGGCCGCCCCGGACTCCCGCGCGATCGAAAACCTGCGGGCCGCGCTGCCACGTAATCCCGACGACCTCGACCGCCTCTACCCCGCCACCGCGGCCGAACTGCGGTCCTGGGGGCAAAGCTGGCACGACACCTGCCAGAAGGCGTTCGCCGACTTGCAGGTCGACCGCGAGCGCATCCATCAGGTGGCGTCGTTCATTCCCGGGGCGATGCGAGGTCTGGTGTCCGAGAAGCAACTTGGCAGCTATGCCGACCTCGACGAGGCGCGGGAAGGCTTGACCAACGCCATCGTCGCCTACCTCAGCGGGTGACCGGCGGGTCCCCGTTTTGCGACAATGGCGCCATGACCGAACAGAGCCTGTGGATGCAGAAGGTCGCCGCCGATCCCGACCATTCGCAGTGGTATATCGAGCGGTTCCGGGCCATGGCGCGCGCCGGGGAAGACCTGGCCGGCGAGGCCCGCCTGGTGGACGCGATGGCGCCGCGCGGGGCCCGCATCCTGGACGCCGGCTGCGGTCCGGGCCGGTTGGGCGGGTATCTGGCCGAGGCCGGTCACCAGGTGGTCGGTGTCGACGTCGACCCGGCGCTCATCGAGGCCGCCGAGCACGATCATCCCGGGCCGCGTTGGCTGGTCGGTGACCTCGCCGAGCTCGACCTGCCCGCGCGGGGCATCACCGAGCCCTTCGACATCGCGGTGTCGGCCGGCAACGTGATGACGTTTCTGGCGCCGAGTACCCGCATCCGGGTGCTCAGCCGGGTACGCGCCCACCTCAAAGACGACGGCCGTGCGGTGATCGGCTTTGGCGCCGGACGCGACTACGAGTTCAACGAGTTCCTCAACGACGCCGTCGACGGCGGGTTCGCGCTTGATCTGCTGCTCTCCAGCTGGGACCTGCACCCGTTCACCGAGGCCTCCGATTTCCTGGTCGCGGTCCTGCGACCGGCGTAAAACGTTGCACTACATCGGGATTAGGCCTTAGACCCGCAGCGCCACCCGCGATTCAGATACACAAATGTATGCGACGTGGTCGGCGTGACAATATTGAGCGGATCGTCACCGTCGACAACGAAAGGGCCGAGCGTGGGAGTCAGCGACGCGCACGCTGCGGCGGAAACCCCGCAACCCAAGCGAGTCACCCGCAGGAGGGCCGAAACACGGACGCGACTCCTCGAAGCCGCGTTCCACGTGTTCGCACAGGAGGGGTTCGGCCGGGCGACCGTCGAGCAGATCTGCGAGCACGCCGGATTCACCCGTGGTGCGTTCTATTCCAATTTCGCCTCGCTCGACGAACTCTTCCTGGCGATGTGGGAGCGCAACACCGAGCAGTTGACCGCCGGATTCCGGGCGGCGGTGGGCGCCGAAGCGCGGCGGCCACAGTCGTGGGACGAGTTGGAGGGATACGCCCGGCGGCTGATTGCCAGCATCCCGGTCGACGACAACTGGTATCGGGTGAGCGCCGAATTCACCGCGCACGCCTTGCGCAACCCCGCCCTCAAGAGCGTGGTTGCCGCCCGTGAGGAAGGCGTGCTCGCCGCCCTGCTGCCGATCCTGACCGAAGCGCTGGACGGGGCCGGGCGGCGTGTATCGGATCTGCACGCGCTCGGCCGCGCCCTGGTCGCCGTGCACGACGGGACCAGTGCGCAGTGCCTGATGGAGCCGGACAACGAATCGGTCTGGCAGGAACGCGCCGACCTGTTCATCCGGGTCTTGCTCAGCTACAGCGAAGAGGCCTGACACCGTTCCTGGGTGACCCGCCTCTCCCCACCCGCCGCAATGACGTGCGAATCACGGCCCATCACCGAGCCGCTGCGGCGAACTCACTGTTAGATTCGTCCGCGTATTCCCGATACGTTCATGTATCGAAGACTTGAAAGGACGATGATGCGGGCGAAATCCCTCATGACAGGTGTCGCAGCGGTAGCGACCATTGGAGCGGCGGCCGCGGGCCTGATCGAGGGCGTGGCCGGCGCGCCCCACGTCCCCGACCTACAACTGGCCGGGTTCGACGTGCCGATGCCCCAGGCCCCGGCCACCGATGTGCCCACCGCGGACCAGGTGGTCACCGTGATGAACGGCATCGCCGACCCGCATGTCCCCGCCGCCAACAAGTCCGGCTTGGTCGAGGGCGGCCTCGGGCCGATCGAGCGCACCGTTATGGACAGTCGGATGAAAAAGGGCCTCGAGAACGGCAAGCTGCCGCTGACGATCTCCGCGGCCAACATTCAGCCGGACGGCCCCGGTGCCGCCACCGCCGACGTCACCGCCTCCAGCGCGAAGCTGACCCCGCACTCGGCCAACCTCAGGTTCGTCGACCAGGACGGCTGGAAGCTCGCCCACTCGTCGCTGACGATGTTGTCCCAGATGAGCTCGAACTAGGAAGCCGTGGTGCGCGTCTGCGCATCCAAGGTGTTGAGATTGCGTGGAGGGCTGTGGCAGGACGTCATGGCACAGCCCCCACCGCAAAATCAAAACGGGCCGAATTGACCTGCTCGAGGTGATTGCCGGCGACAAGCGGTTGCGCGCCATGCCGCTTCGGTGTAGAACATTTGTTCGAATGACCATTGCCGGCCCACGCACCGCGGGCGAACGTCAGAAGGAGCTCACCGTGACGATGACTGTAGACACCCCGAAGGCAGATGTTCTACCCACCCACCCTGACACTTCCGGCATGCAGGGCGGTCCTGTCGACGGCGCCTCCCCCGCGAGCAAGCCGGCGCCGGACGCGGCGAACCCTGACGCGTCGTCCGCCGAAAAGCCAACGAAGGCAACGTCCAAGAGGGCGACGAGCAAGAAGACCAAGACCCTCGAACTGACCCTCACCGTCACTGGTACCGCCGACGGCGAATGGCACGCCGAACTCAAGCGGGGCAGCACCTACCTGGCCCGCAACCTCGCGGTCGCGGCCGCCGCCGTGTCCCGTGCCGCCAAGGAACTGCACGAGGACCTCTCCACGCCGATCGACGAGGTCATCGAGGAGGCGCGCTCGCAGCAGGCCGCCAAGGTCGCCGCCCTGGAAGCCGAACTCCAAGCCGCGCGCAAGGTTCTCGCTGAGCTCGACTGAGGTCCGCAAACCGTGACTTCTCCGACGGGCGGATGCCGTCGGGGGTGTGGCGGCGGGCGTTCCTCCTCCGCGCGGCAAACGGCGCTACCGCGACCTACCTGATGGTGGTCCCGACTGGGATCGAACCAGTGACCTTCCGCGTGTGAGGCGGACGCTCTCCCGCTGAGCTACGAGACCGGGAACGAGGTCGAAGACTAGCACGGCCAGTCGATTCGGCGAGAATCAGCAGGCCGCCCGGAGCGGCGCGCCGGTGCGACGGGAGGAATTTGTGCCCGCCCACGTGGTTGGACTAATGTCGTGCTTCGCGACGGGCGACGATCTCGCTCGTGGCACGCGGATGTAGCGCAGTTGGTAGCGCATCACCTTGCCAAGGTGAGGGTCGCGGGTTCGAATCCCGTCATCCGCTCGGAGGATGCAGTGGCATCAACCCAGCGGTGGAGTGGCCGAGTGGTGAGGCAACGGCCTGCAAAGCCGTGCACACGGGTTCGATTCCCGTCTCCACCTCCATGTTGGTTCCCCGCGCGGTTAGCTCAGCGGGAGAGCGCTTCCCTGACACGGAAGAGGTCGCTGGTTCAATCCCAGTACCGCGCACGCAGGTCAGAGCGGCTTTTTCACTCGTTCATGGAAGATTTGTGGAACATTCGTCACCCTGCATGGAATGGCCTTCGCAAAGAGGAAGCACCCAGACCAGCAGGTATGTCGTCGAGTGGCAGCCGTTATCACGGGCGCTGCAGCACCGCCCTTCCGACGAGGATGCGTTCCACAACGACCTCGCCAAGGTAGCGTTCCTCCGAATCGCCGTAGTGCTTCACTGTCGCCACCTGGGCGGGTAGTCAGCTGCGCGAACATCGACCCGATCAACGTCTCGGACCGAGACATCAATCCGGTGTCCAGTTCTAGCAAGCAGCAGACGGACTCGCCCCTCACCCGAAGCAAGCAGCGGCGATTTGGGCCTCCACCAGGT
Organism: Mycobacterium sp. pUA109; assembly: GCF_041287095.1. Lineage (NCBI taxonomy): Bacteria > Bacillati > Actinomycetota > Actinomycetes > Mycobacteriales > Mycobacteriaceae > Mycobacterium > Mycobacterium sp. pUA109. The sequence goes on along the minus strand of NZ_JBGGKS010000020.1, from coordinate 18,106 downwards.
GGAATATCTGCTAAGGCATTAGCCATGACAATTCCCGCGGGCCCGGAGGGCAACGTCGGCCCCGACGACTCCACCGGACTGAGCCCTGCAACCGCTGACGCCCAGACCGAGAGTGTCAACGCCTGGTCTTTGGCCGACGACACCGACGAAGTGGTGCCCTACGCCGAGCCCGGCGTACTGCGCCGGTTCGGCCCAGCCGTGGCGCTGGGCGTGGCCTTGCTGGCCGTGGCGGCAGTGGCAGCGGTGTGGTTCGGCATGAGCAAGACGCCGACAACCACTCCTGCCGCACCGAGGTCTATTCCGGTCCAGCAGCCAACAGCACCTGCTGCAGTCACTCCCCCGTCATCGCCGCCCACAGCCGCGCCGCCAACCCCGTCGACGGTGACGGTGACCCCACCAGCCACTGTGACCGTCACGATGACCCCAACGCCGCCATCCGGGCCACCGATGGCCCATGGCGCTGTGCTTGGCGAGCAGTGCGACCCCAGCGGACCGACGTTCGGGTACACCTCAGACGGTCAGGTTCTCGCCTGCCCTGGGTTCGGTCGATGGGTCACGACGGCCGGGTGGTCTGGTGTGCACGAGGTGGGCTCGCCCTGTCCTGGCGGCGAGGGAGCAGCCGTGTCGCCGAATGGGCGCGGCCTGGTGTGCGTGACCTCGTTTGCTACAGGGTCGAGCACCTGGCAGCCCGGCCCCTAACTATCACGATCCGTCCTTCTGAAGGGCATCGTGCTCGCCCACCCGTACCCCCTCCCGAGTCGACGGGATCCGAGATGGGCAAACTTCAGCCGCGTCTGTTCCATTGTGAGAATGTGCTCGCCATCGCCGCAATCCCAATTCCACCGTTCTCGAAGCCATCACGTAGCGGGGGATCTCAAGCCGATGCCACTCGACCATCCAGCGTCATGGCTTCCAATTCCGCGTAGGCGTTGGTCGAAGAGCGCAGTCATACAATTGCAAGATGTCCCGCGGCGATGGCGCGTCTGGCGACTCGCCGGTGATCGACCCGGCGGCCACGCCGCAGTGGCGCAGGACCGGATACACCTACTTTCCCTATGCGGCCCGCCAGTGCGGTCAGTGGTGGGTACTGCGGCACAACTACGGCTTTCCCGAGCACGACATGTACACCCTGTTCGTGGACGGTCAGGCCGCCGCCGATATGACCGGCGACCAGTACAACCGGGTTCCGTTGCTCACCAGCATCGCCGCGCTCAAACCCGCCGACCCGCAGTCCGGTGAGCCCACCATGGACGCCGCGACTGCTGAGTCTGTGGTAGCCGCGGTGGCCCGCTACGCCGATTACGGCAGCGAGGTCGGTGATCCGTGCATCTTCTGTGCCGATGACCACGATGGGATGGCCCGCGACTAGGGCGGGGGCTCGATGACCGCACGAACTTGCCGTAATTTCGCGACGTCTGCAGCGATGAGCCGGTCGATTCGCTTGCTGAGTTGTTGCTCGGTAAGTGGCGTGGCGTGAGAAAAGTCGGGCGCGTAGACGTATTCGCCGTCATCGCGAACCCGCACCCACCCGACCGCTTTCCTGTCCTGGCCCAGCCCCCATTCACGGGCGGGTTCACAACGCGACTGGACCACCGCCATCGCCGTCACATCGGATCTGGGCACCACCTTCCCGGCAGGGCGGGGAGCGGCGACGGGCAGGAGCAATCCGGGGGCCGCGCTGGCGTGGCCGTTGGTGTCGTCACGGTTGAGACCAGCGAAAAATGGCGGTGCGACAATGCGGGCATGAGCACCCGGTGCAGTCAGTTCTACCGACGCCGCGACAGCAGACCCCATGTCAAAGGGTGGCACGCTGTACACGTCGACCACGTCTTGGTCGGGCCGCTGTGAGGCGAGGAACGCCGATCGATCCCCCCGACGGCACGCCGCTATGCGGACGGCGCGGGCATCCGGGTCCGAGTGCTGGACCTGACATTCCACCCAGATGTCGGCATGGGTGTATGCCTTGATCCAGTCGTGGAAAATATGCAGATCACCATCGGTGAGCCGATCTGGAATGGTTTTATCGTGGGCATCGGCCCAGAGCCACGTCCGGCTAAAGAAGGGGTACGGCAGGTATTCGAGTCCGTGCAGTTCGCAGATCGCCGCTAAATCAGCCAAGCTAATATCGCCCACCCAGTCCAGCTTTACCGACGAGTTAGACATTACGATTCGCGCTTAGAGGGGGCGAGTATAGCGGGCAGTTTGGGGCACTTTTGGGCTAATGTCGTGGTGGCCTGGTCGACCAAAGAAAAGGCGTCACGATAGCATTTCTCTGCACTGCCGTAGCGTTCCTGGTCGTCCTGTATCGACGTTGAGGGGTATTTCACCGCGTCACGCTGGAGCTGTGCCGCCTTTGCGGCACCGTCCGCCCATTTGTTCAATGCTTCACCAAAGCCCGGTGTTGAAACGGAATCCGCTGCGACGCGCAGTTTGTCACTCATCTTCGTCTGGCTGTCGGCGACCGCCAACAACGGGCCGGAGCCATCGTTGTTAAGCGCGGCGTCACTTGCGGCTGTGGCCTGTGCCACCATCGCAGTCCACTCACCCCCAACCCGCTCTACCACGGCACAGTCCTTGGCGGGCCTGCTGGAACGGTCGCGCATCACCCACACCGCTGCTGTTGTTCCAGTCGCGATGAGGACGACAGCGGTGGCCGCCAGCCATATCCAGCGAGTCCGGACCCGTCGTTTAAGCGTTTCATAGGTCTGGAATTATTGGCGTGCGTGGCACGGTCATTTCAGGACCAGGGCCATGAGGCGGCGCACGTGGACCGATCGCGAAGTTCTGCCCGTCGATGGTCGGAACATATCAGGTATGTTACTCACTTGGACGGCCACCTGAGTTAAGCCTGGTCAGTATCCTCGCAAGTCTTTGATCTCTTTAGGGACATTTGTGGCGTGTTGTTTCACCCAGTTGCCGTCAGGCCAGCGTGTGACGTAGAAGGTGCCAACGTCACCGGAAAGAATCCACAGTTCGTTCGGCTGCGTCGAAATCCAGGTGAACATAATACTGTGGCGAGTGCTATAGGCGGTATCGTCACGGAATACCTCTTTGCCGTTCTTGTCTTTGATCACGTCAACCCAGGTTTTCACCGTGTTCTGCGGTGTCCCGTACTCAGCATAAGCTGTGTACTGTCCTGACGGAGAGACTTTCGGGTCACCAGGTCGCACCGAACGTTGGGCGACAGCTTCGTTACCTCTGCCAAATAATGCGCATCCCATTAAACTCGTTAGCAACATGATCCCGATTGCACACCCTCTCAACAGCCGAGATGTCATTTATAAGGATATCCTTTGGCGTTGACCAGTGTACCGTCCTGGTCGTAGATGAACTCGGATTGAGAGTGCCATCCGATGTGGATCGGATACGGCTGAGCTTGCCCAAGAGTGATGATCTGGGCAATGCGGTCTTTGAATTTGTCGGTGTCGTACTTCAAATTTGGGTCGATGATGTCGTTCCATTGGTAGCCGTCGTTGACGGTTACCTTATATCCGCCACCTGGAAGTTGTTCGATATGAGTCGTGCCGTTTATCTTGAAATCCCCCGCGTCTGCGTTGGTGCCATTGAGATATTGATATCCCGTGATTGACTCGCCGTTTTGAGTATCCGCATGAAACTGACTCGAATACGGAATATCCGACACACCACCGTTCCTGTACGCATTAAGGCCTTGTTGCGCCTGGTCGCGTACACGTCCGTCAAGCTGACGAGCGAGATTGGGATTGTTCATCATGTACTGCGACCAAGTGGGATCATCCTTGATGTCCCAGTCTCGGCCGCCACCGAGCAGATAACGCTCCAGAATAGCCCGCCCAGCCCAATCGCTGTCGAGCCAATCTGTTCCGTCTCCCTTGCCACCCTCGGGTCGGCGGTACTGCTCGTCATCTCTCACTTCTGCGCCATCCCGATCATCGGGATTTCGGTTACGCCCATCGGGGTGCCGCCCGTCCCGATCACCCCTGCGGTCATCGACCAGCACGATGCGTCCGTTGCGCCCGTCGCCCGGCTGCTGGCTTCCGCGCCCGGTCAGGGGTTGCGCGCCCGCGCGTATCTCACTGGCCGCGTTCGTTTCGGCGTCTGCCCATTTTTGCGCGGCCTGTCGGATTTGCATTTCCTTCTGCTCGGCCGCTGGCTTGTACTCAAGGTCAGCGGCGGTCACCTTCAAATCGTCGCTGACCGTGAACTGATTGCCCTTCCGCGTGTCGTCGATGAGATCCAGCACGGCGGTGCGTGACCTGATGACCGGATCCATCGCGGCGACCGCCCGGCGGTGCAGCGCGTTGATCGTCTCCTTGTCATCGGCGATCGTCGCGTTATGGCGGCCCGCGGTCGTGATCACCGCCCCCGCGGTCGCTCCCTCCCATGCCGGTGCCCGCACCGCGCCCTCATAGGCATCCCCATGATCGGCCATCCGCTGCGCCGCCTGCGGAAAGGTGTTGATCACGTTGAGCGTCAGCTGCGGGTCAGACGACCGGATCTGGGTCTCCGTTAACCCGCCAGGCTCGTCCTCAGACATACGTGACGCCCGCCTCGTCGGCGGCCGTCACCGCCCGATGGTGCTGATGAGTCGCATCGCCCGCCGAGTAGATGTGATCAGCGTTGGCCTGGTTCAACTGCGCCAGCACCTCGTTGGCCACCCACAACGCCGCGACCAGCGACGGGCTTTGCCTGCCCTCCATTTGTGACAGATCACCCGCCGACAGCGAGTCACCAACGTCGACGAGCACACCAGGCACCCGGCCTACGTCTTCACTGACCACCAGATCGGTCATCGCAGCCCCCTCCCCTCGACCCGAGACGTTTGCACCAGCCAGCGGCCCAAAGTCTAGCCGCGGGCACATCCGCGTCGGTGCGTCAAGCACCGCTTGCAGGATATCCGCCCACATCGAACCCCCGTTAGACCTGCAAAGATGGAGTGTCTCGCCCGGCGGGCACAATGCGTTCAGAGAACACGGCACCAGGACTGTGAGTATCCGAACCGACGACCTCGAATTTTTGGATCGACATGCGGTCGCTAAACGACTTCGACAGCGCGCTGCCTATCCTCAACGGCGGCCTCGATGATCCGAGACACAGCAGAGTGATGCACGCGCTTAGCCCCGTCTTTCCTTACGCGACCAAGTTTTTGCAGCATTATCTCGACGGTTCCGGTACTCCGATGTCGGTGCCCGTGGACAACATGCTCTACGACATGCCGTGGTTCAACAACGCCGCCCAGGCGCAGACGCGGGCGACCCTGGACGTGGCGGTCAAAGCGATGCCGCCGGGATACACCGGGCCGGTGGCTTTCCAGAGCGACTACACCAATCGGCAACCCGATGGCAGTTACGCCCGTCCTAGCAATAGCTCCAATCCGGACTGGAAGAACACGCTCGGGACGTTCAGCTATCAAACCAGCCGTATCGCTATGCCCAACGCCGAGGGGAACTACAGCGTGGCAGCGCGGACGAGCGTCTATGACTACTACAACTTTGAAACCACCGACCCAAGCTTCCTGCCCCAAGTATCGGATCTCAACATGCTCGACCGTGCGGGCTGGGCGCAAAACTTCGACACCACAGGCATATCGAGCATCCGGACGAGCACCTACCCATGAGCAGCCACCGCCTATTGCCGCGCCTACTGCTCGCCCCCATGCTTGCAGCGGTCCTCCTGCTGACTACGGGCTGCTTCATCCGACCCGGACGGACCGACCACGACACCGACATCGTGAGTCGACTCAAGATCGAAATCCCCAAGTCGGCAACCAACATCGTGGGACACACCGACAAGGGCGTCGACTTCCTTATGCCCAATGACCAGTGGCGCGATTATGTGGCGAAGTACTACCCCGGCAAAACGCTGTCGCAATTTCCATACGCAACCGCCTATGAGGCTCCTGCTGAATGTATCCCGGCCTTCCGGTCAGGGGCCAAGCTCGTCATGTGGGTCACAGGAGACGAAATTCAGTTCCGCAAAACGGATCACAATATGCGACGCTCCGTGAGCGTGACCCCGGACTGCGAAGCCGGGAAAGCCCTCGTGCAGTGGCGTCTCCGCTGGCTGGACTAGCAATCGGGGTTCGGTACCCGCCAAGGGGTCGCTGCGCCATCAGTCACCCCGCCGCCGGGCAACCCGCCCCGGGAGTCAACGACCGACCTGGCCGCGGCGCTTGACGTCGTGATCGAACCGGCAACCATCGCCAACGCGGACACGGACACGGAGACGGAGACGGAGACGGACAGCTTCGACGGTGGCCAGGGTGCCGCCGATGACGCTTGGAGCACCCGCCCGTCGACTCGGGAACGCGTCCATGCTGCCACGGAATCGGCGCTCATACCTCTGCCCGTACCGTTACACCGCCGGAAGGACACGACCCCTGCGGGTGGCAGTCGCGACGCCCACCGGGATGCCTACAACCCGGACTATTGTGCGGCCCAAGGGAACACGGGAAGCAACGACGGGTAGTAGCTCGCTAGTTGGTGCAGCTGTTCAGCACGCGCTCGATCACGTCGTGTTCAGCCCGTGTCATCCACACTCCGTAGGCGCTCTTCACGTCGATGATCCGAGAGACGTAGGTGCACCGGTACGCCGTGTTGGGCGGCAACCAGGTGGCCGCGTCGGCCGACCCCTTCTGGCGGTTCGCCGCCGCCGAGGTCGTCTGGAGGTTCATCGGGTCGTTGGCGAAGTTGCGGCGTTTGAGGTCGTCCCACTGCTGGGCGCCCTTCTGCCATGCGTCCAGAATCGGCACGAGGTGATCCACCTGAACTTGGTTCGACCTGGGTCCGCGGCTGAACATGATCACTTCGCCCGTGTAGGGATCCTTCAAGGTTCCACTGAGCACGATGCATGCTTTCCGACCTGGCTTATAACCGGCACCAGCGAGATCGCGCCGGAGAATGTCGTTGCGGGTATCGCAGCCGTTGTGGCCACCGGGAACGGTTACGTCATCGGTCCACGGCGTGCCGAACAGCGCCCGGTCGTAACCGGTTTTAGGTGCGCGTCCTTTAATCGGGATGGTGGCGAGTTTCGCGAGTTCGGCGCTTGCGTCAACGGCCGGGGGGACCGTGGGGTAATTCGAGATCGACGGCGCCGGGTAACTCGACGTCGACACAGGGCCGTCCGGGGACGAGTCATGAGCAGCCACCAGGACGAAGGTCACGACGATCAGCAGGCAGACAGCCACCGCGCCCGCGATAATCAGCGGCGTCTTGTGGTCCCTGCTATTCATCCGCGAGACATTACTGGCCTGCACCGACACGCCTCCGGGGTTTCTCCAAGGCTGTCCGGGGAAAATCTTTTGCGTGGACTCAATCGTCTGCACGCAATACCTCAGCGCATCCTGCCCGCATGTGACGCCCTGGTTCTCCAACAGGGCTTGTCGGTGCCCCGGCGTAGCGTCCGCGCCGAAGGAGAAGCCATGAAGATCCTGTGCACGCTCGCGGCCGTCATCGCCGCGGTCATCCTCGCGCCGGCCTCCCCAGCGCACGCCGACGACCCGCTCTGCGACTTCAGCCACACCTGCAGCTACGACCCGCCCTACAACGGCCCGCTGATGCCGACCTGGGACGTGCCGGGCACCTACGGCGGCTGGACCACCAACCCGGTGATCTGCAACCCGGTTAGCTACAGCTGCCGGCAGTTCGTCACGCCGTAACACCACCCACGCCCGCCATGTCCTGGCCGGTCCACACGCGGAACTGGCGCGCCCGCACGCTAGCCCTGGCGCGAGCCCGAGAAGTGGTACCGCATGCGCTATCCATTTCCGGCAGATGCACATCCCCCAGCCAGGGACTCCTGCGACGGCTGAGGCTGGTGAGGCCCAGGCACGGGGCTCGGGAGTGGGGGACCACGGGAAGACGTCGTCTCACAGTCCGAGATACCGCATTTGCTACGCCATGTAGGTATGCGGGAATTCCAAGGAATTTAACGATGTCGTAACTAACTTGTAACCCGTTGTTGCGGAACTTTTTCCCTACTCGGGCACGGTCCTTGCGTCATGGTAACGAGATGCGTTAACAATTCAAATCGGCGTTCGCCAAGCTCTTGTCAGCGCTCCCGGCACGGCGTACGGTCGTCGCCCGTGACAAGAATCGACGATGCCACATCGTGGCGCGATCTTGCCGACCAACTCACCCCCGGTCAGGTCGCCGACCTCCAGCAGTGGGACACCAATCCCCGCCGCCCTGGGCGCCACGACGCGGCCATGCTGGGCTGTGCCCGCGACTTCGCTAAACGCAATTTGCTGCACACCGTGCATCACGACGTGCCGCCGCCCCCGGATGCCAGTTCCGTGTCCGACTGGGAAGACGCCACCGACGGCGGCGACGTCTGCCGTTTCTTCATCGGCACCGTGCGCGGCACCGCCGTGCGGGTGGAAAGCTTCGGATTCCAGTACCCCGGCGGCGACGTCAAAGAACGCGGCATCTTCATCGCCGACCGGACCGCGCCCGATCACGTCACCATCGAGATCGACGCCGATGTGGCCCGGCGGCTCGCCGCCGACCTCCTCGCCGCGGCGGCCGAGCTCGACCAGCTGGGCTGACGCGACGCCCCCGGAACCCCTCAGATCGGGTGCAGCTCGCGATCGGGCACCACGGCGGCCCGACGCGGTACCCACACGTCCCCGTCGAGCGCCCCGGGCAGCCCCGCCTCGGCCGCCACAAACACCGGAACCAGGCCCAACGCGGACTGGCGGTGAAAATCGTTGAGCGCGGCCAACGCCCACCGCCCCAGCAGGCAGATCGCGACAAGGTTGACGATCGCCATCAGCGCCATCCCGATATCGGCCAGCTCCCACACCACCGCCAGCTTGGCCATGGCCCCAAACGCGATGGCGATCAGCGTCCACACCTTCAACGCGTTGATGGCCCGGTCCCCCGCGCCCAGGAAGATCAGATTGGCTTCCGCGCACACGTAGTTGCTCAACACCGACGAGAATGCAAAGACGAACACCACGGTGGTCATCACCCCGGTGGTCCAGGATCCCAGGCCGGCGGCGACCGCGGCCTGGGTCAGGCTGGCCCCAGCGACCGCCCCGGCCTGCGCCGGATCGTAAACATCGGGCCCGGCCACCAACACGATGAACGCCGTGGCGGTGCACACCAGCATGGTGTCGACGAACACGCCCAGCGACTGGATCAGGCCCTGCTCCACCGGATGTGCCACGGCGGCGGTGGCCGCGACATTGGGGGCGCTGCCCATGCCCGCCTCGTTGGCGAACAGGCCCCGTTTGACGCCGTTGAGCATCGCGGCCGCCAGGCCGCCGCCCAAACCACCGGCCACTTGCTGGATTCCGAACGCGCCGCCGACGATCTCTGTGATCACCCGCGGCAGGCTGGTGATGTCGACGACCACGATCGCGCAGGCCAACAGCACATATCCGATCGCCACCACGGGCAAGATGACACCGGCGACGCGGGCCACCCGTCGCACCCCGCCGAACAGCACCGGCGCGGTCAGCGCGACCAGGCCCAGCGTCGTCCAGCCCGGCCCCACCGCGTGCGCCGACTGCAGCACATCGCTGACCGCGTTGGCCTGCACCATGTTGAACGCGATCCCGGAGGTGACGACCAGCAGCACAGCAAAGACGACGCCGCCGGTGCGTGACCCCAGCCCGCGCCGGATGTAGAACGCGGGACCGCCGCGAAAACCGCCGTCGACCGCGCGGACCTTAAAGATCTGGGCCAGCGTGGCCTCCACCAAGGCGGTGGCCATGCCCAGCGCCGCGGTCACCCACATCCAAAAGACCGCCCCGGCCCCGCCGAGGGTCAGCGCGACGGCCACCCCGGCGATGTTGCCGGTGCCCACCCGGGAGGCCAGCCCGACACAGAACGCCTGAAACGACGAGATCTCACCGTCGGCGCCGCCGGACCGCCGCAGTTGGTGCAGCATCCGGCCGAAGTAGCGGACCTGGATGCAGCGCGTGCGCACCGTGAAGTAGATGCCGGCACCGATCAGCAACACGATCAGCACATAGCTGTAGAGGAACCTGCCCAGCGGACCGAGGAACTGCTGCTGAAAAACGTCCATATTCGCTTTCTTCGACGGCTAGGGCCCGCGTTGCCGGCCGAGTCGCGCGGTGCGACGGGCGCCATCCTCCACTGGCCACGCGCTGTTTTCGGCAACGAATCGATGACAGATCGAGCAGACGCCCCGCCGCGTCAACCCATGGTTGACGAACCATCATCGTCAACCTACAGTTGACGCCATGACCGAGACCCCCATCCCCTATCCCGTCCGCCTCGACGACCTGATCAACGCCATCAAGCAGGTGCACGCCGACGCCCTGGATCAGCTCACCGACGCCGTGTTGGCCGCTGAGCATCTCGGTGAGGTCGCTGACCATCTGATCGGACATTTCGTCGACCAGGCCCGCCGCTCCGGGGCCTCGTGGACCGACATCGGCAAATGCATGGGGGTGACCAAGCAGGCCGCCCAGAAGCGGTTCGTGCCCAAGCCGGAGCCGACCACCCTCGATCCCAGCCAGGGCTTCGGCCGGTTCACGCCGCGGGCGCGTAGCGCGGTGGTCGCGGCCCAAAACGCTGCCCATGACGCCGGCAACGCCGAGATCACCCCCGATCACCTGGTGCTGGGGATGCTCAGCGACCCCGACGCACTGGCGACCGCATTGCTGACCGCCCAGCAGGTCGACCCCGACACCGTCCGCGCGGCGGTCACCCTGCCGCCAGGCGGCGACGACCCCGGCGCGCTGATCCCGTTCAGCGGCCCGGCGCGCAAGGCCCTGGAGTTGACCTTCCGCGAGGCGCTTCGGTTGGGCCACAACTACATCGGCACCGAGCACCTGCTGCTGGCGCTGCTCGAGCTCGAGGACGGCGCCGGGCCGCTGCACCGCGCCAGGGTGGACAAGGACCGGGCCGAAGCCGACCTGGCGGCCACATTGGAGTCGATCGTGGCCCGCAAAGCGACCGAGGAATAAGCCGCCTTAGGCGACCTGCAACCACAGGTCCGGCCCGAACACCTCGTAGTGGATGTTGCCGGCAGGAATGCCGCGGTCCACCAAGTGTTCTCGCACCGACCGCATGAATTCCAGCGGCCCGCACAAATAGACCTGCACCCCGTCGGGCAGGGTCATCTCGGCCAGGTCCACCGGCACCCCGATCTCGCCGTACCAGGTCCGCATGATGGCCGCCGGCAGCTGCGCGACCAGGTCGGCCAACTCGCTGCGGTGCGGGTGCACCGCCCGGGAGCGGTCGGCGTGCACCACGCACACCGGCCGGTGGTCGCCAGTGTCGACCAGGTGGCGCAGCATCCCGATCATCGGGGTGCAACCGATGCCGGCCGACACCAGCAGCACCGGAACCTGTTCGGGCGCCAGGGTCAGGTCCCCAAACGGCCGCGACAACATCACCGAGTCACCCTCGAAGACGTTGTCGTGGATGAAGTTTGACACCTGACCGACCGGCGAGCCGGCCACCGACGCGACCCGTTTGACGGTGATCCGCCACGTCGACGCGTCCGAACCGGTGATGCTGTACTGCCGGATCTGACGGGCACCGTCGGGCAGCCGCACCGCGACCGAGGTGTATTGGCCGGGCCGAAACGCCGGCAACGCGCCGTCGGCGCCGGTCAGGGTCAGCGCGATGCAGTCCGGGGACTCCTGGGTGCGGGCCAACACCCGGGCCGGCAGCCACACCTCGCCGGGCGCCACCCCGGCCTGGGCGTACAGGTCGGCCTCGCGCCCCATCAGCGCGTTGGCCATCAGCCAATACACCTCGTCCCAGGCGGCGGCGACGTCGTCGGTGACCGCGTCGCCGAGCACCGCCACGATCGCCGCGAACAGGTAGTCGTGCACCAGCTGGTATTGGGCGGCGGTTACCCCCAGCGACGCGTGCTTGTTGGCGATCCGGGACAACACCTTGTCCGGTGGCGGGGCGTCGTCGGCGACCAGCAGCGTCGCGAACGAGGCGATCGCCCCGGCCAGCGCCCGCTGCTGATCCCCCTGCGCCTGGTTGCCCCGGTTGAACAGGTCACGCTCCAGCTCCGGGTGGTCGATGAACAGGGTGGCGTAGAAGCGGGTGGTGATGTCTTCGATCGCCGCCCCGACCACGGGCAGCGTTTCCTTGACGATAACGGCAGATTTCGGGCTGAGCATCGGCGGGCCTTTCTGTGAACGGTACCGTCTACAAGCCCACGATGCCCGCGCCGCGCTACGCCCCGATCACCATGGTGTTAACCGCCTGGAACCATCTGCTCACCGGGCGGTTGGGTCCGGCCGGTCGACGTGATGTGCCATCATGCGACAGGCAGATGTGGCGAGACATACACCGAAGAGGGCGAAAATGCACCGCTGGTTCGTGGCCCTGATCACCCTGACGAGCGCAGCGGCGCTGGTCGCGCCGGCGCCCCGCGCGGCCGCCCAGGACGCGCCGATCGGCCGGCTCGGGGACACCCTGCACGTCGAGTACGACGACCCGGCGTTCGGGGCGGTCGTCGCCGACGTGGCCGTCCACGATGTGCTGCCAACCGACGAGCCGCCCGGCTGGGGCTGGAACGGTTCGCCGCGCTGGCGGGCCCAGGGCTCGCCGTGGCGGGCCGGGGTCACCGTGCACACCGTTTCCGCCCCCACCCCCTACACCCTGTCGCTGGCGTTCACCTTCGACGGCGTCACCCCCGACGCGGACGCCTACGTGTCCAAGCACACCGACGCCCCCGACCAGCTGGAGAACCGGCTGACCAACGCGCCGGCCGGCGCCACCGTCAACGGCGGGGTGTACTGGGACGTCTACCGCGGGCTGGTCACCAACGTGGTGCTGCTCAACAAGACCACCGGCGCGCACCTGGCGCAGTGGAACCTTTAACCCGCCACCGAGCCGGCGGCGGTCAACGCCAGTAGCCGCGACGTGGCCCGCAGATATTTTTTGCGGAAGCCGCCGGCCAGCATCTCGGCGCTGAAGATGGCGTCCAGCTTGGCCCCGGAGGCCACCACCGGGATGCCGGCGTCATAGAGCCGGTCGGTCAACGCCACCAGCCGCAGCGCCACGTTCTGGTCGTCGATGGGGTGCACGCCGGTGAGGAACACCGCGCGCACCCCCTCGATCAGGGTGAGATACCGCGACGGGTGCATGGTGGCCAGGTGCTCGCACAGCGCGTCGAAGTCGTCGACGGTGACGCCGCCGTCGGCGGCCGCGTCGGTCGCCCGCGCCAGCACCTGCTCGTCGGACAGCGGTTCCGGCGCCGGCGGCAGGTCGCGGTGCCGGTAGTCGGGCCCCTCGATCCGGACCGTGGTGAAAATCTCTGCCAGCGTGTTGATTTCACGCAGGAAGTCTTGGGCCGCGAACCGGCCCTCGCCGAGCTGCTCGGGCAACGTGTTCGAGGTCGCCGCGATCGACACCCCCCGCTCGACCAGCGCGGACAGCAGCCGCGAAATCAGCGTGGTGTTGCCCGGATCGTCCAGCTCGAACTCGTCGATGCACAGCAGCGTGTAATCGGCCAACAGATCGATGCATTCGAGGAAGCCGAACACCCCGGCCAACTGGGTGAGCTCCATGAACGTCGCAAACGCCTTCTGATGCGTTCCGGCGTTTTCGTCCAGCTGGTAGTACGAGGAGGCCAGCAGGTGGGTCTTGCCGACCCCGAAACCGCCGTCCAGGTACAGCCCAACCCCGGGCAACACCGCCCGCTTGCCGAACAGCTTCTTGCGGCCCGCCCGGCGCTCCACGGCCTCCGCGCAGAACGCGGTGCACGCCTGCACCGCGGCGGCCTGGCTGGGCTCGGCCGGGTCGGGCCGATACGTCTGGAAGCTGACCCCGGCAAAGGTGGGCGGCGGCGTCAACTGGGCGATCAGCCGCTCCGGCGAGACACTCGGATGCCGATCGACCAGATGACCGATGTGGTCGGTGGCTGGGTCGCGCATGCAGGCACTGTAGCCACGTGTTGCAATCATGGTCATGTCTGACCTTGGCCAGGACCCGGCCGCTGAGACGCAACTCACGCTGCTGGGCTCGGCGCGAGACATCGACGACACCGAACTCGCCGCCCTGTACGCCTATCCGGCCGACCGGCAGCGCACCTGGGTGCGGGCGAATTTCATCACCAGCCTGGACGGCGGCGCGACCGCGTCGGGCCGCTCCGGCGGCCTGGCCGGACCCGGCGATCGGGCGGTGTTCAAGCTGCTGCGCACATTCGCCGACGTCATCCTGGTCGGCGCCGGCACGGTGCGCATCGAAAACTACGGCGGCGCGCAGTTGAGCGTCACCGAACGCCAGCAGCGCCAAACCCGGGGGCAAAGCGAGGTCCCGCCGCTGGCCATCGTCACCAAGTCCGGTCGACTGGACCGGAACATGCGGGTGTTCACCCAAACCGAGGTGACGCCGCTGGTGCTCACCTGCGCGGCGGTCGCCGACGACACCCGGCGGGCGCTGGCCGGGGTGGCCGAGGTGGTGGCCTGCTCGGGCGCGGACCCTGGCCGCGTCGACGAAACCGCGGTGCTCACCGCGCTGGGCCACCGCGGCCTGCACCGGGTGCTGACCGAAGGCGGCCCAACACTGCTGGGATCGTTGATCGATGCCGATCTGCTCGACGAGCTGTGCCTGACCATCGCGCCGCGGCTGGTGGGAGGGACCGCCCGCCGCATCGCCACCGGCCCCGGCCAGGTGCTGACCGGGATGCGCTGTGCGCATCTGCTCAGCGACGCCGCCGGCTACCTCTACACCCGCTATGTGAAGGGCGCGTGAGCGCACAGTCGCTAGTGTGGTGCGCATGAATCGGCGCGCCTCGTTCGCCACGGCCCTGATCGCGGTCGCTGCCCTGGCCGGCTGCGCGCCGCTGGGCCTGTCCGCGGATCCCCGGTTCGCCACCGACTCCGGTGCCGGGCCGCAGGGCCAGCCCGCCGCCACCACCACGCCCACCGGGCCACCGCCGATCGCGGCACCCAAAAACGACCTGTCCTGGAAGGACTGCACCGGCCGGGTCTTCAACAGCGCCGCGGTCCCGGCCGCCCCCGGGGTCCGGTTGGACTGCGCCAGCTTTGACGCCGACCTCGATCCGCTCAACGGGGCCGCCGGCAAGGTCGGCATCGGGGTGGTGCGCGCCCGGTCCGCCCACACCCCCGAGGACGCCGGGCCGCTGATCTTCAGCACCGGCTCGGACCTGCCGTCGTCGCTGCAGCTGCCGGTATGGCTGTCCCGCGCCGGCGCCGACGTGCTCAACACCCACCCGATCGTGGCCGTCGACCGCCGCGGCATGGGCATGTCCAGCGCGGTGGACTGCCGCGACACCCTAGAGCGCCAAGACATGTGGGATCAGGCGCAGTTCGACGTCGGCGACGACCCGGTGGCCAACCTGGGCACCGTCACGGTCAGCGCCACCACCAACTGCACCGACATCATCTCCCCCGGCGACTCCGCCTACGACAACGCGCACGCCGCCGAGGACATCGAGGCGCTGCGCAGCATCTGGGACGTCCCCGAAATCGCGCTGATGGGCGTCGGGAACGGCGCGCAGGTGGCGCTGGCCTACGCCGGCTCGCACCCGACCAAGCTGGCGCGGCTGGTGCTGGACTCCCCGGTGCCGCTGGATGTGGCCGCCGAGGCCGCCGCCGAGCAGCGGGTCAAGGGCCAGCAGTCCGCGCTCGACGCGTTCGCCGCCCAGTGCGTGGCGGTGAACTGCCCGCTGGGCGGCGACCCCAAGGGCGCGGTCGACGCGCTGCTGTCGGCGGCCCGATCCGGCAACGGACCCGGCGGTGTGTCGGTGGCCGCGTTGACCGACGCCATCGTCACCGCGTTGGGGTTCCCCAGCGGCGACGGCGTCGGCACCACCCAGGCCTTGGCGAATGCGCTGGCGGCGGCGCGATCCGGCGACACCAACCTGCTGACCGGCCTGATCAATCAGGCCCAAGCCAGCCGAAACACCGACGGCCAGTTCATCAACACCTGCAGCGACGCGCTCAACCGGCCCACCCCCGACCGAGTCCGGGAGCTGGTGGTGGCCTGGGGCAAGCTGTACCCGCAGTTCGGCACCGTGGGCGCCCTGAACCTGGTGAAATGCCTGAACTGGCCCAGCAGCTCGGCGCCGCAGCCCCCGAAGAACCTCAAGATCAGCGTGCTGCTGCTCGGCGTGCAACACGACCCGATCATCGGCGAGGAGGGCGTCGCGGCCACCACCGCCACCATCATCAACGCCGGCTCGGCCAGCAAGCGGGTGATGTGGCAGGGCATCGGCCACGGCGCCAGCATCTATTCGTCGTGCGCGGTGCCGCCGGTGATCGGCTACCTGGACAGCGGCAAACTGCCCGGCACCGACACGTACTGCCCCGCCTGAGGGGGATGCCGCGGCCGGTATAAGGTGCGCTGGTGACGGCTGCTGATTCGATCCGTACCGGCCTGCTCGCCGCGTTTCGTCCCCGCACCAGCGCACCCAGCACCGCGACGGTGCTGCGGTCGATCCTGTGGCCGGTGGCGATCCTGTCGATCATCCACCGCAGCGTGGTGTTGACCACCAACGGCAACATCACCGACGACTTCAAACCGGTCTACCGAGCGGTGTCGAACTTCCGGCACGGGTTGGACATCTACAACGAGCACTTCAACTACGTTGACCCGCACTACCTGTACCCGCCCGGCGGCACCCTGCTGATGGCTCCGTTCGGGTACCTGCCGTTCGCGGAGTCGCGCTACCTGTTCATCCTGGTCAACACGGTGGCCATCGTGGTCGCCGCCTACCTGCTGTTGCGGCTGTTCGACTACACGCTGTCCTCGGTGGCCGCCCCGGCGCTGCTGCTGGCCATGTTCTGCACCGAAAGCGTCACCAACACGCTGGTATTCACCAACGTCAACGGCGTCATCCTGCTGTTGGAGGTGCTGTTCTTCCGGTGGCTGCTGGACGGCAAGGTGAGCCACCAATGGTGGGCGGGGCTCGCGGTCGGGCTGAGTTTGGTGGTCAAACCGGTGCTGGCACCGCTGCTGTTGTTGCCGCTGCTGAACCGGCAGTGGCGGGCGCTGGTCCCCGCGATCGGGGTGCCGCTGGTGTTCAACGCGGCGGCCTGGCCGCTGGTGCCCGACCCGATGGACTGGATCACCGGCACCCTGCCCTACATGCTGGGCACCCGGGACTACTTCAACAGCTCGATCCTGGGCAACGGCGTGTTCTTCGGGCTGCCGACCTGGCTGATCCTGTTCCTGCGCATCGGGTTCACCGTGCTGGCCGCGGCCAGCCTGTGGCTGCTGTACCGCTACTACCGGGGGCGCGATCCCCGGTTTTGGATGCTGACCAGCTCCGGGGTGCTCCTGGTGACGTCGTTCCTGGTGATGTCGCTGGGCCAGGGCTACTACTCGATGGTGCTGATCCCGTTCCTGATGACGGTGGTGCTGCCCAATTCGGTGATCCGTAACTGGGTGGCCTGGCTGGGGGTGTACGGGTTCATGGCCTTAGACCGCTGGCTGCTGTTCAACTGGATGTTCATCGGGCGCCCGCTGGAATACCTGAGGATCACCTACGGGTGGTCGCTGATTTCGATCGTGGTGTTCGTGGTGCTGTACTTCCGCTATCTGGACGCCAAGGCCGAGGGCCGGCTCGACGACGGCATCGACCCGGTGTGGCTGACGCGGGCGCCGGAGCCGGTTAGCGTGGGGACATGACCTCTCCCGAGCCGAAGGTGGCCCTCACCGACGATGAATGGCGGCAGAAACTGAGCCCCGCGGAGTTCGACGTGCTGCGCCGCGGCGGCACCGAGCGCCCATTCACCGGCGAGTACACCGACACCAAGACCGAGGGCGTGTATGAGTGCCGCGCCTGCGGCGCGGAGCTGTTCCGCAGCACCGAGAAGTTCGAATCGCACTGCGGCTGGCCGTCGTTCTTCGACCCGACGCACTCCGAGGCGGTGCTGCTGCGCCCCGACGATTCGCTGGGCATGACCCGCACCGAGGTGCTGTGCGCCAACTGCCACAGCCACCTCGGGCACGTCTTCGCCGGCGAGGGCTACCCCACCCCGACCGACCAGCGCTACTGCATCAACTCCATCTGCCTGCGGCTGGTGCCGTCCTCAGCGGATTCAACCCGCTGAGATTGCGGTGAGGGCGGTGAATTCGCCCTTGGGCTCAAGCGGTCGCTGCAACACCTGATTGGTTTAGGGGTGTTGTTCGATGGCGTTTCGGAAGCAGGGCAGCAA
>NZ_JBGGKS010000019.1:0-106978 GCF_041287095.1 Mycobacterium sp. pUA109 | reverse complement strand
ACGTCGCCATCTCCTAGAAAAACGCCACTTTCTTCGCCAACACGCGTCATAACTCTCTTACTACGCACGCTCGCGGGGGACGGGGAGCGCTCCAGTAAGCTGGCCTATCGTGCAAAAACGGCGGCGCAGGCTGGGTGTGATGGGTGGGACGTTCGACCCCATCCATAACGGCCACCTGGTCGCCGCCAGCGAGGTCGCCGACCTGTTCGAGCTGGACGAGGTCGTGTTCGTGCCGACCGGCCAACCGTGGCAGAAGGGGCGCTCGGTCACGCCCGCCGAGGACCGCTACCTGATGACGGTGATCGCCACCGCCGCCAACCCCCGGTTCTCGGTGAGCCGGGTCGACATCGACCGCGGCGGCCCCACCTACACCATGGACACCCTGCGCGATCTGCGCGCGGTCAACCCCGACACCGACCTGTACTTCATCACCGGCGCCGACGCGCTGGCCTCCATCCTGACCTGGCAGGACTGGAAGGAACTGTTCTCCATGGCGCGGTTCGTCGGGGTGAGCCGGCCCGGCTACGAGCTCAACGGCGACCACCTCAACGACGTGCTGGGCAAGCTGCCCGACGACACGTTGACCCTGGTCGAGGTGCCCGCGTTGGCGATCTCGTCGACGGACTGCCGGCGTCGCGCCCAACAGTGCCGGCCGATCTGGTACCTGGTGCCCGACGGGGTGGTGCAGTACGTGTCCAAGCGGCGGCTGTACCTGAAAGCCGACGCCACCACCGGAGACCACACATGACCGCCACCGCAGACGCCGTCGACATGGCGACCGTCGCCGCCCGGGCCGCCGCCGCCAAACTCGCCGACGACGTCGTCGTCATCGACGTCTCCGGGCAGCTGGTCATCACCGACTGCTTCGTCATCGCCTCGGCCTCCAACGAGCGGCAGGTCAACGCCATCGTCGACGAGGTCGAGGAGAAGATGCGCCGGGCGGGCTACAAGCCGGCCCGCCGCGAAGGCACCCGCGCCGGCCGGTGGACGCTGCTGGACTACGTCGACATCGTCGTGCACATCCAGCACCAAGACGAACGCGACTTCTACGCCTTGGACCGGCTGTGGCGCGACTGCCCGGTCATCGAGGTGGACCTGACGGTAGGCCCCGACGATTCCGAGGCCACACCATGAGGGTGCGCCGCCTGGTCATGCTCCGCCACGGGCAAACCGAGTTCAATGCCGCCAGCCGGATGCAGGGCCAGCTGGATACCGAGTTGAGCGAGCTGGGCCACGTCCAGGCCGTCGCCGCCGCCGAAGTGCTCAGCAAACGTCAACCGTTGCTGATCGTGTCGTCGGACCTGCGTCGCGCCGACGACACCGCGGAAAAACTGGGGGAGCGCACCGGGTTGCCGGTGCGGGTCGACACCCGGCTACGCGAAACCCACCTGGGCGATTGGCAGGGCCTGACCCACGACCAGGTCGACGCCGCCGCGCCCGGCGCCCGGCTGGCCTGGCGCGAGGACGCCGCCTGGGCGCCGCACGGCGGGGAGAGCAGGATCGACGTGGCGGCGCGCAGCCGGCCGCTGGTCGCCGAACTGGTGGCCGCCGAGCCGGAGTGGGGCAGCGACGAGCCTGGCCGCCCGGTGGTGCTGGTGACCCACGGGGGGCTGATCGCCGCGCTGACCGCCGAGCTGCTGGGGCTCCCGGTCGCCAACTGGCCGGCACTGGGCGGGATGGGCAACGCCAGCTGGACGCAGCTGTCCGGGCACTCCGCCGACGACGCGGACCTCGCCGACATTCGCTGGCGCCTCGACGTATGGAACGCCTCGGCCCAGGTTGCCAACGATGTCCTCTGACCTGCGGCCCACGCTGCTGATCTTCGCCGACTCGCTGGCCTACTACGGGCCGACCGGCGGGCTGCCCGCCGACGACCCGCGGATCTGGCCGAACCTGGTCGCGGCCGAACTCGGCTGGGACGTCGAGCTGATCGGCCGGATCGGCTGGACCTGCCGCGACGTGTGGTGGGCGGCCACCCAGGACCCCCGGGCCTGGGCGGCGCTGCCGCGGGCGGGTGCGGTGATCTTCGCCACCGGCGGGATGGACTCGCTGCCGTCGGTGTTGCCGACCGCGCTGCGCGAACTGATCCGCTACGTGCGCCCACCCCGGCTGCGGCGCTGGGTGCGCGACGGCTACGGCTGGCTGCAGCCGCGGCTGTCCCCGGCGGCGCGCTCGGCGCTGCCGCCGCATCTGACCGCCCAGTATCTCGAAGAGACCCGCGGCGCACTGGATTTCAACCGGCCGGGCATCCCGATCGTGGCGTCACTGCCGTCGGTGCACATCGCCGAGACGTACGGCAAGGCCCACCACGGGCGGGCCGGGACGGCGGCCGCGATCACCGAATGGGCGCAGCAGCACGACATTCCGCTGGTGGACCTTAAGGCGGCGGTGGGTGATGAGGTACTCAGTGGCCGCGGTAACCCCGACGGCATCCACTGGAACTTCGAAGCACACCAGGCCGTCGCCGAATTGATGCTCAAGGCGCTGGCCCAGGCCGGGGTCCCAGGGCGCCGATGACCGTCGTGGTGGTCACCGACTCGGCGTCGCGGTTGCCGGCCGACCTGCGGGACACCTGGGGAATCCGGGTGGTGCCGCTGCATATCCTGCTCGACGGCGCCGACCTGCGCGACGGCGTCGACCCGGTGCCCGACGACATCCACCAGCACGAGCATGTGACCACCGCCGCGGCCACCCCGGACGAACTGCGGGCCGCCTACCGCCAGGCGCTGGCGGACAGCGGCGGTGACGGCGTGGTGGCGGTGCACCTGTCGGCGGCGTTGTCGGGGACGCTGGCCGCCGCCGAAACGGCGGCGGCCGACCTGGGTGCCGCGGTGCGGGTCGTCGACTCCAAAACCACCGCGATGGCAACCGGTTTCGTGGCCCTGGCCGCCGCGCGGGCGGCGGCCGACGGCGCCGACGTGGACACCGTCGCGGCCGCGGCGTCGGCGGCGGTGGGCCGCAGCCACGGCTACATCGTCGTGCACCGGCTGGACAACCTGCGGCGCAGCGGACGGATCGGCAGCGCCGCCGCATGGCTGGGCACCGCGCTGTCCCTCAAGCCGCTGCTGCGCATCGACGAGGGCAAACTCGTGCTGGCGCAACGGATCCGCACCGCCAGCAAGTCGGTGGCGGCGATGATCGACCGGGTCAGCGAAATCGTCGGCGACCGGTCGGCGGCGCTGGCCGTGCACCACGTCGCCAACCCGGATGGGGCCGATCAGGTCGCGGCGGCGCTCGCCGAGCGGCTGCCGGCCTGCCCGCCGGCGATCGTCACCGACCTGGGCCCGGTGCTGGCGCTGCACGTCGGCCAGGGTGCGCTGGCGGTCTGCGTCGACCTGGACGCCGACGCCCCCGCCGCGCGCTAGCCCGCGACCCGGCCTGTGATCGGCGGTAGGTCGGCCAGCGTGACGATGCCGGGCTCGGCGGCCACCACCGCCGGGACCGCGTTGGTGACCGGCATCGCGGTGTAGATGCCGCCCAGCCCGCCGAAACCGGGCTCGCTCCAGTCCTTCGGCGGCAGGCAGTGAATGACGGTGCGCATGTTTGGCAGCCCGAACACCTGAATCACGTGGCCGTCGGCCACCGGTTTGGGCGGCGTCACCTGATCACCCATGATCCAGTTGAAGCCGACGCTGACCACGTTGCGCTCACCGACCCAGCCGCGGTGATACCCGTAGACGCTGGCGACGGTCCCGGCCGGAATCCGCATGAAGCCCAGGTCGGTGTCGCCGGTGGCGGGCGTGAATTGCACGTCGAAGGTCATCTTGTCCAGCTGTGCGCCGATCGCGTCGGCCATCACCGCCGCGGCCTCGGCGAAGACTTCGCTTTCGCGGCGCACACTTTCGGCCAGCCCCGCGGTGTCAGGATGCTGGGAGAACCCCATCGCGGTCATGGTGCCCGCCGATTCGTAGGTGGAGCAGTCCACCGACTCGGTGATCCGGATCTCGTCGACCCGCTCGCAGGCACCGGACAGCACCATGCCGACCATGTTCGTGATGCCCGGATGCGCCCCGCTGCCGAACATGGTCGACCGCCCGGCCTGGCAGGCGGCCAGGATGCGCTGACGGTCGGCGGGGGTCTGCTTGCCGCCGGTGATCCAGGCCGCGCTGGAGCACACGTTGACGCCGGCCTCCAACAACCGGACCAGCTCGTCGATGTTGGGCCACAGCGGGTTGTAGCAACACGCGTCGGGCCGCAGCGCCAGCAGCGCGTCGATGTCGTTGGTGGCCGTCACCCCGGTGGGCTGAGGCCAGCCCGCCAGCTCGGCGGCGTCCACCCCGACCTTGTCGGCGCCGTGCGCGTACACCCCGACCAACTCCATATCGGGTCGGCCGATGATCGCGTGCAGCGAGCGGCGGCCGATGTTGCCGGTGGTCCACTGGATTACGCGCAGCGGGGGATTGACGGTCATGAGGCTCCTCGGCGACGGTGGTCCGCCCAGCTTATTCGGATGCGGTGCGTCGCCGATTGTGGCACCGTCGAAGTTCGTGAGTCCCCTGACCCTGCGCACCCCGACCGACGACGACTGGCCGAAGATCTTGCTGTTGGACGCCACCGGCTTCGGGGTGTTCTTGGACCCGGGGCAGGTCGGCGCCTTCCGAACCCTGATCCCGTCCGACGGCGCGGTGGTGGCCTGCGACGGCGACGACGTCGTCGGCGTGGCGCTGTATGTGGATCTGGAGCTGACCGTGCCCGGCGGGGCGGTGCTGCCGACCGCCGGGGTCAGCGGCGTGGTCGTGGCCCCCACCCACCGCCGCCGGGGTGTGCTGCGGGCCATGTATGACGAATTGCACCGGCGCATCGCCGATTCGGGGTACCCGATGGCGGCCCTGACGGCCAGTGAGGGCGGCATTTACGGCCGGTTCGGCTACGGGCCGGCCACCATCGACCACGAGCTGACCCTGGACCGCCGGTTTGCCCGGTTCCATCCCGACGCCCCGGACCCGGGCGGGGTCCGGCTGGTCAAACCCGCCGAGCAGCGCGACGCGTTGGCGGCGATTTTCGACCGCTGGCGTCGGCGCACCCCCGGCGGGCTCGCGCGCCCAGCGGCGCTGTGGGACGACCTGCTCACCGACCGGGAGAGCACCCGGGGCGGCGGCACCGCCTGGTTCGCGTTGCTGCATCCCGACGGCTATGTGCTGTACCGGGTGCACGGCACCGACCCGAAGACGGTGCAGGTCGGCGAGTTCCGGGCGGTCACCGCCGACGCGCACACCGCGTTGTGGCGCACGCTGCTCGGGCTGGACTTGATGCGGACGGTCACGATCGCCACCCACCCCGACGACCCGTTGCCGTACCTGTTGACCGACACCCGGCTGGCCCGCACCAGCGCCCGCCACGACGCGCTGTGGCTGCGGATCATGGATGTGCCCGCCGCCCTGCAGGCCCGCAGCTACGCCGCCGACTTGTCGGCGGTGATCGAGGTCGCCGACGGGTTCCGCGGCGACGGCGGCCGGTTCGCGCTGCAGATCCGCGACGGCCGCGCCCGTTGCACCCCCACCGACGACCCGGTGGACGTCGCGATGGACCTCGATGTGCTGGGCAGCCTGTATCTGGGTGCGCACCACGCGGCGGCGCTGGCGGCCGCACACCGGTTGCGCTGCAAGGATCCCGAGCTGCTCGCCCGCCTGGACGCCGCGTTCGTCAGCGACGTCCCCGCCCAGATCGGCTTCCGTTTCTGACCGCGCCTCGGCACGCGCTGGGTGGCTACCCGGCCGCGATGTCGCGACCGATGATCTCTTTCATGATTTCGGTGGTGCCGCCGTATATGGTCTGTACCCGGGTGTCCAGAAAGGCTCGCGCGACGGGGTACTCCGCCATGTAGCCGTACCCGCCGTGCAGCTGCAGACAGCGGTCGATCACTCGTTTCTGCAGTTCGCTGACGTACCATTTGCCCTTGGCGGCGTCGACGGGGGCCAGTTCACCCGCGTTGAACGCCAGTACCGACTTGTCGACGTAGGCTTCGGCGATGTCGATTTCGGTAGCCATGTCTGCTAGTTCGAATCGGGTGTTCTGTAGGGCGGTCAGCGGTTGGCCAAAGGCGGTGCGCTGGCGGCAGTAGTCGACGGTGAGATCGAAGATCGCGCGGGACGTGGCCATCGCCATGGCTGTCACCCCGAGCCGTTCGCGCGGCAGGTGACTCATCAAATATTGCAGTCCGCGGCCTTCCTCGCCGAGCAGGTTTTCCTGCGGCACCTGGGCGTCCAGGAAGTACAGCTCGGCGGTGTCCTGCCCCGGCAGCCCGATCTTGTCGAGCTTGCGGCCTCGTTCGAATCCGGGCGTGTCGCGCTCGACTACGAACAGGCTGAACGCACCGGATCCACCGGCGGGGTCGGTGCGGGCCGCGACCACCACGACGTCGGCCATGATGCCGCTGGAGATGAACGTCTTCTGGCCGTTGAGAATCCAGCGGTCACCGTCCCGGTGGCCGCTGGTGCGGATGTTGCGCAGGTCGCTGCCGGTGCCGGGCTCGGTCATCGCCAACGCGCCGATCAGTTCACCCGACGCGAAACCGGGCAGCCAGCGCTGCCGCTGTTCCTCATTGGTCAGGTCCAACAGATAGTGCAGCACAAGATCGTCCTGCAGGCTGACTGTCAGACCAAACGACAACGCGTTGATTCGCGCTACTTCCTCGCACACCACCATGCGGTAGCGGTAGTCAGATTCACTCGAGCCACCATAGCGTTCATCGATCTGCAGCGCGTAGATCCCGGCCTTGGCAGCTCGTGCGAACACCGAGCGATCGATCCACCGATCACGATCCCAGGCGTGTTGGTGAGGGACGACTTCACGCGCCAGGAATTCCCGGACCGTCTCTCGGTAGGCGTCGTGGTCGGAGCCATATAGTTCGCGGCGCATGATCTAGAGCCGTTCGATGATTGTCACGTTGGCCTGCCCGCCCCCCTCGCACATGGTCTGCAGCCCGTACCGCCCGCCGGTTCGCTCCAACTCGTGTAGCAGCGACGTCATCAGGCGTGCACCGGTGCAGCCGATCGGGTGGCCC
This sequence comes from Mycobacterium sp. pUA109, assembly GCF_041287095.1. Lineage (NCBI taxonomy): Bacteria > Bacillati > Actinomycetota > Actinomycetes > Mycobacteriales > Mycobacteriaceae > Mycobacterium > Mycobacterium sp. pUA109. Next base: position 99,975 of record NZ_JBGGKS010000019.1, on the reverse strand, counting down.
AGCGCGATGGCTCCGCCGTTGACGTTGACGCGGTCCGGGTCGGCACCGAGTTCGGCCAGCCAGGACAGGACGACAGGAGCAAATGCTTCGTTGATCTCGACGAGGTCGATGTCGTCGATGGACAGCCCGGTGCGCTTGAGTGCGTGCTGGGTGGCCGGGATCGGGGCGGTCAGCACCATCACCGGGTCGGCGCCGCGTACCGACATGTGGTGGACGCGGGCGCGGGGCGTCAGGCCGAACCGGTTGACGGCATCCGGTGAGGCCACTAGCAGCGCTGCGGCACCGTCGGAGATCTGGCTTGCGACCGCGGCGGTCAGTACACCCCCTTCGACCAAGGTCGGTAGAGCTGCCATTTTCTCCAGCGAGGTATCGGCGCGGGGGCCTTCGTCGACGCTGACACCGGCGTACGGGGTGATCTCGCGCTCATAGCGACCGTCGACAATCGCGGCGACGGCACGTTGGTGACTGGTCAGCGCGAACCGTTCGTTGTCTTCGCGGCTGAGCCTCCATTGTTCGGCGATGAGTTCGGCACCGCGGAACTGGGAGATCTCCTGGGTGCCGAAGCGCGCTTCCCACCCTCGGCATCCGGTCCACGGATCGGTCGAGCCGTACGGCTCTCCCGCACCGAACGCGCTGAGGATCGGGAACTGGCTCATCTTCTGCACACCGCCGGCGATGATGAGATCCGCGGTACCACTCATCACCGCCTGCGCAGCGAAATGCACAGCCTGCTGGGCTGATCCGCATTGCCGATCGATGGTGACTCCGGGTACCGAGTCGGGCAGGCCTGCCGCGAGCGCTGCGGTACGGGCGATATCGCCGGCCTGCGAACCGATGTTGTCTAGACAGCCCAAGATCACGTCATCGATCGCCGCGGGATCAAAGTCGTTCCTGGTGACGAGTGTGGTGATCACGTGGGCGGCCATATCCGCCGGGTGTTCCCCGGCGAGTCCACCGCCACGCTTCCCCACCGCGGTGCGAACCGCGTCAACTATGTATGCCTCAGCCATAGGACATAATTTAACATAGAATCAAAACATGGACCCAAACGGTGCCGGGCGGTGCGATCGAGGGTCCATGACCTACATCGCTAGGGTCGGGTCGCGGAACTCCTCTTCTTCCGCGGCCTAACAGCCGGTTCTTCGGGGGCTTGGCTCAGACCATGACGGACCAGCGTCTGGGCGTTTCGCACGACCGCATCGACCGAGCCCCTTCGGGGGTCCCACCACTCAGCTGTCCAGTTCAGGGCTCCCAGCGCCAGCAACTGGGCCAGGCGCGGATCGAGGTCGGGCCGGATTTGACCATCGGCAGCGGCATTGTCGAACAACCGGCGCCAGATCATCCCGTAGCGCGCCTCCTCCTTCATTTGGCGCTTGCGCAGCTTTTCTGGAACCTGCCCGGAATTGCGGATCGATGCGGTTGTGTAGTCGGATAGCTCCAGCTCGTGGCGTAAATGGGCCTCGACCGCGGTCAGGATGCGATCCATCGGCGACGTTTCAGGAGGTAGCGCGTCGAGAACCTCCTGGAGATACCTGCTCATATCGGCGATGCCGCAATGCAGCACCTCTTCGATCAGATCGTCGCGGGACGGGAAGTAGTAATAAATCGCCGGTGCCTGAATTTGAGCTTGCTCCGCGACGTCGGACAGGCGGGTACCCGCATAACCTTTGACGCTGAGGATATGCGCCGCGGCATCAAGGATGCGGGCGCGCGTGCGGGCGTACTTGGAATCCTGCTTGACGGAGCGCGCACCAGCCTTATCCCGTGGTTTTTTAGGCATCGTTTAATAATACGGTTCACCGCCGACGGAGCGACGACAGGGTGGGACCGGCCGTTACGGCATTGTGTATCCGCCGCTGACCGAGACCAGCTGGCCGGTGACCTGGCGGGCGGCCCGCGGCGAGGAGAACCACAGCACAACGCGTCCGACATCCTCGGCCGTGGTGAGCCGCCGCAACGGCGTGTCCTTGATCATGTAATCGATCTGGTTTTGGTTGAAGACCGCATCTTGGCCGACCGCCCACAGGCTCGCGGAACCCACCGCATCGGGGCCCTCGGGGATAACCAGACCCGGACACACAATGTTGGATCGGATCCCGTGACGTCCATGTTCGCGGGCGGTCGTGCGGGCTAAGGCGACCATTGCTGCTTTCGATGCACCATAGACACCCTGCCGAATTTGGCCGAAAGCAGCGTCGCTAGCAATGAAAACGATCGAGCCCCCTCCGGCCTCCTTCATCGGACCGAGGGCGGCCTGGGTGGCGGCGATCGCGCTGAACAGATTGATCTCGATGGTCCGTTGCCATTTCTCGCGGTCGGTATCACTCGCGATGAAGCCGGGCACGCTCCAGCCGGCGTTGTTCACCAGGACGTCAATGCCGCCCCAGGCTTCGATGCTGCGCCCGATCGCGGTGTCGGCCCCGGTCGGCGTCGTCAGATCTGTGATCGCGAGTTCAACCGCCGGGGCGCCCAGGTTCAGTGCCTCGGTGCGAACTTTCTCCGCCTGCGGCCCGTCGATATCGCTGATCACAATACGGGCACCTTCGGCGGCGAACTCGTGTACGATCCCGCGGCCGATGTTCGACGCGCCGCCGGTAACCACGACCCGTGCCTCGGTCAATCCCAGATCCATCACTGCTCCCTTCCTGGAGCCTGCTTGTGGCCACTGCGGACGTAGTTTAACCTAGATTAGAAATATTGAGCGGCGGAACGGAGGAGCATGACAGAGCTGTTGCTCGCGGAGCGTGTTGCTGTCGTGACGGGCGCTGGCCAGGGCATTGGTCGGGAGATCGCGCGCACCCTCGTCACCCATGGCGCCCGGGTGATTCTGGCCGACATCAACAGCGACCTGGCCGGTGAGGCGGCTACCGATGTCGGCGGAACCGGTGTGGCCTGCGATGTCACCTCACCCGAGCAGATGCACGACCTGGTCACCGGTGTCACGACCGACCTGGGTCGTCTGGATGTGTTCGTCAACAACGCTGGTATCACCCGCGACGCGTCGTTGAAGAAAATGTCGGTCGAAGACTTCGACACGGTGGTACGGGTGCACCTGCGAGGCGCCTGGCTCGGTGTGCGAGAGGCATCGGCGGTGATGCGGGAGCAAAAGTCGGGCAGCATCGTCAACATCTCCTCACTGTCTGGCAAGTCGGGCAATCCGGGGCAAACCAACTACAGTGCGGCTAAGGCTGGCATCGTCGGGTTGACCAAGGCCGCGGCCAAAGAGGTGGCACATCACAACGTCCGGGTGAATGCGATTCAGCCGGGGCTGATCCGGACGCCGATGACTGCGGCGATGCCGCCGGAGATCTTCGCCGAGCGCGAGGCGGCTGTGCCGATGAAGCGGGCCGGGGAGCCCGCCGAGGTGGCCGGTGCGGTGGTCTTCCTGGCCTCGGAGCTGTCCAGTTATGTCACGGGGACGGTACTCGAAGTCGGCGGCGGACGGTTCATGTGAGCACCGTTCTGCACACCATCACCGACGGCGTGGGGCGGATCGCACTCAATCGCCCGGGCCAGATGAATGCAATCACTGTCGCACTCGGTCGAGAATTGGAGCGCGCGATCCTCGACTTGGGCAATGATCCGAGGGCCAACGTGGTCCTCATCCGGGGGCTAGGCGGGAACTTTTGCGCTGGCGGCGATTTCAATGAGGTGCAACGCCTGCGTTCAGATGGTCCCGATGAGCTACGGTCGCTTTTCATCGCTTTCCGGCGTGCCTGTGAGGCCATTGCTAACGTCGATGTGCCGGTCGTGGCGGCGGTCGAAGGTGTCGCAATGGCCGGTGGCTTCGAGCTGATGCAGTCCGCCGATGTCGTTCTGGTCAGTGACGACGCCCGAATCGCGGACAACCACATCAACTTCGGCATGATCCCCGGTGGTGGCAGCACCCAGCGGATGCCGCGATTGGTGGGACGCCAGCAAGCGTTGGGCATCTTGCTTAGCGGTGACCGGATGTCGGGACAAGAAGCTGTCCGATACGGCCTGGCCTACCGCAGTTTCGCACCTTCCGAATTCAACGAAGGGGTGGAGCAATTCGTGTCAAGATTGGCTGGCCGGCAACGCTCGGCGGTGACCACGATCAAGCGGCTGGTATATGCGGGCCTGGGGAGATCCCTAGCGGTTGGCTTGAACGACGAGAGCGACGCTGTTGTCGCGCATATCAGCGGCCAGACCGGGGAGCGCGCGATCAATGCGTTCGCTGAGAAAGGTGAGAGTTGATGACAACCGCCAGCGCAACTGCGCCGGTTACCTTGAACGTTGACGACGACGGGATCGCGCGGCTACGGCTGAACCGGCCCGCTGTGTCCAACGGCATGAACGTGGAGTTGCTGAGGGCCCTGCATGAGGAGATCCTGCGCTGCCACGCCGATCCGCGGGCGAGGGTGGTGCTGCTGACCGGCGAAGGCCGAAACTTCTGTGCAGGCGGCGACGTCCACACCTTCGAGTCCAAGGGTGCCGATCTGCCCGACTATCTGCGCGAGGCCACCGCGTGGCTGCAATTGGCCACTGCGGCGCTGATCCAGCTCCGGGTCCCCGTGGTGACTGCGGTCCAGGGATTCGCGGCGGGCGGCGGCGGATTGGGACTGGTATGCGCATCCGATATCGTGGTCGCCGCGGACTCGGCCAAGTTCTTTTCCGGCGCGGTGCGGGTCGGGATGGCCCCCGACGGTGGTTCGTCGGTGACACTGACCCAGCTGGTTGGACTGCGCCAGGCGCTGCGCATCCTCCTGACCAATCCGACACTGTCCGCCGTCGAAGCGCGCGATATCGGGCTGGTCACCGAGGTCGTGTCGGACGATGCATTGGCGGACCGGACGGCCGAAATCGCGGCATCGCTGACCGCATTGCCTACCGGTGCGCTGTCGGCGACCAAGCGGCTGGTGTGGAGTGGAGTCGGAGCGTCGGTGGAGCAGCGGCTGGCTGAGGAGGCACGCACAGTGTCCGAGTTGTCTGGCACTGATGACGCGCTCGAGGGCTTACGAGCCGTCATCGAACACCGCAAGCCGAGGTTCCAATGACCGCCAGCACAGTTCTTATCAACGACAACGGCGCGGTGCGCACCATCACGTTGAGCCGTCCTGAGAAGCGCAACGCCATCGATCTCGAGCTGCGCGTCGCGCTCGCTCAGGCGATCGAGGCAGCAGGCTCCGACCAAGAGATCCATGCCATAGTCATCACCGGCGCCGGCCCGGCATTTTGCTCTGGTGGTGATATCACCACCATGGAGCGGATGCCCGTCGATCGCGCGATCGAGCGCGCCGAGCTGGCGCAGCGGGTGATTCGCGCGATTTGGAATACGCCTAAGCCGGTGTTGGCGGCGGTTGAAGGGTCCGCATTCGGCGCCGGAACGGCGCTGGCGGCCGCGTGCGATCGCGTCGTCGCCGCCCGTGACGCGAAGTTCGCGACGACGTTCACGAACGTCGGCCTCGCCGGCGACATGGGCACCTTCGTCTCATTGCCGGCACGGGTCGGGATGGCGCGGGCGCGGCAGATGCTCTTGTTTCCCAGATCCCTTTCGGCGGCGGAGGCGCTGGAGTTCGGGTTGGTCGACGCGGTGGTCGAACCCGGCGAGTCGCTGGATTCCGCGTGTCGGGACGCCGAGCGGCTGGCCGACGGCCCCGCAGCCGCTTATGGGGTGATCAAGACGCTGCTGTCCGAATCGGGCACGGCTAACCCGTTTGAGATGCTGCAGCGCGAGGCGGCCTATCAGTCCCAGCTTTTCGACACAGATGACTTTGCCGAGGGCGTCGCCGCCTTCCGTGACAAACGCCCTCCGTTGTTCGGCTCAAAGAGAGGAGCGCGATTGTGAGCTCGGCGATCGAAACCCAAACCCGCTATGACCGGCTGATCAGGCGCGACAAAGTCCACGGGTCGTTGTACACCGATCCCAGCATCTTCGCCGAAGAAGTAAGCAAAATCTGGTACCGCACCTGGGTCTTCGTGGGACACGAAAGCGAGGTAGCGCAGCCGGGCGATTATGTCCGCAGGCGGCTCGGGCCGCAGGAAGTGATCATGACCCGCGGCCGCGACGGTCAGCTGCACCTCTTGCTGAACCGCTGCGCCCACCGCGGCAATCAGGTCTGTCACGACGCCAAGGGAAACTCGTCGACGTTTCGCTGCCCGTACCATGGCTGGACCTTCCGCAACGACGGCGAGCTCATCGGTTTCCCATTCTTCAAGGGCTATGGCGAACGCAAACTTGACTTGAACTTGGGTCGGGTGCCGCGGGTCGACTCCTATCACGGTTTCGTTTTCGGTAGCTTCGCTCACGACGGACCGAGTCTGGTCGAACACCTGGGCGCCGCCGCCGGTGAGATCGACCGGCTAGCCCGATTGTCGCCGGCAGGCAGGGTGGAGCTCACCGCCGGATGGCTGCAGCATAAGACGCGGGCCAACTGGAAGCTGCTGGCCGAGAACGAAACCGATGGTTACCACCCACAATTCGTGCATGGATCCATCTTCGGTGTCACGGGCAGTCCCATCGGTGCCCTGTACAGCGACTCGTCCACCGCCGTCACCCGCGATCTGGGCAACGGTCACAGCGAAAACGACCTGCGGCCGGAGTTCCGCAAGTTCGGCGAGCCGATGCGGTGGTTTGGCACCACCGAGGCACGGGTTCCGGACTACGTTGCCGCGATGCGCGAACGCTACGGCCCGGAGGCTGAGCAGATCCTTATCGAGGGCGGCCCGCACGTGATGATCTTCCCGAACCTATTCATCGCCGAGATCCAGGTGTTCAATATCCAACCGGTTGCGGTCGGTGAATGTATCCAATTCTCGACCGCGATTCAGCTGGCGGAGGGGCACGAACTCAACACGCGGATGGTCTCGCAGTGCATGGGTTCGGTGGGGCCGGCCGGCATGCTGCTGGCTGATGACACCGAGATGTACGAGCGCAACCAGCGCGGCATCGAATCACTGGAGCCGGAATGGCTCGACGTCCGCCGCGGGCTCAACCGTGAAAGCGTCGACGAGAACGGATTCACGGTCGGGGCGGCCACCGATGAAACCGGGATGCGCGGATTCTGGTCGCACTACAAGACACTGATGGAGCAGCCATGACCGCCACTGCCGCAGCCGTTCAGGATCTGGGACCCGTACCCGAGGACTTCGACCGCTGGGAAGTCGAACAATTCCTGTACCGCGAGGCCCGGTATGCCGACGAGTTGAACTATGACGCGTGGGAGGCGTTGTGGACCGATGACGCACTGTACTGGGTTCCGGTCGCCTCGACGGACGACCCGCTGCGGCAGATGTCAGTGATCTACGACAACCGCAGCCGGATCTCCACCCGGCTCAAGCAGGTGCGGACCGGAAAGCGTCATGCCCAGGCACCGCCGTCGAACCTACGCAGATTGCTGTCCAACATCGAGTTCCTAGGCGGTAGGGCTAATCCTGAAGGCGGTATCGACCTCGAGTTGGCGGCTAATTTTCTGGTGCTTGAATCACGGGACCGCGACAACAACCTGTGGGGAGGACGCACCACGTATCGGTTGCGCCGTGTAGACGGCTCTTTGCGGCTGACGTACAAGAAAGTTGTCCTGGTGGACAATGACAAGCCCCTGCCCACGCTCAGTTTCCTGATCTGAGGATTCATGTCTATCGAGTTTGGTGGGAGCGACAGCATCGACATGCCGGGCATCGGTCCGGTGATCGGAAGTGAGTTCGCTGAGGTATCAGTGAATTTCGACACCGAAGGGAACTCTCCGCGGCTGCGTCTCGAGGACCTGCGCAGCGGGCGGGTTCGGTATCTGGATGCGCTGGAACTGGAGACGATCATCTGGCTGCAGCAAGATCATCTGAGCAGCCTGCTTGATCCGTCGGCCGACCGGTGGCGGGGTGACGCATGAGGCGCGCCGCGATCGTAGCTCCGCTGCGCACGGCGGTCGGTACTTTCGGCGGGACGCTTCAGCCGCTCCGTGCCGAGGATTTGGCAAGCCGCGTCATCGAGGCGGTGCTGCAACGCAGCGGTGCCCATCCCGAGCTCGTGGACGATGTCGTATTCGCCCAGTCATACGCCAATTCCGAGGCGCCCTGCATCGGCCGGTGGGCGGCGCTGAACGCCGGGCTGCCGGTAGGCGTGCCCGGCCTGCAGATCGACCGGCGTTGTGGCGGTGGCCTTCAGGCGGTGGTCACTGCCGCGATGATGGTGCAGACGGGCGCGGCCGACGTAGTCTTGGCCGGTGGTGTGGAATCGATGAGCAACATCGAGCATTACACCACCAGCGTCCGGTGGGGAGCCCGATCTGGTAACCAGGTACTGTACGACCGGCTCGATCGGGGCCGCGAGATGTCGCAGCCCATATGGCGATTCGGTCAGATCAGCGGGATGATCGAAACGGCAGAGAACCTAGCCTCGGACTACAGCATCGATCGCAACGCGGCCGACGCGTTCGCGGCCCGTAGCCACCAGCGAGCCGCCGCGGCGCAGGACTCGGGTCTGTTCGACGACGAGATCGTTGCCATAGAAGTACCCCAGCGCCGTGGTGATGCCGTGGTGTTTGATCGCGACGAGGGCGTCCGGCCCGACAGCACACCGGAGACCTTGGCGCGGCTGCGCACCATCGTGCCGGAGGGGACGGTGACTGCCGGCAATTCCAGCCAGCAGAACGATGCCGCCGCCGCCTGCTTGGTGGTAGCCGAAGATCGGCTCGACAAGCTGGGGCTGCAACCCCTTGGCTATCTGGAGGGCTGGGCCGCCGTCGGCTGTGAGCCCTCCCGGATGGGCATCGGCCCGGTCGGTGCGGTCGAAAAGCTCTTCAGCCGAACTAATTTCGGTTTCGACGATCTGGCTCTGATTGAAGTGAACGAGGCGTTTGCCGTCCAGGTACTCGCGGTGCTGGACGGGTGGGGCGTTAAGCTGGGCGATGTTGACGATCGGCTCAACGTCAACGGGTCGGGTATCTCGCTGGGCCATCCGATTGGCGCCACCGGGGTGCGAATTCTCACGACGATGCTGCACGAGCTGCGCCGTCGGGGCGGCGGGTTCGCGCTGGAAACGATGTGCATTGGCGGCGGTCAGGGCATTGCCGCACTATTCCGCGGGCCGACGTCATGACCGCTGCTTTAATCGGCTACGCCGCCTACCTACCGCGGTACCGATTGCCCAAGGACCGGATCGTGGCCTCGTTCGACGAGGACAGCACCACCATGGCGGTGGCCGCGGCCGCCGCCGCGACAAGGGGGAACCGGCCCCCCGAAAATCTGTATTTCGCCACCAGCAGCCCGGCTTATGCCGATAAGACCAACGCCACCGCGATACATTCCGCGCTGGGCTTGCCGGTCGGTGGGTTCGCTGCAGACCTCTGCGGTACCGGGCGGAGCTGGATCGCGGCCTGCCGAGCTGCGGCATCGACCGGCGGCGTTGCGGTATCGGCCGATGTGCGGGTGGGCCGGCCGGGTTCGCTCGACGAAAAGCGGGGCGGTGACGGTGCGACGGCGCTGCTGTTCGACGATGGTCCCGCCATCGCCGAGATGGTGGGTACGACATCGCTGACGGCGGAGTTCCTCGACCGCTGGCGGCAACCGTCTTCGATCACCGGTGAGCAGTGGGAGGAGCGCTTCGGTGCCGAACGATATGCTGCGCTGATCGGCGGCGCCTTCGACCGCATGCTCGGCGACAGCGGATTGTCTGGCGTCGACCACGTCGTGCTCGCCTGTCCCAATCCCGCGATCGTCAAACGGGCCGGAAAGCTGGTGAAAGGGCTGAAGTCGACCGTCACCTCGCCGATTGGGTTCGCAGGGGCGAGCGATGCGGCCATCGCCCTGTGCTCGGTGCTCGACACCGCGGATGCGGGCGAGACAATCCTGGTGCTTTCCGCGGTTGACGGCTGCGACGCTGTACTGTGGCGCACCACCGCCGAGCTGCCGCGCAATCGACAACAACATCGGGTCGGCGAGCAACTCGCAGATGGTCTACCGGTGCAACACCTCACCTATCTTTCTTGGCGCGGTCTGGTCGAGATGGAGCCGCCGCGGCGCCCAGAACCGGATCGTCCCGCGGCGCCACCGTCGGCACGGGCCGAGCAGTGGAAGTTTGGCTTCACCGGGACTCAATGCGCTGAATGTCAGTTCGTGCACCTACCACCCGTGCGTGTATGCCGGAGATGCGGCACCGCCGACCACATGCACCGGGCGCAGATCGCGACACTGCACGGCACGGTGGCCACCTACACGGTGGACCACCTGGCATACTCACCGTCGCCGCCGGTGGTGCAAGCGGTTATCGACGTTGACGGCGGTGGCCGGTGCACTCTCGAGATCGCTGATGCCGAACCAGACCGGCTGCGCGTTGGCACGCGGGTCGGTTTCACCTTCCGCCGGTTGTTCACCGCCGGTGGGGTACACGACTACTTCTGGAAGGCGCGTCTGCTCGACGACGCCGGAGTGGAGGCCCGATGACAAGCCACGGCATTACCGACCGGGTAGCGGTTGTCGGGATGGGCTGTACCCGGTTCGGAGAGCGTTGGGACAGTTCGACCGAGGACCTGATCCTCGAAGCAGTTGGCGAATGTCTGGGATCGGTATCCGGGCTGGGTAAGGATGATGTCGACGCCTACTGGCTGGGCACACTCGGCTCTGGGCAGTCCGGCCTGACATTGAGCCGCGCGTTGGGTACTGAGGGCAAGCCGGTCACTCGCGTCGAGAATTATTGCGCTACCGGGTCGGAGGCGTTCCGCAACGCCTGTTACGCGGTGGCTGCCGGGGCGTATGACGCGGTGATGGCGGTCGGTGTCGAGAAGCTCAAGGATTCGGGTTTCTCCGGCCTGTTGCGTGCGGACCCGCCCAGCGACGGAACCGCACCTGAATTGTCGCTCACCGCGCCCGCGGCGTTCTCGTTGTTGGATCCGGCGTATTGCGCCAAGCACAGTGTGCATCCCGACGAGATGCGCGAGGCGATGACTCATATCGCCTGGAAGAACCATACCAACGGCGCGCGGAACCCCAAGGCGCAGTTCCGTTCCCCGGTGACCAAGGAGACCATTGCCAACGCGCCGAAAGTGGCGGGCCGGCTGGGCGTATTTGATTGCTCGGGGGTTTCCGACGGTGCGGCGTGTGCGCTGATTGTGCCGGCCGAGCGTGCCGGTGACTACACGGACTCCCCGATGTATGTCAAAGCACTCTCTCTGGTGGCCGGATCAACGCGGGGCTCCATGGATCCCGATTTCGACTTCACCACCTTCCCCGAAGTGGTCCGGTCGGCCCGTGACGCGTACGCCCAAGCCGGTATCGATCGTCCCAGTATCGAGCTCTCGATGGCGGAGGTGCATGATTGCTTCACCCCCACCGAGCTCGTGCTGATGGAAGACCTCGGCTTCTCCGAGCCCGGGCACGCGTGGAAGGACGTGCTGGGCGGTGACTTTGACGCCGAGGGGCGGCTCCCGGTGAACCCGGACGGCGGCCTCAAGTCATTCGGCCACCCGGTCGGCGCCAGCGGTCTGCGGATGCTCTACGAAGCCTGGCTGCAGTTCCGCGGACAGGCCGGTGACCGCCAGCTGCCCGACCCACGTACGGCGTTGACCCACAACCTCGGCGGCCGGCCGGGAGGATGTGTCTCCTTTGTCTCCATTGTCGGTCGGGCCCTCGGTTCGGCGGGCGGTTAGCTCGTGGTGGGTCATGGGTGATAGCCCGCTGGCGCAGTTGCGCACATTCGTCGGTCTTGGATCGCTGGTCCCAGTCGCCGCGGGTGCCGTCGGGATAGGTCTGCTCACCGGTGACAGACGCCGTGGCGTGAACTTCTTCACGTCGACCTGGCCGCAGTTGATGTTGACGACCGGCGGCGTGAGCATCCGTACGTTCGGCGCAGAGAACTTGAGGTCCCAGCGTCCGGCCGTGTTTATCTTTAATCACCGCAACAGCTTCGATGTGTTCATAGCCGCGGCCCTTGTTCGTGATGACTGGACGGCGGTGGGCAAGAAGGAACTCGAGAACGACCCGGTCGCGGGCACGATCGGGAGGTTCGTGGACGCGGCGTTCATCGATCGTGATGATCCCCAGCGGTCGGTCGAGGGTTTGCGCAAGGTCGAAGCGCTGGCCCGCAGGGGCATCTCGGTGATCATTGCGCCCGAGGGCACCCGTGCGGACGGGCGTGCCGTCGGCGCGTTCAAAAAGGGTCCGTTCCGCATCGCGATGGCGGCCGGGATACCGATCGTACCCATCGTGATCCGCAACGCGGAGGCGATCGGGGACCGGCACTCCAAGACGCTCAGATCCGGCAGCGTCGACGTTGCCGTGCTGCGGCCCATCGCCGTTGACGGGTGGACCGTCGCGGAGTTGGACGAGCGTATCGCGGAGGTCCGTCAGCTCTACGTCGACACCCTGCAGCACTGGCCCGGTACATCAGACGGAGTCAGTCACCGATGATCCGACACAATCCGCGCAGGTACTGTGCCTCGGTAACCTCGGTTCCGAACAGTGTGGACACCGCCGACAGGTGGGGGAATTCGGACACGTCGAGATGTGACCAGGCGGCGCGCGGCCGGTCGGCGCCGGCCCTCGACTCGACGATGGCAAAGATCGCGAACCCCAACGTGTAGGTGGCCAGGGTGCGCTGCAGATGGAATGCCTCCTCGGGACTGAATCCGGCCCGGTGCAGCCGCATCAGCACCCGTTCGATCACCTCAGCCTGGGCGCGACCGAATACCGGTGCATCGGCGACCGCCAGGGTGACGTTGCGGTGGTCGAGGAATCGGCGGTAGATGGACAAGAACACCTTTTCCAACACCGTCTGCCAGCGTTGGCGTAGGTCGACCGGCGGTAGATCCGCCAGCAGCAGGTCGGCGACCATGGTGACGATCTCGTCCTTGGACGCCGCGTAGCCGTAGATCGTCATCGGCCGGACGCCGAGTTCCTTGGCCAGCCGGGCAATCGTCAGGGCACCGGGACCTTCCGCGTCGACAAGGTCGAAGGCCGCGTGTGCAACCTGGCTCGGGGTCAGCAACGAGGGGCGCCCGGGCCGACGAGCCGGGCCGGGGACCGTCAACGGTCTCGGTCACGCCAGGCGGCCACCAATTCGGCGTTCTGCGCCGGCGTCGATCCGTAGGTGACGATCTCGTCGGCTCCCGCATCGATGAACCGCTGGAGATTGGTGACGCACTCGTCGACCGTTCCGATCGCACTGCAGTCCCACATGTACTCGTCGGGAATAACGCTGGCGACATCCATCATCTCGTGGCGCTGGAACTCTCTGTCGGCGACCTGCGAGATGTTCGCGAACCGCTTGTGGTTGCGGATCTTGTCCAGCAAGCCCAGATCCCAGCCGTTCGCAGTGCACAACTGCTCGCCATAGCGGGGGTACTGCAGGTAGGTGACCATCCGTCCGTGTGCGATCGCACGTGCTTCGAAATCGGCTAGGTTGGGCGCTGTTACGACCAGGGCACCGACACGGATCGAGTTGGGATCACGGCCGATTTGCTCGCAGGCTTCGACGATTCGGGCCTTGGCTTCGGCAACGGCGGTCGGGTTCATCATGGGGATGAGGATCACTCCGTCGGCTTTTGCAGCGGCGTATCGGGCGCCGGCGGGACCGCAGAATCCACCGAACCAGATCGGGGGAGGAGCGCCGTGGTAGCTCTCCGCGAAGGAGAGGTCTTCGAAGGTCCCCACCGGTCCGTCGTAGGTGACGTGCTTTCCGGCCCATAGGTCGCGCAAAATGTCGGTGTAGTCATACATTTGACGAAAGGTCGCCATTTGGATGCCAGTGCCTTTGAAATAGCCGTTGTCACCGCGGCCCAGACCCATGATGAAGCGTTCCCCGTAGCAGGCTTGCATGGTGGCGCCGAACGCGGCGGCGGTCCACGGGTGTCGGGTGGTTGGGTCAATGACACCCGTGCACACCTCAAGGCGGGAAGTGCGGGCGGCGATGCCGGACAGGATCACGTCGGACCATTTGATGTCGATGCGCTCGGACAGCCAGACGCGGCGAAAGCCGAGGCGTTCGGCATCCACGCCGTCCTGGATTCCTTGCGCCGGTGTGCGGGACACGGTGTCGTACTCGGACTCCTCCTGCTGGGAGGTCACCGCACCGGCGATAACGAAGGCGCTCATGTCCTCGGCGACGGGCGCAAGGGCGGTGTCGGTGGACTTTTCGTTGATGGTCACAGCTTTATCTCCTAGTCGAGGTTTCGGCGCCCGATCGGTTACCAGCGCGGCGGCGTGAGCCACCGGGCCGCCAAACGCCGTACCGCCGCGATCGGGCGGCGCGAATCGTTTCCGTATGCTATACGGAAACGATGGATATCCGCAAGACGGGAGCATCGAATAACCAGTGTGCTCCGCCGATCGGTCGCACCAGCGCTCAGAACAGGCTTGCCGCCATCGCATTGTCGACGGGCAGCGCGACGCCGCTGACGAATTCCGCCGCATCCGAAGCGAGGTAGGCGACGGCGCGCGCGATGTAGGCCGGTTCGCCCATGCGACCTTGTTTCGCGGCAACCAGCTCGTTGATCGGTACCGGCGAGAGGGCCTCAAAACGGGACTTCATCTGGTCCATCATCGGTGTCGCGATGAGGCCGGGGCACACGCAGTTGACCCGGATATTCGCCGGTCGCAACTCCAACGCAGCCGACTGCGTGAGGTTGATGACGGCAGCTTTGGTGGCGCCGTAGGCAGACATCAACGGGACCCCGCGAAGCCCAGCCGCCGACGCGACGGACACGATGGCGCCGCCGCCGCCCTCGGCCATCGGTGGTGCTGCGTACCGGATGCCGTTGAATACGCCGACGATATTGACGCGCAGGATGTTTGCGAGTTGATCCGGGGTGGTCTCGACCAGTGGTGTGGTCACCTCCATCCCCGCATTGTTGACCAGGATGTCCAGCCGGCCGAACCGTTCGACCGTCGCCTGCACCGTGTGGTGGACATCCTCGGGTTCCCCGACGTCACAGCGAATCGGGTGTGCGCGTTCGAGATCGTCGGCGACGGCGGCGGCCCCTTCCGCATCGATGTCGCTGACCATGACGGTGGCCCCCGCTGCGGCCAGGATGGTGGCGACCCCGCGCCCAATGCCCGATGCTGCGCCGGTGACCAGCGCTACCTTGTTCGTGAATGTCATGGCCGCAGCCGTTCTCCGCCGAGCAGCGTGATCACCTGGGAGATCTGCTCGGTCCAATGGCGGCCGTATTCGGGGTCGGCACTGGCCGCCATGTTGAAGAAGCTGACCTCGTTGATACCGGCGTCGATCATCTCCTGCACTCGGCCGGCAACGCGTTGCGGTCCGCCCCACACCAGGGCGAAGTCGGTGACCTGTTCGGGGATCCCCGCCGTCATCTCGGCGACACGCTCCGGCGTGGCCAGCATCGGGTTGATGTCCTGCGCCCAGTTGAAATTGCCCAACGGGTGTTCGAAACCCCACTTCTCCCAGGTTTTGCTGGCGTCGATGCTGGCGGCGGTGACGGCGATCCAGCCGGGGTTGGGGTGGCGGGCGAGTTCCCAGGCGGTCTTATCGTCTTCGGCGAGGACCGTCACCACCTGGGCGTTGAAGCGCAGCGGTTCGGGATCGTGTCCGGCCTTTTCCGCGTGCTCTCTGATGCCGCGGATGTAATCGGCCAACCAGGCGTTGTCGTTGCCGGACCCGCCCGGCAGGTACGTCAGCCAGCCGTTGCCGATCGTTCCGGCCAGCCGCTGGATTCGGGGGCCACCGCCGACGAACAGCAGCTGCGGCGGGCCACCCTCCCACGCCGGAATCGGGAAGATCGCATCCGTGAGCGGCCAGAATTCGGATTCGCGCGTAACCGGCTCACCCCCGGACTGCCACAGCGTCTGCCAGATCGCCGCGGCCTCCTCCAACCGTGTGAACGGCTTGGTGCGGACCTCGCCGAACGGTTTGAATTGCTTTTCCTCGCCGGCCCCGATCGCGAATGTCATGCGGCCCTTGGACATGTGTTGCAGCGTCATCATTTCCTGCGCCATCACCGCAGGACTGCGCCGCAACGGGTCGATCACGGCAAGCAGGATCTCGAGGTTCTCCGTGAGCACCGATGCCGCTGCGCACATCTCCATGGAACCGAACCACGCCTCGGAGTAGAAACTTGTCGGCGCGGCCGGGTCCGCCGATGGCACCGGCGCCTTGAGCATCCCGAGTGGATGGGTCGACATGATCTGGTCGGGCAAATCGAGGAACTGCCATCCCTGCCTGTCGGCTCGCCGGAACGACTCCAGCGCGGCGTCCATCGGCGGGAACTCGTTCCCGAACAAGCCGAACTTCACCGGTTTGGTGACCACATCCACCTCCACACCCGTGCGCTGATGCCAGTGTGAGGATTCTCTTTGGTGAGAGTCACTCTTGTCAAGAGTGTGACTCTCGCAGTTGAGCGGATGGTGGACACGGCCGGTTCAGCGGTACCGGCCCGGCGGCAGGCCGGCTTCCATGGCATCCAACCCGGTCCTCAAGTGATCGACGACCCTTCCGCCGTGGGCCAGCCATACCCGCAGTGCCGTGCGGAAGGCCGCGACGGCGGCGCCCGCGACGACCCCGGCGACGATGTCGCTCTCAGGGTCCAGGCCTCGGTCCGCGGCCAGCACCTGCTTGATGATGTCCTCCACCTCGGCGCAGTATTCGAGAAAGCGGTTGTGCAACGCCGGTTCGGTATGGCACAGCCGGGTCCTCACCGGCGCGAACTCCGGATCCGACTCCAGCCAGTAGACGGCGTTCTCGAGGAGGACCTCGCGGGTGCGGGACCAACCCTCGCCCGCCGGTGGCGGATCGGCGAGAAGCGCCCGATACGACGTCATCCGCTCGTCGATGTCGTAGAAGACGGCGTTCTCCTTCGTTCCGAAGTGGCGAAAGAAGCTGCTCGGCGCGTAGTCGGCGGCCATAGCGATGTCTTCGACCGTGGTCTGAGCGAAACCCTTCAACTCGTACTGCTTCAGGGCCTCCAGCGCCAGTTCCCGCCGACCGCGCTGCATCCGTCGTGCCCGCGGTGACTGTTTGTGGACATCGGTGACCGGTGGAGATTCCGCCATGCCCTTCCCTTCATCGTTTAACTATCATCGTAAGACTTACTCCTATAGGAGGAAAAGCTATGCCTCCCGCATCCGCGGCTGCCCAAGCGCGCACCGCCGCCACCCCGGAAACTGTCTACGCGCTGCTGTGTGACGCGTCGAGTTGGCCGACGTGGATCGATGTGGACTCGGTGGACCTCGAGGTGGAGGGCCGTGACGGCGGCGAAAGCGTGGGCGCCGTCCGGGTCTTCCGGTTCAGGCGCCTGGGGTGCAGGTTCACGACAAGGGAGCGCATCGTTGAACTGGCCCCGCGTCGTCGCTTCGGCTATGAACTGATGTCCGGACTTCCGCTGGTGGGCTACCGTGCCGTCGTCGACCCCACCCCCTCGGCGGAGGGCGGAACGGTCATCACCTGGTCAGGATCGTGGTTGCCAATGCCGGGCACCCGAGTTTTCACCAGGCTCGCACTCGGCAGGCTCTATCGGCAGTTCTCCCAGGGATTGGCGCGCAAAGCCGCCGGCGGGTGAATCCGTTGCCGCGTGTTGAAGACCCGCGATCCTCTCGTGAGTTATGCGTAAGCCGTCGCGGGTGTCGGCAGCGGGCGGGCGTCCTGGATGTGTTGCCGCGGCTTGACGCTTGGCAAATTTTGAAACTATATTCAAATCCAGCGTAGGCCGTCAGACGTCGACCCAAAGGAATTCACGTGCCCGGAGTGCAGGACAAGGTTGTGATCGTCACCGGTGCCGGCGGCGGATTGGGACGTGCCTATGCGCGGTTCCTCGCCGATAACGGCGCACTCGTGGTGGTCAACGACCTTGGTGGTGCGCGCGACGGGACGGGCTCTGGTACCGGTATGGCGGACGCCGTCGTCGAGGAGATACGCAACTCCGGCGGGGAGGCCGTCGCCGACTACTCGTCGGTGGCGACCCCGGAGGGCGCCCAGGCCATCGTCACGACGGCGATCGAACGGTTCGGAGCGGTGCATGGCGTCGTCAACAACGCCGGCATTCTGCGGGACGGTGCATTCCATAAGATGACAGATGAGAACTGGGATGCTGTCCTGAAAATCCACCTGTACGGCGGCTACAACGTCAGCCGTGCAGCATGGCCCCACCTGCGCGAACAGAAATACGGCCGCATCGTGGTCGCGACATCGACCAGTGGCCTGTACGGGAACTTCGGCCAGGCCAACTATGGCGCCGCGAAATCAGGGCTGGTGGGCCTGATCAACACGCTGGCGATCGAGGGCGCTAAGTACGGGATCACCGCCAACGCGATCGCGCCCCTGGCGGCCACCCGGATGACCGCCGATATCGCACCCCAGGAAGTACTCGACAGGCTGGATCCTGCGCAAGTCGCGCCGGCCGTCGGGTATTTGCTCTCGGAAGAAAACCACGACTCCGGATCGGTGTTCGTCGTCGGCGGCGGTCTGGTCCAACGCGTCGCCCAGTTCCAGAACGAGGGGGTGACATTCTCGGCACCGCCGAGCCTGGCCGAGATCACCAGCCGGTGGCCGGAGATCAGCGACATGTCGAACGCGAAATTGGGCAGCAATCCTGTCTGAACCATGGCCGTGACGGGCACGCAGCCGCCGTCGCCGAGGACCCTCGAGCGGGCGTATTGGGAAGCGGACCGCGGGATATCGCTGGTCGATTTCACCGTGGGTGAATTGCTTGCCGACCGCGCGCGGGCGCACCCTGACCGGATCGCGCTTATTGGAGTGCGCCACGGTACCCACGAAACTGTTCGGTTGACCTATGCCGACTTGCTTGATGAGGCATGCCGAGTCGCCGTCGCCTTGTCGCAACTCGCTGAGCGGGGAACTCACGTCGCACTGTGGGCGCCCAACGTCATTGAGTGGCCGGTCGTGCAATACGGCGCGGCACTGGCCGGAGTGGTGCTGGTGGCACTCAATCCGGCACTCCGCGAGGAGGAGCTCGAGTACGCCCTATCGCACTCAGGCGCCTCGATCCTGCTGCACGCCGACGTCAGCCGCGACTACCGGATGAGCGATGTGGCAGCGAATTTGAGCCGCGCATTGCCTGGGTTGCGGTGTGTGTCGCTGTCGGACACCCCGACGTGGCGAGCGGCTGACGGTGACCTGAGCTCGTGCGCCTCACCAGACGCGGATGAGGTCGCCATGCTGCAATACACCTCGGGAACGACCGGCCGCCCCAAGGGGGTGCTGCTCAAGCACCGGTCTTTGGTCAACGTGGCGAAGTTGACGTTGGAAGCGGTGAATGCACCGCCGGGGGCGGTGTGCCTCAACCCGCTGCCGCTGTTCCACACCGCCGGATGTGTGATCGCGACACTGGGTCCGCTGTGGTTGGCGGGGACGGTGGTGCTGGTCGACCGGTTTGTCCCCGGCCCGGTCCTGAAGTCGTTACGTGACGAGAACGTTTCAGTGCTCTTCTATGTACCGACCGTGCTCGGCGCATTGCTGGAATGTCAGCGTGCCGGCCACGAACCGGCTCCGCGATTGCACACCGTCATGGGCGGGGCATCGAACGTGCCCGCCTCGATGATCGTCGACGCCGAACAGATTTTTGGGGCGACCGTGATCAACCTGTTCGGACAGACCGAGCTGTCGCCGGTGCTGTCGACCACCCGCCCCGGCGATTCACGACACGATCAACTGACAACGGTGGGCCGGCCCCTACCACAGGTCGACTGCAAGATCGTCGATCCGGGCACCAACGAGACGGTCGCGGTCGGCCAACAGGGGGAGATCTGCGCCAGGGGATACCAACAGTTCCTGGGGTATCTGCACGACCCCGAGGCGACATTGCGCGCGGTTGACGAAGACGGATTCGTCCACACCGGAGACCTCGGGACAATGGACTCTCGGGGGTATCTCACCGTCACCGGGCGGCTCAAGGAACTCATTATTCGTGGCGGCGAGAACATCGCCCCGGCCGAGATCGAATCCGTTGTGGTCGAACATGAATCGATTGTCGAGGTGGCGGTGGTCGGGCTTCCGGACGAGCGTCTGGGAGAGGTCGTTGTTGCGGTGATCCGCCTGCGGGTTGAGGTGGGTCCGGACCTGAAACAACGGTTGGTTGACCACGCCCGCGCCCGGCTGGCTCGGTTCAAGGTTCCGAGCCGGTGGTTCGTGGCCGGCGGACTGCCGGTGACGCAGACAGGGAAGGTGCGTAAGTTCGAGTTGCGCGAGGCGATCTTGGCCGACGAACTCCCCGAGCTGTGATGGAAACCGGTATCGCCTGGCGCCGAAGCCAGCTGCGCGACCGCTTTCCGGCCTGGCATCGGCATACTTTGGCCGGCTGGCTCGACGACTGCGCCAGCCGCTACGCCGATCGGCCACTGGTGCTCACCGACGAGGGCGAACACAGCTACGCCGACGTCGCCACGCAATCGCGGAGGCTCGCCGACGGTCTGATGGTGCTCGGGGTTCGGCGCGGTGACCGGGTCGGCATGGTGATGGCCAATCACCCCGAGTTCGCTGCCGTGAAGTTTGCGATCGCGCGAGTAGGGGCCATCGCCGTTCCGTTCAACTACCTCTACCGGTACGATGAGTTGCGGTACGTGCTCACGGACTCGGGGTGCCGAGTGCTGGTCACCATGACCGGTTTTCGGGGCCTCGATTATCCGTCGATGCTCGACGCCATCATACCCGGGTGGGATTCGCCGGCGACATCCGTGGAGCCGACAGTGGTGCAGCTCAATGTCGAAGGTCGGGCCCGGCCGGGTTGCCTGACGATTGACGACCTCGCCGCGATTGGTGATGAGAATCGCGGTGCCAGCGCGGGTGTGGAGCTGGACCCCGACGACCCCGGGGATATGTTGTATACCTCGGGGACCACGGGATCGCCCAAGGGAGTGGTGACGTCGCATGATGCGGTGTTGCGGACCGCCTATGCTTCCGCGTTGACCCGAGCTTATGAAGATGGTCGGCGAATTCTGTTTTCGTTGCCCTGCTACCACATGTTCGGCTACATCGAAGGTCTCCTCTCGGTCATGTTCGTGGGTGGTGCGATCATTCCGCAGACGGCGTTCAGCGCCGACGGCTACTTCGCGGGCATTCAACGGCACCGCGCCACCGATATCCTGTGTGTGCCGACCATGGCCGTAGCGATGCTCGAGTGCGCCACCCGCAGGGACTATGACCTCTCCTCGTTGCGAGCGATCCTCTGCGGATCCGCGCCCGCGCCAATCTGGTTGTGGCGACAGATCGAGGATGAATTCGGCGTCAGTGAGATCGTGACCGGGTACGGGATGACCGAATGTGGCGGGGCGATGACGCTGACTTTGCCCGAGGATCCATTGTCGCTGACATCGGAGACGGTGGGAAGGCCGAAACTCGCCGGTGCCGCGGCTGTTCCGGGGAGCGATTCCTTGGTGCTGTACAAGACGGTGGACTCTGCCAGCGGGAAGGATTGTGCACCGGGCGAGGAGGGGGAGTTGGTCTCCTCGGGGCCGACGGCGATGCTGGGCTATTGGAATCAACCCGGGCAAACCGCGGCGACGTTGCGGGACGGCTGGCTGTTCTCCGGTGACCTCGGTCGTGTTCGCGACGACGGCTACCTGGAGGTGACCGGGCGCAGCAAGGAGTTGTACAAGAGCGGCGGCGAGCTGGTGATGCCCAAGGAGATCGAGGACCTGCTGGCCGCTCACGATGAGATCAGCCAGGTGTTCGCCGTCGGCCTGGTCGATGATCGATGGGGCGAGATCGGCTGTGTCGTGGTGGTGCCCGCACCAACTGCGGCCCTGACCGAGGATGATGTCATCGCGATCTGTCGCGCGAGGTTGGCTGCGTTCAAGGTCCCCAAACGGGTGGTGTTCTACCGGGCGGAGGATCTCCCCACCACGCCCACGGGCAAAGTGCAGAAATTCAAGCTCATTGAGCAGCTCACTGCCGGGTCGCCGAGGGCGGCCCGGCGGCCCGGCGGCCCGGAGACTGAACTTAATTGCTACTAGAAAAATTCTATAATAACCGAGTTATCTGCGGTAACATCTGATCCAATAGATTAAAAACTGGGGTTCGGACGGCATTTTAACGGTTGGGTGTGGTGAAGGGGCAGGGCGTCATGGCGACCGGTGTTTCGGTGCGACCTCGTCGCTCGCCGTCGCCCAGGTTGATGTCGACGCGGCCTCGCGCGCTGGCCTCCTGGCTGATCGGAAACGGTGAACGTGTCTGTACTCCGGTCGTGATCGGGCGTGTTGGCGCAGGCCAGTCGAACGTCACCTCGATCGTGGCCGACGGCGAGGGGCGGCAGTGGGTGCTGCGCGAACCACTGCCGGGCGACGAGGCGGCCAACGCGCGGGCGGTGGCGCGGGAAGCGGGGACCATCGCGGCCCTGGCGAACAGCGGCATCCCGGTGCCCAGAATCATCGGCATCGGGGAGTCCCGCGGCGGCGGGTCGTTTTTTGTCATGCAGCGAATGGCTGGCGGGGTGCTCGAGGACGATACCCAACTCACCGATCCGGGCCGGCGCTACCAGATCGGCGTCGACGTGATCGCGACCCTGGCCCGGCTGCACCGGCTCGACCCGGCGCTGCTGCGCCGCGCCATCTCCGAATCTCCCTCCCTGCACCGTCAGATCGGTCAAGTCAGTGATGTCTGGTTGCGGGTGGGATCGGGGTGTATCCATGACGCCGGGTGGCGTGCCGTCCGGTCGAGACTGATCGAACGCCTGCCGCATCCGCAGAACCCGGCCGTGATCATGCACGGTGATTTCCGGCTGTCCAACCTGTTGGTGTGCGGTGGCCGCGTCTCTGCGGTATTGGACTGGGAACACGCTACGGTGGGTGACCCATTGGTCGACCTCGCTTGGCTGCTCGAGGATTGGCGGTCCGTCGACGACTCGCCGTTATCGCGGTATGCCCCCGCCCACGCGGACGGATTTCCGACACCGTCGAAGATGATCGAGATATACCGTAACGAAACAGGTTTCGAACTCGACCGGCTCAGCTACTACCGAGGATTCACGCAATGGCGCCAGGCGAGTTTGGCTCAGGCTGTGGTCATGAGATATCGGATGGGGTCGATGGATGATCGCGGTGTGATCGACTGTGACATGCTCGACGAGTCGATTGCCGGCTTGCTGACATCTGCTGCCGTACAACTCAAGGAGTGACGTTGGCCGAATCGTCACGCGGACATCGCACTATGCGTCACCCCCATCGTGGGGTTGCGGATCAAGAGGAGTAGAGGATGAAGGTATTCACAGATCTCACCGAGTTGGCCGATGCCCAAGGCGAGCAACTGGGGCCGACCGATTGGCTGGAGGTTGGGCAGGACCGTGTGAACTTGTTCGCCGATGCCACCGACGATCATCAGTGGATTCACGTTGACCCCGACCGGGCCGCCGACGGTCCCTTCGGTGGCACCATCGCCCATGGCCTGCTGACGCTGTCGCTGTTGCCGCATTTCATGCACCAGCTGTACCGCGTCGACAACATCACGATGGCGATCAATTACGGCTTCAACAAGGTCCGCTTCATCACGCCGGTTCCCGTCGGTGCCAGAGTGCGCGCCCGCTCCGAGATCGCCGATATCGCAAAGCTGGACGGTGCCGTGCAGGCCACCTTGGTGACCACCGTCGAGGCTGACGGAGCTCAGAAGCCCGCTGCCGTCGTGGAATCCATCATCCGCTATGTCGGATAGCCGCTACGAGTCGGAATTGGCGGCGGCGCAGCAGCTCTATCGTGCGCTGGCTGCCGGCGACCGAGATCGTGTGCTGTCGCTGCTGCATCCGGACTTCGTCGGTCATGTCACCGAGGGGCTACCGCTGGACATGGGCGGTGAGCATCTCGGGGCGGAAGCCATGCAGGCCGATGTGTGGTGGCGGATCGGCCGTCACTACCGGGTGGAAGCGCGGGCCGAGGAATTCAAAATACTCGATGACGGCAGGCTCTTCGTCGCGGGCCGGTACCGTGGCAGCGCGCGGGTGTCGGGACGGCGGCTCGATGCGGCATTCATTCATGTGATCGGTTTCGCGTCCGACGGGCGGATCACGTCACTGGACCAATTGACCGACAGCGCCGCCTGGGTGGAAGCCCTGGGCGCCGACGCTGCACCGGAAACGATCGACTACTCGGTGGCCGACGGTGTGGCCACCGTCTGCCTGAACCGGCCCGATGCCCGCAATGCCATCAACCTACAAGTCGCGCAGGAGACCTTGGAGATCGCTCGCCGGATCGCCGCCGATCACTCCGTGCGCGCGGTGCTGATCTGCGGGAACGGGCCCGCCTTGACCGTCGGCGGCGACATCGACTATTTCCGGCAACGGCGCCCGGCCGACCTGGGTGATCTGTTCAGGCAGATGACCACTCGGTTCCACGAGGCGTTTCGCGTGCTGAGCCACATCGATGCCCCGATCGTGACCGCCGCACACGGTGCCGTCGCCGGTGGCGGCCTGGGCTATGTCTATGCGGCAGACCTGGTGTTGGCGGCCGAGGGCACCCGATTCGTGACCGCTTTCGCGGGGCTGGGTTTATCCGGTGACGGTGGCGGCACCTGGCACCTGCCGCGTCTGGTCGGGCCGCGGCGGGCGGCGCAGGCTTATCTGCGCAATACGCCGATCGAGGCGGCCGAGGCGCTTGAGTGGGGACTGATCAACGAGATCGTGGCCGCCGACGAACTCCGTGACCGAGCCGTCGCGCTGGCGAACGAACTTGCCCACGGACCCACCAGGGGGTTCGCGAAAATGCGTGCTCTGCTACGGGACTCGTGGAACAACGACCTATCGACACAATTACACGCCGAGACCGAAGCGCTCGAGATCACCGGGGACACCGCTGACGCGGCCAATGCGCTGGCCGCATTCGCGGCAAAACGCCAGCCCAGTTTCACAGGAAGATAAAGCATGGCCGGATTGATCAACGATTCCGTCGAACACCGGGCGGTCCGGGACAGTGTGGCCGGTATTGCTGAGCGTTACGGGCCGCACTACTTCCTGCAGCGCGGCCGCACCGGGGAGGGGATCGAGGAGCTCTGGTCGGACCTGGGTACCGCGGGACTGCTGGGACTGCACCTGCCCGAGGAGTATGGCGGCGGGGGAGGAGGAATGGCCGAAGCAGTCGTCGTCGTCGAGGAGCTGGCCGCCCACGGCATGCCGTTGCTCATCTGGGTCATCTCACCGGCGATCTGCGGCAACATCTTGTCCCAACACGGGTCGGTTTCGCTGAAGCAGCAGTGGCTGCCCTCGATCGCCGACGGGAGCAAGAAAATGGCATTTGGTCTGACCGAACCCGATGCCGGATCCAACAGCCACAACCTCAAGACGACCGCGCGGAGGACCGGGGCCGGCTGGACGATTACGGGGAGCAAATACTACATCTCGGCCGTGGACCAAGCCAGTGCGATCCTGATCGTGGCCCGCGATGCCGATCAGTCGACGCCGGAGAACAACGCGCTGTCACTGTTCGTGGTGCCCACCGACAGCCCTGGCTTGACCTACCGGCCTATCGATACGTCGATCGTGTCGCCCGACAAGCAATTCCTTGTCTACCTAGATCAAGTCCAGGTCGGTGAGGAGGCGCTGATCGGTGTGGCCGGCAACGGATTGCGGCAAGTGTTCGACGGGCTGAACCCGGAACGAATTCTCGTAGGCGCGTTGTGCGGCGGCATTGGTAGATACGCCATCGACAAGGCGTGCGCGTACGCCAAGCAGCGTTGTGTCTGGTCCACACCGATCGGGGCGCATCAGGGTGTCGCCCATCCGCTGGCGGAAGCCCACATCGCCGTCGAGCTCAGTCGGATGGCGACGGCACGCAGCGCCGAAATGTTCGATGCCGGCCAGCCGGCCGGCGAAGCCGCCAACATCGCGAAGTTCGCTGCGTCGGAAGCAGCGCTGAAAGCTCTGGACCAAGCCATCCAAACCCACGGCGGCAACGGGCTTTCCAACGAATACGGGCTATCCGAACTCTGGTTCGTAACCCGGTTGATGCGTACCGCGCCCGTCAGCCGTGAGATGACCCTGAACTTCATTGCGCAGACTTCGTTAGGTCTGCCCCGCTCCTACTAACCGACGAAGGTGATAGCAGATGAGCACAGAACAGCAGTTTGACGCCGTCGTCATAGGCGCTGGAGCGGGGGGCCTGTTCACAGCGGCCCGCTTGGCCCACCACGGTTACCGCACCCTGGTCGTCGAGCGCTTCGACAAAGTCGGCGGGCGGGCATCCACCGACGACATCGACGGATTCAAGGTCAACAACGGTGCCATCGTCATCGAGGTTGGCGGGATAACCCAGCAGACCTTTGAAGAGGTGGGCGCGCCGTTCGACGTCCGCGAGCCCAAACCACCGATCCTGTACCGCATCGCGGGCAAAGATGTGGACGTCACCGGAGGCGGTTGGGGATTTCTGCTGAGCAAGCTCACTCGCCAGGGGGCGAAATTGGTCAAGGGGATCGGTGCTGCACGCGACGATTCCGGCCTGCCCACCGACGAGCTCTCCACCGAGCAATGGGTAGCCAAATACACGAAAAACGAGGGTGTACACGGAATCTTCCGTAATATGTGTGCGTCGGTGTTCGCGGTGGGGTCTGAGGACTTACCGGCGCGGGTGTTCCTGACCTACTTCACCCGAAAGAGCGCGTTCAAGCGGTTCGGTTTCCATCCGGAGGGAACGATTGGCCTGTGGCGGGCTCTGTCGGAAGTCGTTGAGTCACGCGGGGGCAGGGTCTGGTTGTCCACTCCCGCGGTCAAGATCATCTCCGACAACGGTGCGGTAACCGGCGTCGAAGTGCTGCGTAACGGCGAGACGATAGCCATTGCAACGCCGGTTGTGGTCAGTGATGTGGGTCCGGCGGCCACTGTCGCATTGCTCGGTGAGGACGCTGTGCCGAATGACTATCTGGAACTGGTGCAACGGGGTGACCGCCCCACCTCGATGATCTCAGTGAACTTCGCCAGCCGGGAGCGGCTGATCGACGTTCCGGGCATGCTCAGCTTTGCCAAGTCGCGAAGGCTAGCCTACATCGCCAATTTCACCGACACCTGCCCTGAGATGGCCCCCGACGGCTGGAATCTCTACGTCGGCACCTCCGTGCCAAAGCCGTCTCTCGGCGATTTCGACGAGGTCGCCGAAACAGAGCTCCTGCTGCAGGATCTGCAGGATCAGATCGATCGATTCAATGACCGCGCAAGAATATTGAACGTTGCGGTCACGCGTGACGATTGGCCGCCACAGCGGGCCGTAGCGGGGTTCGACCTTCCACACGAAACACCGTTCGCGGGGTTGTGGAATGTCGGCGACGGCGTGAAGGAATACGCCAACGGCGGCACCACAGCCTGCGCTGAAACCGCCAGACTGGTGGTCGACAAGATCATCGCCACCCATCGACCTGCCCCGTTGTCGGGCACATGATCATCTTCGATGCTGACCCGCGACGCTATGCGTGCTCACCGAGTGCGTGACGGACGAACGACTGGGCGTTGGCGACCACTACCTCCGGTAAGCCGCGGTGCGGATCCCACCACTCAAGGGCCCAGTTCAGCATGCCGAGAACCAGCATTTGCGCGATGTAAAGATCGAAGTCGGCGCGGAGTTCGCCGGAGCGGGCCAAGTCGTTGATGATCCTGCGCCAAATCTCGCCATAGCGCTCCTCCTCCTCAATCTGGCGCTTGCGGATCTTCAGCGGCACCTGTCCCGCGTTTCGAATGGAAGCGGTTGCGTAGTCGGATATCTCGAGTGCGTGACGCAAGTGCGCTTCGACGGCTGCGAGTAGGCGGTCCATCGCGGTGGCATCGGGGGGTAAGGCGTCAAGCACCGCAGCGACGTGCTTGCGGATATCGGCGATCCCAACCCACATGACTTCTTCGATGAGATCGTCGCGGGATGGATAGTAGTAGTAGATGGCCGGTGTCTGTAGGTCGGCGTGTGCGGCTACGGCATTCAGGCGAAGGCCGGCATAGCCCTTTGTGCTCAGCACGTGCGCCGCTGCGTCAAGAATTCGGGTGCGTGTCTGCGCCGCCTTCGAATCGCCGGTGGCATCACGGCCCGCGGGAGAGACGGTTGGAGACGAGCCGTTCCCTGTCCCGCTGACCATCAGCTGATGATAACGCCGGGGTGATCAGCCCGCCGGATGCGGGCCACCGAGGAAGCAAGATCCCCAGTCACTGGCCGCGCTCGGTCGGCGTCAAAGGTCAGCGCGAAGGCCGCGGATGATGAGGCTCAGCCCGTACTCGAAAGCGGCCGGGTCCAGGTGCGCCGCATAGTTCGCGGCGTCTGCGCTCAGACCCGGAAATCCCTCCGCGTGCTTGTGGCGGATTTCCAAGGGAAGCTGGCGTAAAGCCGGTGATCCCTGGGCGACGGCGAATCCGAGTGCGTAACTGGTAAGCACGCCAAGTGCGTGCAGGGCTTTCTCGGACGAAAAGCCCGCGTCGTGTAGCGCGGTGAGGATGAGTTCGCGGCGATGGAACAGGCCGGGTTTGAGCTTGTCATCGGTGAGGGCGATGGTCACCAGGTTCGGGTGGCGCTGGCAGATGGTGTGCAGCTCACGCACCGCGTCGCCGACCCGCTCGTACCACAGTCCGCTGCTCGTCGGCGGCGCTGGAACTTCGTCGAACGCGAGTGCCGTCACCTGTTCATAGAGCTCTTCTTTGTTGCGCACATACCCGTAGAGCGTCATGACGCCCATTCCCATCTCGTCGGCGAGCTGGCGCATACTGAACATTCCCGGCTCGCCATTGTCGATCAGGCGTAATGCGGTGCGGAGGACTTCGGCTCGGGTAAAGCGTGGACGCGGGCCCGGTCGTCTCGCCCGGTTTGAGGTCCCTGAAGCCGTTGACACATCACCACCGTACAGCTTACGGTTCAGACCAACGGATCTCCGTACGCCATACGGTGAAGTGTCGACGAGGAGGAATTCGGTGACGATGTCCGCTGTTGCGATTCCGCCCTCGGCGGCAGATGTTCGGGCTTTTGCCGACACGCCAGCCGAATTCTTCGGCCATTCCTGGTACGCCATGCAGCACTTGCCGGCCGAGGAGCTCGGCGCGTTGCAGTTGGCGGCGCTGCGGATGCGCTTCGAGCAGTTGCGCGATGCGATCCCCACCCTGACCACGATGGCCGCCGAGACCCATATCACCGCCATCGAATGCCTTAACGACGTAGTGCCGCTCCTATTCCAGCACTCGGTATACAAGTCGTATCCGGTCTCGCTGCTGGTAAAGAACCAGTTCACCGCGCTGACCCGGTGGCTGGATCGGCTAACCACCCATGACCTAAGCGCGATCGACGTGAGCCGATGCGACAGCATCGATTCGTGGCTGGACGTGCTGGACGCCCAGACTCCGTTGCGGGTGGCGCACACCTCCGGCACCGCCGGGATGATGTCCTTCCTGCCACGTGGGCTGGGTGAATGGGATCAGATGTTCGCCGCCGCCCGCTGCGGACTGTTCCAGTACTCCGATCCGGCTGGGGCGGGCGGTCGACACGACGGCGAGTACTTCAACCTGGTGTGGCCGCTCTACCGGTACGGTCGCAGCGCGATCTTGCGCGCGCCGCAGATGGGATTACCGCACTTACTAGGGTCCGAGGAGCGGCTGCATGCGCTGCGTCCCGGCCGGATGAGTTCCGACTCGATGTTCCTCGCCGGCCGGCTGCGGGCGGCTGCCGCCCGCGGCGAGGTCGACCAGCTCGAGATCAATCCAGCGCTGAGTGCACGCAAGGAGCAGTTCGAGCGTGAGCAACGTGAAATGGCCGAGACGATGCCAAGGTTCGTCGACCAGATCGTGGAGCGGTTGCGTGGTGAGCGGGTGTGGTTGCTGGCGACCTGGAACGTGCTTTATTCGATTGCCGAAGCCGCGTTGAGCACGGGCATTTCCGATGTCTTCGCGCCCGATTCGCTGGTGAGCACCGGCGGCGGGGCGAAGGGTGCGGTCGTCCCCGACGACTGGGAGCAGACCGTCCGCAAGTTCACCGGTGTTGACCATATCCAGCACATGTATGTGATGTCCGAGATCACCGCGATGAACAAGATGTGTGAGCGCGGCAGATATCACTTTGAGCCGTGGATCATCCCGTTCGTGTTGGACCCCGTGGACGGAAGGGTGCTGCCCAGGGAGGGGGAGCAGACCGGTCGTGCGGCGGTGTTCGACCTGTTGGCTTCAAGTTACTGGGGCGGATACATCACCGGTGATGAGGTTTCCGCTCGCTTCGCTGCGTGCGGCTGCGGGCGGACCACCCCGCACTTGGATCGGCGCATCGAGCGGTTCAGTGAGAAGCACGGCGGTGACGACAAGATCACCTGCGTGGCGTCGGAGGATGCCCATCGGGCCGCGCTGGAATTCCTTAACGAGAGGCTTGCCTGATGACCGCCACAGCACGTGCTACCCGAACGTCGGAGCTGGCCATTCCGGCGTACGTACGTGGCGAGACTCTGCATGATGAGCTGGTCACGTTCGAGGGTCGGGGTGGTATGGCGAGTTTCCAGGCGCCCGACCCGAACCGGGTAGTTCACCGGCTGCCCTTGCGCGACCCCCGCAAGCTATCGGATGTGCATCGGCTGCCCTTCTCGGAGATCGTCGACTACCTCGACGAGCTTGGTCGGCACCTCGTGCTCGATTCGAACGCGCACCTGCAGCAGGCGCTGGAGCACTCGGCTCAGTGGTCCGACATGACTATCCCGCTGGTTCGCGCGTCGTTCCAGCAGCTCCCCGCGCTGTTTGACGCGGATGCGGTGCGCCAGCTCGCCGAGGCGACGATTGGCGTGCCCCACTTGGCGGGCTGGGTCGAGCGGACGATGGCCGACGGGCGGACGGTGAGCATCCGTGCGATGGGTGCTCGCACGCTGCACATCATCGCCGGCAACAGCCCGATCATCGCGGCGTTGTCTATCGTGCGCAATGCGGTGGCCCGGTCCGACGCGGTGGTCAAGACGCCGTCCAACGACCCGCTGACGGCGCTGGCCATCGCGCGGACTATGGCCGAGATGGCGCCCGACCATCCGATCACCCGGCACCTTTCGGTGGTGTACTGGAAGGGCGGCGATACGGAGGTGGAGACCGCGCTGTGCCAACCGGCCAACATCGAGAAGATCATCGCCTGGGGCGGGTTCGCCTCGGTCACTCACGTGTTGCGCTACGTCCAACCCGGGCTCGAGCTGATCACGCTGGACCCTAAACGCAGCGCCACCATCATCGGGCCGGAAGCGTTCGCGTCGGAGCAGAGTGTCCAAGAGGTAGCGCTGCGGCTGGCCACCGACATCGGGGCGCTCAATCAACTGGGCTGCGTCAACGCGCGGGTGGTATACGTGGCTTCTGGGCTCGCACCGGACGGCCTGGACCGGCTCAACACTCTCGGCGAGGCTGTTTATCAGCAGCTGCAGCGCTTGCCCGAAATGCTGAGCACACCCGCCAAGACCTTTGACCCCGAGCTGCGTGGCAGCATGGACGCGTTGCGCGCCAGCCCCGAGTGGTATCGGGTCTACGGCGGGCGTGACGGTGAGGGCGCGGTCATCTGTTCGCAGCTGGACGAGCCGGTGGATTTCCACCGCTCACTCTCCGGCCGGGTAGCCAACCTGGTCCCGATTGAAGACCCGCTGGACGCCGTCGCCTACGTCAACGCCTACACCCAGACGATCGGGATCTACCCGGAGTCGCTGAAGGCGACGCTGCGTGATGTGCTCGCGCTGCACGGAGCACAGCGGCTGGTGTCACTCGGCTACGCCGCCGACCCGGACGTGACGCTGCCACAAGACGGGCTTGAGCCGATGCGGCGGATGGTGAAATGGATTGTCGACGAGCAATGCGACCCGGAAACGGTCACCCCGCTGTGGGTTTCACACTCCAACTCGGCTGAGAGGAGGCCGGTATGACACACATCGTCGACACCGTGGGGGACCTAACCCCGGAGTGGTTCACCGGTGCGCTTTGCGAAGGCGGCACGATCGGCGAGGAGGTCAGCGTGACGTCGGCGAAGACCGAATTGGTCGGCACCGGCCAGCTCGGTCTGGTCGTGCGGGCCGACCTGGAATACGATGCTGAAGGTGGCCCGGCTTCGCTCATCGTGAAGCTGCCGTCGCAGGACGCCAGCAGTCGCCATCTGGGCGCCGCGATGGGTGTGTACGAAGCCGAGGTCCGCTTCTACCAGGAGATTGAGCCACTTGTGACGGTTCAGGTCCCGCGCATGCATTGGGGCGGCTTGGAGCCGCAAACCGGCAGGTTCACCCTGGTCATCGACAACCTATCACCCGGTTCGGTGGTCGGTGACATGGTCGTCGGCTGCTCACTGGAACACGCCCGGCTCGCGGTGATGGAGTTGGTCAAGCTGCAGTCGTCAAGCTGGGACCACCCTGAATTGCTCGGCCGCAAGTGGATAGCCGACGCCGCGCGCACCGAGATGCTCTTCGCTGCCGTCCCCGCCGCGCTTGGGCCGTTCCTGGAACGCTTCGCGGATCGCCTTGAGCCTGAGCACATCGACCTGGTCAAGCAGTTGGCGCCGAAAGCCTCGCTTTACACCACGAAGGCGTGGAAGCGCCCATTCGTGGTGGCTCACGGTGACTATCGGCTGGACAACGTCATGTTCGGCGTCGATCCGGCTGCTCCGCCAATATCCATCATCGACTGGCAGGCAGCCCGGCTCGCTCCGCCGCTGGTCGATGTGGCGATCTTCTTGGGCGCCTGTGTCAGCCCGGCCGAGCGGCGTGCTCACGAGCGTGATTTGCTCCGTCGCTACCACGAGGGCTTGCGGTCCGCCGGGGTCGAAGGCTTCTCGCTGGACGACTGTTGGGAGGGCTATCGTCGCGCCGCGCTCTACCCGTTCCTGCTCGGCGTCGCGATGTCGATGACGCTGGAGCGGACGGAGCGGGGGGACGCGATGTGGGCGCGACTGATGCGAGACACGGCTGATCTAGTCCACGCCACCGGCGCCGCGGACGTATTGGACTAGACCATGGCTATTCCCGCACCCCGGCCCGGCCACGCTGCGCTGGTCACCGGAGCCTCCTCGGGCATAGGAGAGGAGTTGGTCCGCGAACTCGCAACCCGCGGCCATGATGTCGTCTTGGTCGCACGCCGCCGCGACCGCCTGGAGAATCTGGCCACCGAGGTGCGCGACAAGCATCAGCGCCGCGCCGAGGTGCTGCCCTGCGACCTGGCCGACCCGGACGACCGCGTCCGGATGCTGCGCGAGCTGGGCGAGCTGGGTCTCGCGCTCGACGTACTGGTGCTGTGCGCAGGATTTGGGATGGTCGGGCCGTTTCTTGGCAACGACCCCGACCGCATCACCTTGATGATGCGGACCAACGTCGAATCCACCGTTGCGTTGGCCCGCTTGCTGACGCCGGCGATGGTCGAGCGGCGCTCCGGCGCGTTGTTGTTCGTCTCTTCGATGGCCGGAAACCAACCGATGCCCAACTTCGCGCCGTACGCCGCTACCAAGGCGGCGATCACCTCGATCGCGCAAGCCCTGCACTGCGAGCTCAAACCCTTCGGCGTCACCGTGACCGCGATGTGCCCGGCCAGTGTCTCCACCGAGTTCTCCGAAATCGCTGACGGCGCGGAACAAGCAAAACGCCAACCCGCGTTCCTCACCGCGACCCCGCGGCAGTGCGCGACGGCCGGCCTGGATGCCCTTGCCGACGGGCGGCGTACTGTCGTGCCGCTGCTTTCCGCACGGGTTTTCGCGTCGATTGCCGCCCGTCTCCCTCGGGCGTTGTGGCTGCCGATATGCCGCAAGATGCTACAAGGGGCGTGACCTCCCAGCTCTTGATACATCAACGTAGAATAGTTTACTATGCTGTTTGATGAACGTGATGCCGGTGTCGCGAGTCGCTGTCGGTGATTCTGGACCACAACCCAGCGAAGTAGATCTCACGCTTACGGTGGATCAACTTGGCTACATCGCCGATGATGTTGTGTCGTTGACGTTGGTGGATCCAGACGGGCATCCACTTCCTGCGTGGGAACCGGGCGCCCACATCGACGTGCTCCTCGACAATTCGATGGTCCGGCAGTACTCACTGTGTGGGGAACCTCGGGATCGTCAACGCTGGCGGGTCGCGGTGAGAAGGGATCCGGACGGTCGTGGGGGTTCGGTGTATTTGCACTGCCACATGGCAGCGGGCGCCCGTGTGAGGGTCAGGGGTCCTCGCAACGCATTTCCCCTCATCACTCGATCACGATACTTGTTTATCGCGGGCGGGATCGGGATTACTCCGCTGTTACCGATGATCGCAGCTGTCGCCCGGGACGGCCTCTCGTGGAACTTGCTGTACGGAGGGCGGACTCGCGCATCCATGCCGTTTCTGGAAACCCTCGCGCACTACGGGAGCCGCGTCGAGGTTTGCCCCGAGAATGAGCGCGGGCTGCTCGATATCGCTGTGGTCCTGGACCGCGTCGCGCCGCAGACGGCGGTGTATTGCTGTGGGCCAGAACCGCTGATCGCCGCAGTCGAAGACCTCGCATCACGGCGTGACGACATCTCGTTGCACACGGAGCGCTTTGCGCCGCGTGCCGTCGCAACGCTCAGGACGGACGAGCCGTTCGAAGTCTATTGCGCCGAATCCGATGTGACGTTGTTGGTACCACCGGGCAGGTCCGTTCTTGAGGTGGCCGCCGACGCCGGGATTGACGTACTTTGCTCGTGCAAGGAGGGGACCTGCGGCACGTGTGAAGTGGACGTGCTCGATGGTCAACCCGATCACCGCGATTCATTTCTGAGCCCGCAAGAGCGCGCGTCCAACGAGACGATGCTGATCTGTGTCTCCCGCTGTGTTGGTCACCGGTTAACTCTTGACCTGTGAGCCCAGGAAGTTTCCTGATAAGGAGGAATCGCAATGGCCACGCCCGACAATGCCGAGCTCGTCGAAAAGCTACGCAACTTCAGCTCCGATGAATCTACGCCAGCTGAAGCGATCGAGTTATTCGCCGATGCGCGGGAGCGGTGTCCTGTCGCGCACAGCGACAAACAGGGCGGTTTCCGTCTGCTGCTCAACTACGACGATATTAAATCGGCCCATACCGACTGGCAGACGTTCGCGTCCTCGCCGAGCGTTACTAGGCCTTTCGCCGAGCGCCCCGCGTTCCCGCCGCTGGAACACGATCCCCCCGAACACACGGTGTGGCGGGAGCTGTTCAGTCGAGTGCTTAACCAGGACAC
This sequence comes from Mycobacterium sp. pUA109, assembly GCF_041287095.1. Taxonomy (NCBI): domain Bacteria; kingdom Bacillati; phylum Actinomycetota; class Actinomycetes; order Mycobacteriales; family Mycobacteriaceae; genus Mycobacterium; species Mycobacterium sp. pUA109. The sequence continues at coordinate 64,968 of NZ_JBGGKS010000019.1, read as the reverse complement.
CGCGATACGGGTGGAGCCGGTGTTCCGGGCCGATGTTGTCGAACAGATCGACAAACTCTTGGCGGTCGGAACCTGCGACCTGGTCGCTGACTTCGCCGAAGAACTACCGCTGCTGGCGCTGTGTCATCTGCTGGGCTTAGCCCCGGAAAAGCGTGCTGCAGTACGCGCAAAGACGTTGGACATGGTGGGGCATCTCGGAGACCAAGACCGCGCCGCGGCCACGTTCATGGCGCTTGCGCAGCTTGGCGTGGAGGAGGTGCTGGACCGGCGGGAGAACCCCCGTGACGACTTCCTGACCGAGCTGTCCGTCGCCGAACTCAACGGTCGCTTGCTGACGCTGGATGAGCTCACCATGACGATGAGCAGCTTTCTGGTCGCCGGTCACGGCACGACCGTGGCGGGGATGTCCAGTTTGTTGTATGAAGTATTGTCTTCGTCGGAAACGAGGGCAAGGCTGATCCGCGAGCCCGATTTGATCCGGTCTGCCGTCGAAGAGAATCTACGGTTGCACCCGCCCTTTTTCGGTCTGTTCCGCCGCGCCGTCAAACCGACGATTGTCCACGATGTCGAGATCGCCGAGGGCGAATCATTATTGATGTGTTGGGCCGCGGCCAACCGCGACCCGAAAGTCTACGACGAGCCCGACACCTTCTCGCTGGAGCGAAAGCAATCGCGCCGTAGCCGCCACCTCACGTTTGGATTCGGGATCCACAGTTGCCCGGCTGCTCCGATCGCGAGGATGGAGATGGGGGTGGCCCTTGAGGAACTACTGCGTCGTGCTCCGGGCACCGAACTCAAAGATCCCGCATCGGTTCGATTCGAGTTCCGCGGGACCGAAACGGCAGCGATTCCCAGCCTTCCGGCCACGGTGCGGGGGTGAGACGGTGCACGTCCGGGTGAACTACGAGTGGTGCGAGGGTCACGGACAATGTGTGCTTGCAGCACCTGAAGTGTTCGAGCTTACCGACGACGATGAGCAAGTACGGGTGCTCAACCACGAGCCCAGCGAGGAATTGCGCGCCAGCGTCGAAGCCGCGCGGTCACTATGCCCGACGCGGGCCATCACCGTGGAGCCTTGAGGTTCTGGCTCTGAGCCCGAGGAGGGGCAGGGGTTAGGCATCTGTGGCGGCGCGGCCCTTCCACGCCGCGAGAAGCGTGGCGTTCTGGGCTGGGGTCGAGCCATACGTGGTGAGCTCGTCGGCGCCGGCGTCGACGAATCGTTGGAGGTTGGCTGCGCATTCGTCGGCTGTTCCGAACGCGCAGGAATCGAGCATCCATTCGTCGGGGATCAGCCCGGCGGCATCCATCATCTGGTGGCGGTGGAGTTCCATGTCCGCGACCTTCGCCAGCCCGGTGAAGATGGGGTGGTTGCGGACGTCGAGAACCACCTTCTCGTCCCACCCGTTCACGCGGGCGAGGTTCTCGCCATATCCGGGGTAGACGAAGTACGACGTTGCGCGTCCGTGCGCGAGTTGGCGGAACTCCTCTTCGGACAGGTCGGGGGCGGTTATGACCGACTGGCAGATTCGCACGGTGGCGGGGTCGCGGTCGATCCGCTCGCAAGCTGAACGGATGCGCGCTACGGCGGCTTCGGTGGCGCGGGGGGTGAATACTGGGGGGAGCACGACGCCGTCGAATCCAGCGGCGATAGCCTCCGCACCTTTGAGGTTGGCGAACGAACCGATCCACAGTTCCGGGGCCGGCCCGTCGTAGGTTTCGGAGAAGGAGAAATTCTCGAAGGATCCGGACTGGCCGGCATACGAAACCGATTCGCCGCGCCACAGGGCGCGGTACATGTGCGCGTACTCGATCATTTCACGGTACTTGGCTTTGCGCACCCCCATGCGTTTGAAAATCATGTCGTCGCCGAGTCCGAGGCAGATCGTCGTACGGGGGCCGTAGCAGGCCTGCATGGTGGCTCCGAAAGCCGCGATATTCCACACCTGGCGGGTCTGGGGGTCGATGGTTCCGGTAGCCAGCAGAATTGTGGAGGTGCGGGCCGCGATGCCGCTGAGAATAACGTCGGCGTGCTTAATGTCGTAGCGCTCGGATAGGAAGGCGCGGTGGAATCCGAGACGGTCGGCGTCGACTCCGTCCTGGATTCCTTCGGCGACCGTACGGTACTCGGTGTCGAATCGTCGGTCCCTGGGGCGGGCGCTTACGGCCCCGGAGATGAGGTAGGTGCTGAGGTCGGCGGCCCGGGCGGGAGTGGTCATTTCGACGCCGACTTGAGCTCGCGGCACAGGTCCACCATCCATCCGACGGCGGCCGGGGCGTCGGCCGGGTCACCGACGACAGGTAGGTAGTCGAAGGGGAGGACCCAGTCGATCCCGGCTTCCAAGTACGGCCGCATTTGGGCTGCCACGTCGGCCGGGCTCCCCGCGAACCAGGAGCGTTCGACGTGCTCCCGGGTGGTCGCGGCAAGAACGGTGTCGACGAGATCGTCTGGGGTGTCGTTCGGCAGCAGATCCTTGTAGTAAGCCCAGCCCGGCGGGAAGGGCAGCGGGAGCCCCTCCTCCTGCCACTGACGCGATTCCACCCGGCCGTTCGCGGCGCTGAAGAACTTGATCAGCGGGTTGTCGAAGGCTTGTTCCAGGACATTCTGATCGGGGTGCAACAATATCGCTGCCCACAGGCCGATTCGGAACGCCTCGGGGTCTCTTCCCTTCTGCTCCACCTCTTTGCGGATCGAGCCGACAGCCTCGGCGACTTGATCCGGGTTGGAGAATGCGCCCGGTAGGGTGAAGGCCATGCCGTCCGCGAACGAGGTGGAGCAGTCGGTGAGCCTGGGCCCGCCACCGAGACCCCACAGCGTCGGCAGGTGTTCGTTGGCATTGCCGAGGAACGCTTTCTCGAACGTCCACCGCTCGCCCGCATAGTCGAACGGGCCGTCGGTTTCCACGGCGCGTCGATAGATCTGCATCAGGTCTCGCATCCGGGACATGCCCTGCTTGTACGGGTGACCGAAGGGGCGAGTCTGTTTCACCTCGCCCCCGCCGATTTGGAAGTTGGCGTGGCCTTCGGTGATATGCGCCAGCGTCAGCATCGACTGGATCAGCTCCGAGGGAGCGCGCCGGATGCTGTCGGTGGTCAGGTGCATGTTCAGCCGTGGGGCCGCCGCGTATATGTACGGTGCGACCATGAACGCATCCATTGCGGAGTCCGGGTCTCGCACAATCGACGCGATGGGTGTGTTTTCCTCGGTCCACAATTGACGGGGAAGAAAACCCGCCAGCTGATCCGGCACCAGCACGCCGTCAACTACTCCGCTGTCCTGCAAGACTGTGCTCTGCTCTGCAAGGACAGCGGCTGGGAAGTAGCGGTTGGTCCACAGACCCACACAGGTCTCTAACACGATGCCTCCTTGATTTAGGCAAGCTGGTCGATGGTGTCGAAGGCGTTCAGATCGTGACAGTGCAGGAGGGGGCGAAGCAGCGCTGGATCGGTCAGACCTCGACCGTCGTGACGGTTCAGCGCGCCGACAAGGGCGATTCCCTGCCCAAGCGGAAACAGGATCGACTGCCGGTAGTGGGCTACGCACTGTTGCCAGTCGTAGTCGGTGACGCCGAGCGCGCAGAGGCGCCGGTGGTACCGACTCAGCAGGCTCTCCCAGTGCTGGCGAAGATCCTCGATATTCATGCTTCCGGCCAGAAGATTGGCGACGTCGTGTATGCCTCGGCTGACGCCGACGGACTGCCAGTCGACGAAGATCGGAGTGCCGTCGTCGTCGAAGAAGATGTTGTCCAAGCGGCAGTCGTTGTGGACAACGGTGCGTGGCCCCGCAGCACATGCGTCGACCACCTCGCGCCATCGGGGTGCGAGTGATTCGACCGCTTTGATCGCCTCGACAGGAGCGCGGTCGGCGTAGCGATCAGCTAGGACGTCGACGCCAGTGTTCACGACTTGCGCGACCATACTGGCGTATGCCTCGTCAGTGGGTGATGCCAGCCACGACTCCTCGCACATCGGCGACTCCCAGAATGCCGCGTGCTGCTCAGCAAGAACATCCATTAGCCGATCGGCATCCTCCTTCGCCAGACCCGCGGCCTGATCCCCAGCTCGCAGTCCACCGAGGTCTTCGAGCAACAGCGGCGTGATCGTGCCGTCACCGACGCCGAGGCAACGTGGGCTGCACAACCGCATCTGATCGGCATGCTCGGCGTAGAACCGGATCTCGCGCTCCTGCATCCCCAGCGCCTGATCCAGCGCCAAACGCACCCCCTCGCGGGCACTGATCTTCGCGATCACACTGGAGGGACCCGATGGGTGGCGCGGATCGTAGCTAAGCCTCAACCGGGCCATGTCCGCTACCGCTCCGCTGACCGACATCGGCTCCGCGCGGACCGTCGTCAGGACCACCGACCCAAAGCCGTGCGACCGCAACATCTCCTGGCACCATGGCGGCTCCAGCGCAGAAAGCCGGGAGTCGACGGCCCCGTTCATCGCACACTCCGACCCGTGATCGGCTCGGCCGGATTGTGCTCTGGCATCGCGCCTCCCCGACTTCTTATCGGTAACTAGTTACTGACTAATACCTCGGGTACGATACCACTCGTGTCAAACGCCCAGCCCCCTCGACTGACCGGCGACCAGCGGCGCAGCCAGATACTGGAAGTGGCTCGGTCGGAGTTCCTCAGCAAGGGTCTCGCCGGTGCCCGGGTCCAGTCCGTCGCCGACGCCGCCGGAGTCAACAGCGCGTTGATCTACAAGCACTTCGACTCCAAGGAGAAGCTTTTCGAGGAGGCGATCATGGCGCCTGTTCACGAACTGCTAAGTGACCGGATCGATGCCGTCCGTACCTTGCCCTCGGACCCGGGCGGAGCAACGCAGCGTGAGTCGACACGTGAGTTCTTCGCTGCGCTACTGCAGATGTTCGTGGAATCGTTCGGTGCTCTCGGGGTGATCCTCTTCGGCGACCGCGATCATGCGCGCCGGTTTTACGCCGACCAGATCCGGCCGTTGATCGACGCCGCCATCGACGCCACGCGCCTCAACCTCGATCGGTGGGAACACCGGGACTTCGACGTCGAAGTCGCTGTCCAGTCGATGTTCGGCGCCGCCTTCTGGTTGGCCCTCGACCATTCGATGCGTGACGATAACGGCGACCTCGCAGCCCAAGTCGACGCGGTGATCGACCTCACCTTCGATGGCATCAGCGCACCACCGGGCGCGCTGTGAACAACGGTGGATACCGGTCGCGCTGACCGTCGAGTGGGCTGTCGTTATTCGCTCGGCTTGGGATGATCGCTCTCAGTATCGAGAAGTCGCTCGAGGTAGGCGAGGTCCTGACGCAACAGAGCCACCGCCGCCCGCGGTCCGGTTGTGGCGGTGATCCGATCAGCGGCCTGCAAGACGCTGGCCACCGCGAGGTCGGCAATATCGCTCGCGGCTTGATCGGCGGTCGCTTTGTCTTCCTCGTGAAACCACCATGCGACCCAGTTACACATACCGATCACCGCCAGCGCCGCCGATCGGGGATTCACGGGCCGGAACTGTCCTGCCTCGATGCCCTGGGTGATCACAGCGATGAGGTTGCGCAGCATGGTGCGTTTGGTCTTTTCGTGAATGTCCGCCAACCCATCGGGGAGTTCCGCCTCCGATCGCGCCAGCAATAAGAATCGCGTGGGTTGCAAGGCGCGGTTGTGGGCCATTACGTAGGCGATGCGGGAAAGCTTCTCCGCGGGACCGAGATTCGGGTCGGTGGCGACGTCGAGGACCTGTGCAGTATTCCCCTCAGTAATTTCGGTGACGAGTTTGGTCAGCAACTCATCTTTACTTTTCACGTAGTAGTACAAGGCGGGCCGCGTAATGCCCATCTCGTCGGCGATATCCTGCAGGCTCGTCCCGGCGAAACCGCGCCGAGCAAACAGCTTTGCAGCGGTCTCGTACATCTGGTTCTCGACGAGTTCTTTCCGCATGCTCGAGGCGCTCGAAACCGCTGCACGCTGTTTGCCCCCCGATTTCGGCGCGGCTGGCCGATCAGTCGTGTCGAAGGTCTCCGTCGTGTCGATCGTCTCCGCCATCCCCTCATGCTAGGCGGGGTCACCGTCACAACCAGCGACCGCCGCGCCGACCAGTTTACATCAATGCTCAATAGTTGACGACAATGTTGACTGGCCAGGATGTTGGGGCTACTCTCGACGGACAGCGATGCTGAGGAAGGGGACCTACGATGGCCGACTCCACCGTGGCCGGTGGGCGGGTAGAGAACCTGGCCCGCGGCGTTGACCATGCCGCTTTTCCCACCTTCGACCCCGCGGCAACCGTCCGCTTCTACCACGACATTTTGGGTTTCCCGATCGTGCATTCTGTTTGCGCGGTGGGCTGGGGTCCAGCCGACCATCCCGACTTTGTTCATTTTTTCTTCGATATCGGGCAAGGCGACCGGATTGCCTTTTTCTATTACTTCGGTGTCGAGCGGTTCAGTCGGAGCGGGGACGCGTATGCCACGCACGGCCCGGAGATCCCGGGGTTTTTCAAGGATTCGCGCCACCTGGCGATACATGTCGATTCCGTCGGCGACCTCGACGAATACCGTCGACGATTAGAGTCCAATTCGTGGACTGTTGAGATGCAGGTCAAGCACGAGACCATCGAATCGATCTACACGCACGATCCCAACGGCTATCTGGTCGAGTTCACCTATCCCACGCGCGCCACCACCAAGGTCGACGATAACGACGCTGAGCTGACGGTGCGGGCCTTGGTCGATGTTGTCGAGTCCTGCGAACAGCCTTCGCTGGCGGCGCTGTGGGTCCGCAAAGCCGAGCTGATCGTCAGCCAGGCCACCGCGGATGAACTAGTCGGGGAGCGCCACTAGATGGTCGAACTCTACGTTCTCGATGTGCCCGAGTTCCGGCCGGTCATCGATGAAGGTTCACGATGCGCAACCAGAATTCGGAGCGTGGGTAACTACGTCGAATTGGCCAGCGACCGCTCATTGACGATCGAGCGTAAAAAGGCGGGAGCCCGTCGCTCGGTCTGGTTCAGCTCGATCGGTGCACTACGCAATGGCAAAGTGGCGCAATTTGATGACGACGTTTTGCGTATCGAGCCGGAATAGGCTCGCAAAAATGAACAACACGCGGCTCGTTCACCCGGTTTCGATTCAACGCTGGGTCACGAGTCGGCGAATTTGTGATGTGTAGCGCTTTACGGAAATAGGTGTGTTGGCCACAGGCAGGAGCGATGATGGCGGTAGCGGCGTCGGGCAGGTTGAACTCCGTCCCGGAGGATTTCCGCGGGCCGGTGTTTTATCCGGGTAGCGAGGATTATGTGAAAGCTCGCGCCATTTACAACACCCGTATGGCCGACCGGCAGCCCGCCGCGATCGCTCGTGCGCTCGATACCGCCGACGTGGTGACCCTGGTGCGCTTCGCTGCCGAGAAAAATATTTCGCTCGCGGTCCGGGCCGGAGGGCACGGTGTTGACGGCACTGCGATGCCTGACGGTGCGCTGGTACTTGATCTGACCGCGTTCAAAGGCATCACGGTCGACGAGTCGACGGCACGCGTGCGACTGGGCGCCGGTGTGTTGTTGGGGGAGATGGATCCGGCGCTCAATGACCACGGACTGGTAGTACCGTCGGGCACGGTGAGTACCACCGGGGTTGCCGGGCTGACGATCGGCGGGGGCGTCGGCTACAACATGCGCCGCTACGGAGCCACTGTCGACAACCTCATCTCCTGCGAGGTGGTCACTACCGATGGCCGGGTGGTGCAGGCGAGCAAGGACGAGAACGCCGATCTGTTCTGGGCGCTGCGCGGTGGTGGCGGAAACTTCGGCATCATCACCGATTTCGAGTTTCAAGCGCGCCCGATGCGGCCGGTGGTGTCGGCGGGGATGATTCCTTACGCCCACGATCAGGCTCCCTCGGTGATGCGCGCTCTTCGCGAGTACATGCCCACGGCCCCGCGTGAGCTCGCGGTAATCGCTGCATTGACACAATGTCCGCCACTGCCGCCCGTGCCGGCGGAGATGCATGGGCAGGACGTGTTGATGTTCGTTGTGGTGTTCTCCGGTTCGCCCGAGCAGTCCGACACGGTGATAAAGGAGCTGGCTGCGTGCGGAACGCCAGCGACGATCGCGGTAGCGCCGACGCCGTGGCCGGTGGCCAACAGCATGCTTGATGTGATTGCGCCCTATGGCCGACGGGTGTACACGAAGGGCGGGTATCTGTCGCAGCTCTCCGATGCCGCGATCGACATTGGCGTGAAACACGCTGCGACGGCTCCGCCACGCACGGCTCCACCCGCTCCCAGCACCGTGCAGAACTTCTGGTCGCTGGGCGGTGCTATCACTGAGGACTTCGAGGAGGACTCGTGTGCGTTCTCCCGCGAGGGTGCGACCTGGTTCTGGGAGGTCGCTACTCAATGGGACGAAGAGAACGATGACCAGAAGTTCATGACATGGGCTGACGAGTTACACGTCGATCTGCGGTCACGCCTGCGCGACAATTGTTACATCAACCTGACAACCGATTTGGGTCCCGAATGGCGTTCGGGCGCATGGGGCTCGGCGACGAAGCACCGTCGCTTGGTCGAGGCTAAATCGAAGTGGGATCCCGATAACATGCTGCGGCACAATAAGAATATCGACCTGTAGGTGCCGAGTCTGTCGGATTCTTATGAGCTGACGTCTAGCTCCAAGAGGTCGGCGCGGTCGGCCACGATTCCGTCGGCCACGAGGTCCTGTTGATCGGCGCGAGCACGGATCGCTACCGCGCAGTCGGTCTCGGAGCGGATGCGCTCGGCAACCGCAAGCCGATCCATCAGATCGGATCGCCCCGTGCCGCCGGTGAGCGCAACAATGTGAGCCCCGCTGCGCGCATGCTCTTTGGCGCGCTGGACATAGTCGTCACCATCGGGCCCCCAGGCATCCCCGTTGGCCACGTCGATGGTCATGACGGTGCCGTTGCTGGCGCTGCCGTCAGCAGGCGGTAGTACCCGCGTCGGTAGTTTGAGCTTGTGGTTGGAGAAGGCATGGTGCAGCACCCACTGCGAAAGCTCGCGCACAGGGACCGCCGCGGCAGGGACGTTGGCGAAATCAGCTGTCGCCTGGACCGCAAGTTCGAGGTCTGACGCAGCCAGTCCATCCAGCGAGACGACGCCCGATCGGCTGAGGTAGGCGAGGGCGATCCGAGACGGCGATAGATCTTTGCGTGCCGGGAAGGATTCCCACCACAACTGGCTGCGCATGGCCCTCTCCTGAAGGCGCGCCACGCTGGGTCGGCGGGTGCGGACGAACTCTTGCAGCACTCTGCCTGGCGGGCGAGTTTCGAGCGCGGCGAGGCTCTCGACCAGTGCGATGGCGCTTTCCAAGGCGACTTTGGTGCCTGAACCCAGTGACGGGTGGACCGTGGCCGCCGCGTCGCCGAGCAGCACCACATTTTGGTAGGACCAATTCTGGCATTTCAAGGTCGTGAAATGCGACCAGCGTGACCTGTTGCCGAAGAAGTGCGCGCCCTTCAACATCGTCGAGTACGCGTCGGACAGGTATTCCAGTGCCCGGTCATCGGATTCATCATCGGATTTCCACTCGTGATCAGTGAAACCTGCACGGCGGATCGTCTCTGAGCTGGTCTCAATGACAAAGGTCGACAATCCTTGAGCGTACGGGTATGCGTGCGCTACGAAGATTCCCGCCGGTGTCTCGACAGGTTCGAAAACGCTACCGCTCAGCTCGATATCGGCTGCACACCAGATGAATACTCCACGGCCCATGGTGGTGCTGGCGTTGAATTGCGGCAAGAACCGACTGCGTGTGCTGCTGGAAAGGCCGTCTGCCCCGACGACGATGTCGGCGTTGCCCCGAAGGTCGTCCACGTGAGCGGGTGCGCCGATACGGACCTCTGCACCGGCTTCCTCGGCTCCCTCGAGAAGGATGCGCAGCAACTCGGCGCGACGGATCGCTCCGGTGTGTGACCGCCCGAAGTTGACAGTTCCCTGAGGGAGGTGAAATTCGGCTGATGAGAAGGGAAATGTCGCCGCCCGCAGCCGGCGATGGATGGTCGGGTCGGCGTCATCGACCGCCTTGAGCAGTGCTCGGGTCAGGCCCACACCGAAGCCAAAAGTGTCATGCGGAGGGAGGTGCTCGAACAGGCGAATCTTCCAGTCCGGATAGCGAAGGGCGGCTAGGCGGGCCGTGAACGCGCCAGCGGGTCCGCCTCCGATGATGTCCAAGCGTGCCATAGGTCTCTGCGGCTCCGTTTACGGTCGGTGGTGGTCTGGTATGGGACAAAAGTTGTGACGCCATGCTGTGGCGGTGTCAACGGCCCTTCTTGCTGCTGGGACAAGCAGGCGAAGATAGGCGACATCGCAAACGCACTGCGCTAACCGGTGAAGCAGATTCGGTTGGTCAGCACGTCGATACCGTCTACCGAAACGGTTACGTGATCGCCGTTCCGCAGGAATGGGCCGCCAGGTCCACTCTCCACCGCGGTGCCCCCGGGTGTCCCAGACAGAATCATGTCGCCGGAACCTATGGGGATATACGTCGATACATGCGCGGCGATCCTTCCGAAGGAGTATTTCATTTGGGAGGTATTCCCACGTTGGCGCACTTCTTGGTTGACGCTGCAGGAAATCGACAGGTTATCCACCGCTGGGTGGTCGACCACCATCCACGGTCCGCAGCTGTTGCCGGTCCGGAAGTTTTTGGTCAGCGACCAGGTCAAAGGGCCGTGGTCGGTCTGTGAAACACCCAAGGCGGTGTCGCGAATGCTGAAATCGTTCCAGGCGGTATACCCCCAGATGCAGGCTGCCGTGCGCCCGGGCTGGTGGTTCCCGGCTCCGAGAACCACGGCCACTTCGGCCTCGTAGTCCAGGTATCGCGTTCCAGCCGGCGGAGTGATCGTGGCTTCCGTGCCAACGATCGTGCCCGGAATAACGTAGAAGCCCCACGGAGGGGTATTGCCAGCGTCGCCGTTGAGGACGGAGTCGGGTAGGTCCATCTGCGTACCCATCGTTGACGTGTGCGCCGGGAAGTTGCCGCCCATTGCGAAGATCCGCGATCCTGGATCTGGGATCGGTGGATCCAGCGGTAGCTCCTCATAGGTGTGGATAGGCAGCCGCGTGCGGTCCTGACGGATGTCGTCCATCGCGATTGCGGCCAATTTCCGCAACGTTTCCCGCGCGTCGGCCCAATTGCTGATCATGGGAAGCCAGCTCTGCCCGGGATCCTGGAACAAAGCATGGATCCCGCGGGCAGTCTCGGGCGCCTCCGATCGCAGTGCGGGCTCGGTGGCGACGATATCGATCACGTGCAGTTGGTGGCCGACTTCCAGGATCAGCCCGGTACCGGCCCCCGTGATCCGAACAAGCCTCACCAGCGGAGACCTCGCACCCAGCCGTACGCAGGCCTGCTCATGGTGTCGGTCCTTGCGTAAGGGTCGTGAATAATTTGGCCGGCTCGGCGTCACCCTCTCCGGCATCCGAAAGCCGGCGGTAGTGCTGCGCTACGATCGCCAGAAGATCTGTCGGCGCGCCGATCTCTTTGCCGTACTGCAGAACCTGGTCAACGTCTTTGAGCGTCATGTCGACGGTGACCAGCGTCCCCTCGAACTGACCGGCGGCGATCAGCGGGGCGCGGATCTGAAATTGTCCGGACGTGGCGCCTGGACTGGCAGCGATCAGCTTGCTGACTTCGGACAGGTCGAGCCCCGCCCGCTGCGCGTATGCCATTGCCTCCACCGCGGCGGTCACATTAATGGTGGCCAGAAATTGGGCGACGAACTTGTACTTCGACCCGTTGAGCGATGAACCGACGTAAGTCACCTGAGGTGACATGGCTTGCAGCACGGGCTCATGCCGCAGATAGAGATCGTGGTCCCCGCTGGCGTAGATCATCGCTATTTTGCGTTCCACCATTGCGGGCGTGCCGCTGACAGGCGCGTCAAGCATGCCGGATTGCGCGGCGACCAGTTTTTTGCGGGCGGTTGTCTTGACTTCCAGCGGCAAGGTGCTGGCCTCGATGAGCGGTGGTACCGGGTTGGCCCGCAGGATGCCGTCGGGGCCGTCGAGGATGTCTTCGAAAGCCGACGCCGACGGCATGCAGGTGACGATGACCTCCGACGCCTCGGCAACCGCCTGCGGTGACCCGTCCCCGCCGATGTGACCACCGGCTTGGACGAGTTCGTGGCTGCGCCCCCGCTTTGTGGTCGCCACCGCGTGGCCGGCTTCGAGCAATCGCTTTGCTAGCGGCAAGCCCAGCCGCCCGACGCCGATGAAGCCGACCGTCCCCAAGCTCATGACTTCTCCTCGATAGCTCTGGTCGCCACGTCGCGTGCTCGCGGCATGTTAGGTGTTGTCGACCGCGAAGGTCTCATCAAGCGAGGCGCCCAGCAGTGCATCTGCCGGCGGCGGTCCCATCAGTTCGGCAGGCGGTGCGCCGGTGTCCCATTCGTCAACGGCGTGTGGGTCTTCAACCGTCCAGGTGCGGGGCACATAGGTCGGGTCGTGCAGGATGATCTCTTCCTCGACCGAGTACTCGAACCAGTAGCCCTCGGCGTCGCGGAAGTACATGGCGATGTTGTGCCCGGGGCCGTGCCGCAGCGGACCCCACTCGATCCGCACGTCGTTGGCCTGCAACGCGGTGGCGGTGGAGTAGAAGGCATCAACGTTCTTCATGCTGAACTGGATGTGGTGCAGGGCAGTCTCCGGCGTCCGCACGAGCACGACATCGTGATACAGGTAGCGGCCCGGGGAGCGGAGGAAACCCATCACCTGAACTCCGCCGGGACCCATGATCCGGCTGGAGTACAGCTGCCCCAACGTCTCGAGCATGAACGCCTCTTCCGCCTCAAAATCGGGGGCGCCCAAGCCGAGATGATCGGCGACGACAGGCTCGGGCCCGCCGGTGTCGGGCGCCTCGATCAGATGGGACACCGGGATTTCGGTGCTGACACCGGTCGTGAGTTCCAGGCAGTGACCCGCCGGGGTCAGCACCCGGATGGCCGGACTGCCCTCCCATCCCGCGGCGTCGAGCTTCCTGACAGTGGCACCCGTGGCCTCCAGCCGAGTGGCTGCTGACTCCAGCGTGGCACCGTCGTGTACGAGATAGCTGACGTGATGCAGACCGTGGGTGTCGCTTGGTTTGTAGACCAACGAGTACCTGTCGACACCGTGCGCACTTAAGTAATGGGTGCCGTCGGGATCGACGTGGGCCAGATTGAAGCCGAGTCGCTGGGTGGCGAATGCTGCGGCTGACTCGGGGTCCCGCGCTTTGAGGGCAATGTAATTAACGCGCTCAATGCCGATTGGTGACAACGCTGCCTCCTTGTAGCCAGGGGGACGTCGAAGCCAGCACAAATCAGTGCGCAATCAACGCCCGGACACCAGCTTACGGCGGCGGCGACTATTTGACAACAACGTCGGATACCCCTAGTGTGACGGAGGTTACGGCGGGTCTTTTAGAGCGCTATGTGTTGGAGGGAAACGTGTCCGGAACAACCACGACCGCTGCACAGAGCCCACAGCAAGCGCTGGAATCTGAAACCAGCGCGAGACTGATCGCCAAGGCAAAAGAGCTGGCTCCGCTGCTGGCCAAGCATGCCGACGAAGCGTCTCAGCTGACGCGGCCGGCGGACGAAGTCATCGACGCACTGGAAGAGGCCGGGATGTTCGGCCTGACGGCGCCTCGGCTCCGCGGCGGATCGCAGGTACCACTGCATGTATTCATCCGTATCGGCGAGGAGCTCGCCAAAGGGTGCGCTTCCGCTTCCTGGGTGAACAGCATCTACAACGGCGGCGTCTTCATGATGTGCACCTTCCCGGACCGCGCGCTCGATGAAGTCTATGCGGACGGTCCACCGCGTGCCTGCTCGAATTTCACGCCCTCTGGCGGGGCGGTGCCCACCGACGGTGGCTACCTATTGTCGGCGACGTGGCGGTTTTGCAGTGGGCAGCACCACGCGAACTGGGGTCTGATGGCGTCATTCATCAACCGTGACGGGGAGGAACCCGAGCCCGCGATGTTCATCGTCAGGCGTGCTGATCTGACCGCCGCCGACGATTGGCACGTTTCGGGATTGCGGGGCTCGGGATCCAACGCGTTGACCGCTGATGACTTGTTTGTGCCCGAGCACATGGTCCAGCCCATTGCCATCTCGTCGATGGGTGGTTCAGAATCCGAGTCGTTGGGCTCCGACAGCTATTTCAACATGCCAAACATCCCGTTCTTTACCGCGGGTGCCACCGGCGCTCCGCTGGGGCTGGCGTCAGCGGCGGTGGAGATCTTTGCTTCTCGGATCCACAATCGCGGGATTACGTACACGCCGTACACCAAACAGTCCGACGCGGTGGTGACGCATCTGCAGATGGACGAGGCCGTTATGAAGCTCGACGAGGCCCGTTTCCATGCGCAGCGCGCTGCCGATACCGCACTGGAGGTGTCGGTCAACCTGGCTGATACTTCCAGTCGAGTCCGGATTCGCTCGGATGCGGCCTGGTGCTTTAAACGGTGTCACGAAGTGGTCGAGATCGCCCGACAGGCCGCTGGTGCGAGTGCGCTGCAGGTCTCGAACCCGTTGGGGCGCATCGTCAACGATATCGACGCGCTCACAGTGCATTCGTTCCTGGTGTTCAGTACCAACGCCGAGCTTCACGGCCGAGTGCGGTGCGGGCTTCCCCCGGACGTTCCGTTCTTCTGATTCAGCGACCCTCCCGGGTTCTGGCTGCGGCACCGATATGGAGAAAGGCCGAGGTGGCTGATTCTGGCCGAGGAGGCGTGCAGTTTGATGCATTGGTGCACACATCGTTTCGGGTCGCGATGGGGGACACGGACGCGGCACAAGTCATTTACTTCGGCGCGCCGATCCGGTGGTCGGAGCGTCTCGTCACCACGTGGTTGGCCGACGTCGGATGTGCAACATCACAGACGCTGAGGGACGGCTACGGTTTGCCCGCCGTGCACTGCGAACTGGATTACGCTTCTGCACTTCGGCTAGACGACCGAGTGCACGCCTCGCTGTGGATTGACCGGCGCAGCCAACGGTCCGTGACGTTTCGGTCTGAATTCACACGGGAGGGCGAGGCGCTGCCGGCCGTCGTGGTTCGAGTCACACAAGTACAGGCCGAGACCGGAGGTGAACAGCTGTGCGCCATACCTCTACTGCCGAAATTAGCTGCTGCTCTTGCGAAAGCGGAGCGAATGACGGATGGGAACTAGGCAAGGATTATGACTCACCTGACCGATGACGGATCACGGCCGCGGGCCGGGCGCCAGCCCTCGGGGCGCGGACGCGCGGCTCTGGCCATCGACTTCTGGCCGACCGTGCTGCCCGACACCGTGCAGATCACGTCACATACGTTGATCACGTTCGACGGTGAGATCACCAAGGGCACCCTCTACCGTGCCCATGCTGCGTCGGGGACAGTCTGCTGCCTGATGCATCCACGCCAGGATCTGCGCCAGCATCCGATCATCCCCGAGTTGTTGGAGCGGGGGTGCGCGGTGTGGGCGCAGGTCGGCCGCGACGTCGGCAATGACTTACGGCTGGTACACGAGAACACCCTGCTCGACGTGGCGGCGGGCATGGAGTTGCTGCGTCAACAGGGGTTCGACCGCGTTGTGTTGGTTGGCCATTCAGGCGGCGGCGGACTCTACTCCTACTACACCGAACAGGCACAGGCGCAACCGGGTTCGCGCATCGTCCGCACTCCGGGCGGCGCGCCGACCAAGCTACCTGACGCGCCGATGCCCGCTCCGGATGGCTTGGTGCTGATCGCCCCGCACCCGGGTCAGGGCAAGCTGCTTCAAGGCGCGATCGATCCATCGGTGACCGACGAACGCGATCCGTTCTCCGTCAACCCTGAGCTGGATCCGTTCGATCCCGCAAACGGCTTTGCGACGGCAGAGGACGGCGGTTCGCGTTACTCGGAAAGCTTCGTCACCAGCTACCGTGCCGCACAGGTGGAGCGGGTTGCGCGTATCGACGCGCTGGCCCGAGAGTTGATCGCCGAGCAGATGGCGGCGCGTACGAAAATCAAGGGCGGCAACGCCAGCCGTGATGACCGGCGTAGGAGTGTTTTGACCCCGATTATCACGACCTACCGCACTGACGCCGATCTGCGCTGTACGGATCTGCACCTGGATCCCTCCGAACGGCCATACGGTTCGGTGATCAGCGCCAAGCCGTCGGTGTCGAACTACGGAGTCAACGGGTTCGGGCGACTGGCCACCGCGGAGGCGTGGCTGTCGACTTGGTCGGGATTGTCGTCGAACGCGTCTCTTACGCGCTCGCTGGCCGGCGTCACGGTGCCAGTGTTGATCATTGAATTTACGGGCGACAGTTCGGTGTTCCCCAGCGATATCGCCGCCGCCGTCGATGCCGCGGCCTCCAACGATGTGTGCCACAGTAGTATCCGGGCTGATCATTTCGGCCGACCGTTAGCACCCGGAGACCAACCGGGTATGCAGCTGGCGGCGCGCGAAATCGCCCAATGGACCAAAGGGCGCCTAAACTGATGACCACATCTCACGTCAGCGACCTCGCTCCCGGCGTGGTGGGCTACCCGCCGGAGTTAGTGAACAGCTACCGCGCAGCCGGACTGTGGAATTCACAGACTATAGCCCAGGAATTACAGGCGTCGATCGACGGATTCGGCAGCAGTCTCGCGCTGGTCGATCCGAACATCCAACTGAGCTATGCCGAATTGGGCGAAATCACCAACCGGATCGCGGCGGGACTGCTCGGTCTTGGCCTCAAGCCCGGCGAGCGAGTGTTGTTTCAGGTAACCAACCATGCCTGGGCCGTGTTGGCGTGGTACGCGGTGTTGAAGGCGGGACTGGTGCCGGTCGCCACCCTGGCACAGCACCGCCAGCACGAAATCAGGGCGATAACGCAGCAGTGCACACCCGCAGCGCACCTGTTCGAACCGAGCTTCGCCGGCCACGATCTTCGTGCGCTAGCCACCGAGGTCGCCCACACGAATTCCAGTCTCCGGGTGAAATTGACCGTAGGAACCGGGCAAAGCCGCCGCGACGAGGTCTCCCTCGAGTCATTGGCCGACCCTAGTACCAGCAGCGACGATCCGCGCCGGCTCGTCGATGAGGTTCAGCAGACGCTGTCCCCGGACAGCGTTGCGGTGCTGCAACTGTCCGGCGGCACCACCAGCGTTCCCAAGCTGATTCCGCGACTTCACGCCGAGTATTGGTACAACTCGCGGGCGTGGGCCGAAGCGATGAACATCACTGAGAGTAGCGTCGCGCTTCATCTGCTTCCTCTGATCCATAATGCCGGAATCATTTGCGCACTCCACGCCGCACACTCGGTCGGCGGATGCTTTGCGACCTCACCGCCGGACAACGACAGTTTCCTGCGTATTGCCTCGCGAACGACCATCACCCACATGCTCATGACCCGGCCCATCGTCCGCGTCATCCAGGCCGATCCGCAACTCCGGATCGCGCTGAGCAGGCTACGGACCATCGCGTGGGCCGACCGCGCCGTACCGCCGTCAGTGGTCGAGGAATTCGAAACTGACACCTGCAAGGTGATTCAGATGTTCGGCATGGGGGAGGGGCTGTGCATGTTCTCGGACCGCAATGCGCCCATGGCGATTCGTCACGGCACCCAAGGCGCGCCGGTATCGGCGTACGACGAAGTTCGGGTACACAAACCGGATACAGAAGACCCACTGCCACCGGGGCGGCCCGGGGAACTGTGCGTACGCGGCCCGTACACTATCCGCGGTTACTACGCTGCTCCCGAGCGCAATGCTGTCGCCTTCACCTCCGACGGTCTATACCGGACCGGCGACATCGTCACCGAGATCCAGCATGGCGGCCGTTCCTACTATCGGCTGGAAGACCGCATCAAGGATTTGATTAACCGGGGCGGTGAGAAGATCAACGCTGAGGAGGTCGAGCAATTGCTACTGGACCATCCCGACATTGAACGCGCGGCAGTCGTGGCGATGCCTGACGATCGGCTCGGCGAAAGGGCGTGCGCGTTCCTGGTTCTTCGACCCAGCGTGGATAGCATCGACCTCGAAGCGGTCAAGGACCACTTGCACGCCCGTGGCGTCGCGAAGTTCAAATGGCCAGAGCGGCTTGAAATCCGCTCCGAACTGCCGCTGACCAACATCCACAAGGTCAACAAGGCGGTCCTGCGGGAACAGATCGCCGGCATCCTCAAGATCGAAGATTCGGCGACGACATAGCCAGGTCAAGGAGAAAGGAGGCGCTCCGATGAGCGCACCGCTGCATGATGCGGTTACATCGCGTCCGATTCACCACATCGGATATGTCGTTGACGATATCTCGGCGGCAGTGGGGCGATGGGTCACCATGTTCGGGGCCGGGCCCTTTTTCTGGATCGCCAAGCACATGTCATTTCCCGACGCACGATACGACGGTGAACCCTGCGTACTCGACCATTCCGCCGTCATCGGAAGGTGGAATAACAACTTCGTCGAATTGATGCAGCTGCATGAGGTTTCGCCGGCGGGTCTTCGGGACGTGTTCGTCGGCAGCGCCACCGACACCAACCACATCAACCACATCTGTTACGCGGTGGAAGATCCCGATGCCGAGGTCGCACGATTGGAAGCCCTCGGCGTGCAGCGTTTCTGGCACGCGACGCAGGGCCCGCTGGAGGTGTCCTATTGTGACGGTCGAGCCACGATGGGCCATGCCATCGAGATCCACAAACTGGGGGCACAATTTATGGCGCTATCCGACGCGGTCGCGTCGGCAGCCGAGAACTGGGACGGAAAGGATCCACTGCGTGAACTGCCGCACTGAAGGTCCAACGAGTCGCGAGGTCACCACACATTGCGGCGAGTCAACTGTGAGGACAGGCAAACCATGAAATGGGTTACGCGAGAAAACGTGCACCTCGATCGCGTTGCATCACCCTGGCTGATCAAACGCTTCATCGATCCGGACGCAGAGTTCGTGTTCATAGATCCCGACGCGGCTCCATGGCCCACCGACGCGATCCCGTTCGCGCTACCCGGTGCTGAACTGGGCATGCACGATAGCGACGGAACCACCTTCGACAAGATTTTGCGCAAATATCAGTTGGACACACCGGAACTGCTTGAGATGGCCGACGTCATCCGAGCAGCGGTACGCCACGTCCTCGGCGAAGACCAGCAAGGCTCTTCCGCCTGGGCGATCCACGACGGCATCACGTTGTCGATGATTTCTGAAGGGACTATGTTGCGTCGTAACGGCGATCACGTCATCCTTGACGCGTCTATGGAGCTCTATGATTCGCTGTTCGCCTTTTTTTGGGCGCGGAGCGTGGACCCGAGAGTCGGTAAAGAAACGTTCTGGGAACGGATGGAGTCGCTGCGGGCGCAGTGGCGCCGTGACCAACCACTGGCTCCCAGCACTTACGAGGCGGCGATGTAAACTTTGGCGAGCAGTTGATGGGCGGGCCGCCGGTGGCGTTCGAGAACGTCGCCGGCTATTTCGACTCGACCGAGGCTTAGCCGGCACCGAAATCCGGCTGGTGGCCGCTTATTTAGGCCCCACCATCACTTTCGGATTGAAGACAAGGCGACATGGTGGATATAGCCGGGGGAACCCCGCGCCGCGGGGATGGTGAGGGTTCATTGATGCTGCTGTCGGAGATCGCTGCGCGGCTGGACCGATTCGCCTACACGACCGCACAGGTACACGGTGCTCGTGCGGCGGCCGTCAGCATCGTGGTGGTTTACCAATGCGGCGAATACGGAGTCTGGCTGACCAAGCGCTCCCCCCATATGCGAGAGCATCCTGGGCAGTACGTGTTACCTGGCGGTCGGCTTGAACTTGGAGAAAGTCACGACGAGGCGGCCCTGCGCGAGTTGAGCGAGGAGCTCGGCGTCAACCTGAGCCGCGACCATGTGCTCGGCCGGCTCGACGATTACCGGACTCGATCAGGATATGTGATCACGCCGATCGTATGCTGGGCTGGCCGCGAACATGTCATCCGCCCGAATCCTGACGAAGTCTCCAGCGTGCATTTCGTTCCCTTCACCGACCTGCTCACGACCCCGCGATTCGTGTCGATTTCGCAGTCCGAACGGCCCGTCATCCAACTTCCGCTGCTTGGAGTTCTCATTCACGCTCCGACCGGGGCGGTGCTGTATCAGTTCGCCGAGGTTGTGCTACGGGACCGGCATACTCGTGTCGACGGTTTTGAGGAACCCACGATCTCTTGGCCCTAGCAAATCCCGAACCTGCGGATTTGATGTACGGGTGTACATGGAAATACGCCGGTGTTACACATCGAAGAGGCGCTCGTGGGTCTACGCCACCCTCCCCGGCAAAGTGCCAATCTGGGAATCGGGTGTCGGGCAGCGTGGTCGAGTCAGTGGTCTGATGAACGCAGCTATGCGCCGATGGCAGGGGCTGGTGGATCGCTCATGCGAATCTACGCCATGATGGAGGGTGCCATGGGCAGGGTCACACTTGGAGTCGGCGCCGACCCCTCCGCCGGACTCCCGCTAGAGACGACCAGTTTTGTTGGCCGGCGACGCGACCGGGGCAAGATCCGGCAACTCCTCGGTGATGCTCGACTGGTGACGCTCACCGGCTTCGGCGGGGTCGGTAAAACCCGTCTGGCATTGCGTGTCGCGTCCGGCTTACGCCGTGTGTTCGCCGACGGTGTCCACGTCGTTTCCTTAGCTGCTGTGGGTGACCCTGCGCTGACCGCGCAGACCGTTGTGACCGTTCTCGGTCTGCAGGGCCGTACGCAGCGCGCTGCCGTCGACTCTCTCGCCGACTACCTTCGCGAGCGGGAGGTGCTTCTGGTCCTCGACAACTGTGAGAACGTTGTCGACGCCGTAGCGCCACTCGCCGACATATTGCTGTCTCGATGTGCGCGGCTGCGCATCCTGGCTACCAGTCGTGAGCCGCTGCGCATCACCGGCGAGACTATTTATGCCGTCTCGCCCCTGAGCGTCCCGCCGCGAGAGATCAGTGGGCCACCATCGGGACTACACGCGTTTGAGGCGGTTGGGCTGTTCATCGATCGAGCCAGGGCCGTTCACCCCGACTTCGACCTGTCCGACGTCAACAGTGCGGCGGTGGCAAAAATTTGCTCGAAGCTTGAGGGTATCCCGCTAGCCATCGAGCTGGCCGCGGTGCGCCTACGTACCATGTCGCCGGCAGAGTTGGCCGACAACCTCACTGGCCGTTGGGCCATCTTGACCCGGGGAAGCCGAACCGCACCCGATCGGCAGCGCACCATGGCAGCGTGCATCGAGTGGAGCTACGAGCTGTGTTCCGAGGCGGAACGTGATGTCTGGGCCGCGGTCTCCGCGTTTTCCGGTGGGTTCGACTTCGACGCTGCCGATTGGGTGTGCGCCGGTGTGAGTCTGGATGAGCCGCTCGCCGACGTTTTAGCTGCGTTGGTTGATAAATCGGTTCTGGTCGCGCAGAGGTACGACATGTACACCAGGTTCCGGCTGCTGCCGCCGATCCGCTATCGCGGGTTGCGCCGACTCGAGGAAACCGGCCAGCTGGGTAAGTTGCGCCGCCGCCACCGGGATTGGTATGCGCGCTTGGCGCACATGGCGCGTGAGGACTGGATCAGCCCGCGTCAGGTCGACTGGATCCACAAGCTGCGGAGAGAGACCAGCAATTTGCAGACGGCTCTGGGCTATTGCTTCGATGAGCCCGGCGAAGCCGAGACCGGCCTGCGGATGGGCGTCGACCTGCACGAGTTCGGCCTTGCCGAGGGTCTGTTCTACCCGGGTTTGATGTGGTTCCACCGGTTACTGCCGTTGGTGCCGGAGTCGACACCACTGCGCGCGCTCGCGCTGCGCACCGCTGGTTGGTGGTCAGCCGCCAGCGGTGACCTGGCCGGCTCACTACGCTTGCTGGTTGAGGGCCAGCGGGTCGCCGACGAGGTCGGAGTTGCAGTTGAGAGTCTGTTCACCCAGACCGCGGGCTTTGTAGCCCTCTTCTCCGGTGACTTCGTGCGCGCCATCGAGCTGTTCGACGAGGCGCTTGACGGGTTCCGCAACGAGGAGAACACCCTCGAAGTGGTGCAAACGCTCTACCTGCTGCAGCTCGCCCACGGCTTCGTCGGTGACTTCGACCGCGCGCTCACGTGTCACGAACAGTGTTTGCAAATCACCGAACCCGTCGGCGAGAGTTGGGCGCGGGGATACTCGACCTGGATTGCCGGCTTCACCCACTGGTGCCGCGGCGACGTCCCTACGGCAATGACGCTGTATCAGCGTGCCCTCGGCATCAGCCATCGTATCGACGATCCGGTGGGCATCGGCCTGTGTTTTGAGGGACTCGCGTGGATCGCTGCCGCCTCGGAGCCCGAGCGTGCCGCTGAACTGTTGGGTGCGGCCGATGGCGTGTGGGCCCGCATCCAGACATCTACCTCGGCGCTGCGCGGATTGTTCGTCCACCATGAGGATGCGGTTGCCGCCATCTCCGCGTCCCTCGGTGAAGCAGCGCGCGACGATGCGTGGGCGCGCGGACGGTCGCGCAGCCTGCATGATGCGATTCAATACGCCAGCAATGAGAAGCCTGTACGGGAGGACTTGGCCGCGGCCGGGCGCGCCCGTGGCGGTGACCCGCAGGATATCTTGACTACACGCGAGAAGCAGGTCGCCGCACTCGTGGCGCAGAGTATGAGCAACAAGGACATCGCGGACACCCTGGTGATATCCAAACGTACCGCTGAGACGCATGTCGAGAACATTCTGACGAAGCTGGGCTTCACCTCACGTAACCAGATCATGGTGTGGATGGCCGACCAGGTCGGCTCCACTACCGCGAGGGTCCGTCGAACACCGTGAGGGCGCCGGAGTTGAGGCCGGCGACGCGGTAGCTGCTGTGATCGAGCCATGGGTGGTCCGGTAGACGTAAAAATTGAAATGTGATTAAAATTGTCTAGCCGATGGTTGGCAACTCGGCTCCATCGGCCGACCCGTCGAGGGACGGTCGACCGCACCCGGTTCCGAGCCTGACCCGATGCCGCGACGCGACTGCGGCGAAACAGCCCGAGGAGCAACGCATGGCCCTGAAGAACACCTTCGACCTGGCAGAGGTCCGGCGGCGACTCTCGGACTGGCTGCCGGGCGTCCTCAGCGTTGACGGTCCCGTCGACGTCACCGACCTGGTCATCCCCGAAGCGAGCGGGATGTCGAGTCAGACGGTGCTGTTCGAGGCTGTCGTCGATGATGGCGACGCGCGCGCGAAGCGCGGGTTCGTTGTTCGGGTTCCGCCGGAGGGGGAGGGAGTCTTTCCGGACTACGACATGGCCCGCGAAGCTCGGGTCATGTCGGTTCTCGCCACTGCAACCGACGTTCCTGTCCCGAACGTCGTCGCACATGAGACAACGGGTGACGTGCTGGGTACGGAGTTCCTGCTGGTGGATCGGGTACACGGTGAGGTACCGGCCGACGATCCGCCGTTCACCACCGCCGGGTTCGTGGTCGAGCTGTCCGACGAGCAGCGCGCGACGATGTGGGACGCCGGACTGCGCGCGATTGCCGGTATCCAGTCCATCGACCCGCTCGATCACGGGCTGGGGTTCTTGCGCCACACCGACCTCGGCGGCGATACGGTCCTCGACGAGGAACTCACGTACTGGCGTCGCTTCTACCAGTGGGCGGCCGGTGACCAGCGGAGCCCGACGATCGATGCGGCGTTTGAAAAGCTGGAGGCGACGAAGCCCACCGATGACGGTCCGCTCGTGGTGTCGTGGGGTGACGGCCGCTTCGGGAACCTGATGTTCGGCCCGGATCAGCAGGTCACCGGCGTCTTCGACTGGGAGATGGCAACACTCGGTCGGCGCGAGGTCGACCTGGGTTATTGGCTGTTCTTCGACAAGGTCTACTCATCGGGGCTGGGTATCCCGAGGCTGACCGGGTTCCCGGGGCGCGATGCAACGGTCGCGCGGTTCGAGGAGCTCACCGGTCACACCGTCCGCGACCTGGAATGGTTCGAGGCGTGGGCCGCACTGCGCGGCGCCTGCCTGATCGTGCGGGTCGGGAACCTCATGATCAGCCACGGGTTCCTGCCCGAGGGCCACGCGATGCCCTGGAACAACCCGGCGGCCCAGGTCCTCGCGCAGCTGTTGGATCTCCCGCAGCCCAGCGGCGAAGCGGGATGGATCACCGGCAACCGCGACCGCTAGCCAACCTGGCGCTCCGTATCTACGTAGCGGTCTGCGTATCCGACCCGATCCGTGGCTGTGGTGCAGGACGCATACTGACCGCATACAAGCGGTGCCGGACACGCGCCATCGCACGGCCTGTTGTGCAGGCGATACCTGCCCCGAAATGGTTGCTGGCGACTAAACCGATCATGACCCAGGAGAACCGGATGCCACTCTCCGAGACCGACGTGTCAGCGCAGACTGCCGTTGGAGAGCCGCCCAACGCCCTGCACTCGGTGTCACCGAACGAGGCATCGTGGAGTTCCATCAATCTCGCCGAGGCGGTCCCGGGGGTCATGACCCCGCTCTGCGCGAGCGCCTGGATTCCGGCCAGCGAGATCGGTCTGCGTATGCCTTTTTATGCGATGGGGGTGCTCCCGAGGCGCCGCCGGCATATCCCGGCGGACCCGGCTGAGCGAATCACGAACGTCTTCTATGGGCGGATGGCCGTGCGGGTGGACTTCCTGTGCGAAATCGGCGACCTTATTCCCGGCCAGTCAGGTGAAGCGCTCTCCCGCGACTTCTTCGGCTTTGTCCCACCGACGTTTGTCAGCCGACCGTCGATGCGGCGGCTCCCGTTCATTGTGCTGCGGTATCCGCGCATGCTGGCTCGGGCAGCGAAGAACATGGAGCGACTGCGCGCCGAAACCGATGTCTGGTGGACCTCCGCGATCGCGACCACCCCCGCAGTGTCGGTGGCCGAGGCGCAGGATCGGATCAACGCGGGGGTGGAACGCTTCGCCGAAGCGCTCGCGCAGCAATCCCTGATGGCCGCCGGCGTCATCCAACCGGTTTTCGAGCAGTTGACCGCGCTGGCGTCGGCAGCCGGAGTCGACACCTCGGTGTTGCTGCGCGGCCATCGCGAACATGAGGAGAGCGTGGTCCTACAGGATCTGTGGGACGTCTCTCGTAACCGGCTGTCGCTGGAAGAATTCTTGGCGCGCCACGGTTATCACGGCCCCGGCGAGGGCGAGCTGTCGGCGAGATCCTGGCGTGAGGACCCCACCCCCGTGGTCCGGCTGGTCGAGCAGTACCGGGCGATGGGTGACGACCGGGCGCCGGGCATGGGCCACGCCGCGGATGCGGCGGCCCGCGAGGAAGCAGAGGCGTGCCTGCTCGGTTCGGTGGGAGCGATCGGACGGGTCAAGGCACGCCTGATACTGCGGCTCGCCCGCCGTTTCGTACCGTTGCGCGGTGTTGGCAAGGTCGCTTACCTGCAGGGTGTCGATGTCGTCCGCGCCGCCGCCCGTCATATCGGTGCGGAATTGGTGGCGCAAGGTCGTCTCGACGAGGCGGACGACACGTTCTACCTCACCCGTGAGGAAATAACCGGCGACCTTCACGACGACCTGCGGGCGCGGGTCGCCGAGCGGCGTGGTTTACGTGCGCGTTACCAGTCCCTCGATGTCCCCTCATCATGGACTGGGCAACCAATCGCGACCAGGCGCAAGGAGGTCTCCGCGGCCGACGCGTCAACGCTCTCCGGTGTCGGTGCCTCGCCCGGCGTTGTCGTCGGCAAGGCCCGCGTCGTGTTCGATCCCAGCGACGTGGACGCGCAGGACGGCGAAATCCTGGTGGCGCACACGACCGATCCCAGCTGGGTTTCTTTGATGTTTCTCTCCCAGGCGCTGGTCGTTGACATCGGGGGCATGATGAGCCATGCCGCGGTCGTGGCGAGGGAACTGGGAATTCCGTGCGTGATGAATGTGGCTAACGGTACCCAAGTGCTGGCCACGGGCGACGTTGTCCGAGTGGACGGAGCGGCGGGAATAGTCGAGATCGTCGAACGCGCCGAAGGAGTGGAGCGCTGAACCCGTGGAGGGCCCACACCTACGTATCGAATTACGTATTCGATCGGAACCGGGGAGCCCGCCCACCCGCCCATGATGGAGTCGATACGCCGCTTGGGCGATGCTGAGAAAACTGGAAGGACCGTCGATGTCTGTGACCGCAGCTACCGATAACACCTGGGGCCCGCTGTCTGAACCGATTCACCCCGACGCCGCCGGTGCCGGTGACCCGGTTTGGAAGGACAACGCCTACCTCGCGTTCTGGGACGTCGATGCACAGGTATTCGGCACGTTGCACGTCTCGACGTCACCCAACGCGCCGAGCGCGCGCCGCGCGCGGTTCAGCATCTCCGTTGCCGGCCGTGTCGTGGAGGTCGTCGAGTCACTCGGCAACGGTTCGTTCGACAGCAACAGCATCCACTTCGGTCTGGACGGCCAGGCTCGTATCGACAACCCGAGCGTGCGCGCCGAGCTTGTCAACGCCCCGCTGTTTGTCCCCGCTGACTATGCCACCACCGACCTGATCCCGCCGCTGGTGCCCGGTAAGCCGCTGCAACACTTTCAGCAGGCGTGCACCGTCGTCGGCAGCGTAACCATCGGTGACGCGACGGTGGCGATCAACGGATACGGTATGCGTGACCGCACCTGGGGTTTCCGTGATGAGTCTGCACAGTGGGTCGAATACGCCGGGCTCATCGTTGCCGACGACACGTCGTTCATCACCGCCATTAAGTTCGTCGGTACTGACGGCGCCCTCGCGATAGATGGTTTCGCCATCGACGGTGAGCATTCGGCCTCTATCACCGGTGCGACTTTCGCGCGTAACGCTGCCGCACAGTACCTGCGGGCCCGGCTGGAGCTCTCCGACGGCACCACACGAACGGTGTCGTTGCAAGACCGCCAGGCAGGATTCTGGGTGCCCATGGGCCCGGCCGAAACCGAAGGCCCGGCGTTTGGGACCTATGACGACTTCATGACGCTGGAGAGCGATGGCCGCACCGTCGGTGGCCTCTTCGAGCAGGGCATCATCCACCGGGCTGCCTAGCCACGCCCCCGAACACAAGGGTTCATCACGATGAACGATCTTCAGGTTCTCCAGGCGGCGCGGCTCAAGGGGCGCGCTACCGACGCCGATCTCACCGCCGCAGCGGGGATCTCCGACAGCGATGGGGCGACGTTGCTGCAGTCGCTGATCGACGCGGGCGAACTGGACCGTGCGGGTTCACGTCTCAAGCTCACCGCCGTCGGTCGCGCCCGACTCGAGACGCTGCTGGCCAGTGAGCGCGCCGAGCTCGACCCTGAGGTGCTCCAGGAGCATTACCAGGAATTCGACGTGATCAACGCGGAATTCAAGCAGTTGGTCACCGACTGGCAGCTCATCGACGGTGTGCGCCCCAACGACCACAGCGACGCCGACTATGACGCGGACATCGTTAAACGGCTCGTCGACCTGCATGAACGCTTCGCGCCACTATTGGGCCGGCTTGTGCAGCTGGTGCCTCGGCTCAGCCCATACCCAGCCCGGTTCGGCTCGGCGCTGGAGAAGTTGGCGGCCGGAGAACGCAAGTGGTTCGCGCTGCCGCTCATCGACAGCTACCACACGGTCTGGTTCGAACTGCATGAGGAGCTGATCGGTCTTGCGGGCCTAACCCGTGCCGACGAAGCCGCGGCCGGGCGGGCCGAATGACATCCGAGGCGCTCGATCCCGCACCGCTCCTCACCCTGGACGGCAGCACCCCGGCGGGCCGGGAGCTGCTCGGCGGCAAGGCCTGGAGTATCCATCGGATGATGGCCCTGGGAATCCCGGTACCGCCGGCCTTTGTCATCACGACCGAGGTCTGCAGGCGCTATTACGCCGCGGACGAGACGCTGCCGGAAGATGTCTGGCAGCGCGTGCCGGACGCGATCGCAGAACTGGAGAGTGCAACGGGGCGACGGTTCGGTGGATCGGCCAGGCCCCTGCTGGTGTCGGTTCGCTCGGGTGCCGCTACGAGCATGCCCGGAATGATGGACACTATCTTGAACCTCGGTGTGACCGACGATGTCGAACGGGCCATCGCCGAGGAGAGCGGTGACGCTGCATACGCAGCCGATACCCGTCGCCGCTTCCTCGAACAGTTCGAGAAGGTCGTCGGATGTCCGGCGCCGTCCGATCCCTGGGAGCAGCTGCGACTCGCTGTGGTCGCCGTACTCGGGTCGTGGAACTCCAAGCGTGCCAACAGTTATCGTGCGAGCCGCGGGCTCTCGCACGCTGGTGGTACCGCGGTGACGGTGCAGGCAATGGTGTTCGGAAACCTCGATGATCGTTCAGGTACCGGCGTGTTGTTCTCCCGCGACCCGCTCAGCGGATCGGCGGCGGTTTACGGTGAGTGGCTGCCTCGTGGTCAGGGTGAGGATGTCGTCTCGGGGCGTGCCGACGCACTGCCACTGGATCGTCTGGCCGCGACGATGCCGGCGGTCCACGCCGAGCTGATGGAAGTTACCACACGCCTCGAGTCAGACAGCAGAGATGTGCAGGACATCGAATTCACCGTCGAGAGCGGCACTTTGTGGCTGTTGCAGGCGCGGGTCGCCAAACGGTCGCCCCAGGCTGCCGTTCGGCATGCCGTGCTACTGCAGCGCGAGGGCATCATCACAACCGCCGAGGCGCTCGACCGTGTGAACCCCGATCACGTCCGCGCTCTGCTTGCACCGCATCTCGACCCGACCGCCGTTCGTAGCGCCACGCCGATCGCCGCCGGCAAACCGGCCTGCCCGGGCGTTGCCACCGGAGTTGTGGTGACCAATGCTGATGAGGCTGAGGAACGCGCCGACGGGGGCGAGGCGGTCATCCTGGCGCGTCCCACCACTGATCCCGACGATGTCGCGGCGATGTCGGTCGTCGCGGCCGTGCTGACCGAGTTGGGCGGCTCGACGTCGCATGCCGCCGTCGTCTGTCGTGAGATGGCGGTGCCCTGTGTGGTCGGCTGTGGCACCGGGAACCTCATGGCGCTCGCCGGTCGGACCGTCACCGTCGATGCGACCGCCGGAACGATCTTCCCGGGGGAGGTGCGGGTCCTGGCAGCCACCGTAGCGGACGACCCCGATCTTGCGTTGCTCACCGCATGGGCACGTGAAGAGCAGGGGCCCGCCGCCCAAGGTTCGCTTCCTGAGCTGCTGCAGCGCCGCAAAGAGGCAGCGCGCCGATGAGGCGGTGCGTCAGCGAGTCTCGGCGCCCCGGCTGCATTTGAGGCGCTGGTAGTTGTCCCACCAGACCTCCTGATAGGTGCAATGTGTCACGCGACCGTGCTCGTCCTCCCAGCGGAAGACGCTGTCGGCAAACCCGATGTTCGGCCAGGAGTGCATTGGGGACACGGCCAGTGCGCGGCCCTCGAAATGTGAACGGGCACCCGAGGCATCGACGATCTCAAGCTGCTGCCGGCTGGCAGTCCCGAGGACCGGGTGGCGTTCAATGACCCGGCGGCGGACCTCGGTGATCTCCACGAGCCTGCCATCGCGCACCATCCACTTGTAGTAGGAAACCGAGGGACCGTCCGGGAGGTCGTAGGCATCCTTCCAGAATGGGTCGGTGTCGGCGGCCTCGAAGCTGGTGACGTTGAACGACAGGTCCTCTCCAAAATAGGCGGGGGTCCAGCCGATCGCTGGGTTCGGTTGTCCGCCGCCCGGGTTCTCTGTTCGGATCTGATTCCACGATCGGTCACGGACCGGGTAGCAGTCGACAGTAAACGTCTCGTCGTGCAGCCGTAACTGGCCGGTGCAGTGCAAGAACTGTTCGGTGCCGCCATGCTGATCGGCTGTCTCGCCGTGGTGGAACTGCTCGTCGGGGAGGATGAAGCCGCGCCAGACGAGCGGCGTCACGGCCCGCTGCGCTAAGTCCAGGGAGACCGACTGATCCGGGCTGGTGTATCGGATGTGGATGAGCTCGCCGGGGATCGTAAAGTCGAATTCGAGGCCGTTGTCGAAGACGATCCGGGTGTCGTCGACTTGCGGCCAGGGCATCGTCGCGCGGTAATCGTGGTGTTCGGCGTCGAGTAGCTGATGGTTATGGGTGCCGCGGAACATCACCACCCCGCCCTGTGAGAGGGGGAATGCCGGCTGGTATCGCGCGTAGATGTACCCACCGATTTCGGCCTCGGGGATCACGAATCCGAAGTAGTGGGTGTGCACGGTGTAGGGATGAAGTTGTTTGCCCGGTGGCGGAAGAGGCAGGATCAGATCGGTCTCGCCCGGGGCGGTGACCAGAGCCATCGATTGCTCCTCTCGTCGGGGCAGTCAACGATGAGGTTCGCCGGACGCGCAAGTATGTGCTTTCCATTGTGTACCTGCACATCTGGAGACGCCGACAAACCGCATCTTCCAGTAATCTAACATAGGTTATATTCTTGTCGGCATGAGACTGCGCGGAACTCTGCAGGCGTTACTCGGGTTCGACGCATGACGGCGGGCGCCGGGTCCGTGTGGCGGGTCCGAACGGGCGACAACCCGTTCGACGTCGACCCGGCCTTGGACCTGTTGTGCGCGGTCCCCGAGGGTATCCCCGGCTGGAGTGAGACGATGTTTTTCCACGTCTGGTCGCCAGCGGGGCACGTCGGCATCTTCGTTCACATAGGACGGTGGCCCGGCGATCTCGACCTCTGGTGGGCGCAGGTGATTGCGCTGTTGCCCAACGGCGTATTACTCGTGGACCGGTCGTGGGGTCGGGCGGGCGATGAGCGTGGACCGGCGACCGGGAATCTTCGCGTCGCATGTCTGGAACCGCTGCGGCGCTGGCGGCTCACCTTCGACGGTGCCGGACAGGTGACCGATCTGGGTTCGATGGCGGCGGCGCCGGTGGGCGCGGGGACGGCGCGGGATTTCGGCTTCGAGGTCGAACTCGAGGCGGCAGCCCCGGTTTGGGATCTACACGCAGCGCTCGGCATTGACGGTCTGAACTGGGCGTCGGCACATCACACGCAGGGTTTCCGGGCCACCGGATGGCTAAAGTCGCAAGGGCGGCGGTGGGCCCTGGACGGTGGTGTGGCGCTTCGAGACCACTCCAGTGGGCCGCGCGACATCGGCGGCCTCGGCGGCCTGCATTTCTTTCTGGTGGTATTTCCCGGCTCCGGCCGGGTGGTCAACGGTTTGGTCAACTGGCGGCTGGACGGTCGGGTCGACCATCGCACCTACGCGTTTCAGGAGGCGGGACGGTGCGAGACCGGCGGGGAAGTACGGGTAACGGGGCTGGAGAGCTACGTCAGCCATGAGCCGCGGCAGCTTCAGATCACACTCGGCCGAGCCGACGGATCGGTGCACACGATGGATGCCGAGTGGTTGCACGGCTATACACTCACCTTGCTCGAGCCCAACGAAAACATCAACGGCGTCGATATTTCCGTTCAGCAGGACCCGCTGATCATCACTCAGGGTACGGTCCGGGTGGCGGCCTCAGACGGTGAGGTCGGCTACGGCGTCATCGAGCGGGACTACCGCCCCTCGATGCTGCCCTCGCCGGAAGAACGTTGAGATGACCGGGGTGGCGACGACCGTATCCCCAGGTGTGTACCACCGAATGAGAAGAGATGGGGTAGCGGCACATGCTTGACGACCTCGAGATGAGTCCGGCTGCACGCGAGAAAAACCCGATCCACGCGGGCACGTGCGATCCGTCGGTGGGATGGTCAACCACGAATGCCAGCGAGGCGCTGCCCGGGGTGGTAACCCCGCTGACCTGGTCGATTTTCGGCGATGGCGTCGAGCGGTCCATGCGCGGTGCCTTCGCCGACATGGGGGTCCTGCGAGAGTCCGAATGTGTGCCGCCTGCACGTACCGAGCAGCGGTTGTGGGATCTGTGGTACGGCCGTGCGGCGGGGAACCTAAACACGTTTCGGTTCGTCGGCGACCGTACCCCGGGTACCAGTGGTGACGCGGTTGAGGAACAGATCTTCGGCCGAGTGCGGCCGGGCGTGACATCGAAGAAGGTCTATTCGCGCTATCCGATCGTGGCGGTCAAGATGCCCTACAGCGCATTGCGCTGTCAGGCACGGCTCCGCGAGGCCACCGCCACCATCTACCCGTGGTGGCAGCGCTCGGTCGGCGGTGGCCGACCGACCGACCTTGCCCAGGCCCAAGCCTTGTTGCGTGAGGCGGTCCAGAACTTCGAGCGGGTCATGCGGCCGCACACCCTGGCAGCGATGCTATGCCAAGCGCTCTATGACCAGGTCCGTGCCGCCGCGGAGCGGGCGCACCGCCGCGGGCTGGAGATTTCCCTGGTTACCGGATATGGCGATATGGCGGAAACTGTCGTGGTGGGCGATCTCTGGGCGGTATCACGAAACCGCCTGTCGGTCGAGGAATTCGTAACGCGACACGGGTTTCACGGCCCCAACGAGGGCGAGCTCTCCGCGCGCGTGTGGCGGCTTGACCAGGCGCCGCTGGAACGTCTCGTGGCCGCCTACCGCGAGATGCCCGACGAACGCGATCCACACCGCGTCGTCGCCGAGCGTGGCGACGAGCGCCGTCGGGCCGAGGCCGAGCTGATGCGTGCCTTGCCGTCGTGGCAACGTCCCCCGACACGGGTCCTGTTGGACATCGCAGCCAACCTCATCCCGCTGCGCGGGATCGGTAAAGCGTCGTTTCTGCAGTGCCTCGATGTTGCGCGCGTCGCCGCGCGCGTCTGCGGCGAGGCGCTGACGCGGTCTGGTGCCTTTGCCGTTCCCGAGGACGCATTCTGGCTCACGGTCGATGAACTCACCGGGGCGCCGGCACCGGACGTGGACGCCCTGATCGCAACTCGGCGTGCAGTGACCGACGAATACCGCAGGGTGGGCGTACCCGAGGTGTGGCAGGGCACACCCCGGCCGTTCGTCCTGGACGCAACGGCAGATCGGATCAACGGCGAGATCAGCGGTGCGGCAGTGTCTCCCGGAGTCGTGGAAGGCACTGCGCGACTCATCCTCGACCCCGAGGCCGACGAGGAGCTCAAGCCGGGTGAGATCTTGGTGTGTCGGACCACCGACCCAAGTTGGGCGTCGCTGATGATGGTGGCCTCGGCGCTGGTGATCGACATCGGCGGAGCGATCTCGCACGGTGCGATTGTCGCCCGCGAGCTCGGAATCCCCTGCGTGATCGGTACGCGCACCGGTACCCGGATTCTGCGCACGGGGGACCGAATCCGCGTCGACGGCGAGCGTGGTGTGGTGGAAATCCTCGCGCCAGCCGCACCCTGAAGGGTGTTGGGGTTTCCCGAAATGTGGATACGGCTGGCATCGGCTGCAATCAGCTCCGCGTTCCCTGGCCGGGTTTGCCGGTAGCGGCATTCGCGCTTGAATATCGACTTAGCTCCCCAGCGAATCATTTCCGTCACGTTCGCGGCGCGCCTTCCACCGAATGTGAGAACGCCTGTTAAGTGTTCGTTCGTCACACCCTTCGGACGGCGAGGGAAGTGCGATTGGAAGCGGCGTCGCGGTTTTCGGTGCGGAAGATCCGACACAACGGTGGTCGTGTATAGTCATTGGAAGTATACTAGTAGACATGCGAGTCGAAGGCCTGCCTCGACGGGGGGCTCAGGTGTCCGGCAACGAGGAAGACCGATTACGGAGTTGACCAATGCCCAGGAAGTCCGAGCGTGCGCTCGAAGCGCCCCACGACCCGCCAGCCGACGTGCCGCTGTGGAGTGAGAACTTCGCCTGGTTGTGCCACGACGCGGAAGCGGGAGCGGGAATTCTGCTGCACCTTGGGCGGATGCCGCACCGTCAGTCTCTGTGGCGCAGCACCGTTATCGCGTACCTTCCGGATGGGCAGCTCGTGGTGTCGAAAGCGGTCACGCCCTGCCCGGGCGGTGCGTTGGGTACCGGCAACCTCACCCTGACCTGTCGCGAGCCGATGCGCGAGTGGGCACTGCGGTTTGTCGGGGTTGGCCGGCCGACCAGCCGGACAGCGCTAGGACAGGGGCGGCTGGTGGACGCCGAAGTTGTGCCGCTCGAGATCGACCTGTCGTTTACTGGGCTGACGCCGGTGTGGGACCTCGGCGCGATGGGGAGTCTCGGTGATACCCATTACGAACAACACGGGCGGTTCACCGGCACCATCACGGCCGCAGACCGTCGGCACGGTATCGACGCCAGCGGTTATCGCGACCACAGCACCGGCACGAGGGACCTCGCCGGGCTCGGCGGTCACGTCTGGACACACGCACTGTTCCCGAGCGGCCGGGCGTTTTGCGCATTCCGCGCGTTCGCCCCGGACGGCACGGTGGTGGTCAATGACGGCATCCTCATCGAGGGCGACCAGCTCACACCGGTCAGCCCTGTCGACGTCCCTGTTCTCACCGATCCGCTCGGCGGGCCGGATTCGGGCGCGATCACCCTGGAAGGGCACAATCCGATCACCGCGACCGTGCTGCACAGCGTGCCGATCAGCCTCGGTGAGCCGAACGACTTCTACCTCGGGTACGACGCCGACCTCGGGCGCAAGGTCATGGTCGATTGCCCCGCGCGATTCGAGTGGAACGGCGAGATGGCCTTCGGTTGGCTAGAACGTAGCGCGATCCTGCCGTGATGAGCACGATCGAGACCTGCACGGCGGTGGAGAACAGATGAACCCAACTGAGAATTTCGTAGACCCTGTCGACCACGCCAACTGCGACCCGGCGGTGGCGTGGACGTCCGGCAACGTAGCGGAAGCATTCCCCGGGGTGTGTACGCCGCTGGGCTTCAGCTTCATGCACGCCCCGGTCGAGCTCGCCCTGCGCGGCGCCTTCCGCGATATCGGGGTGCTGACCGACGCCCAGCTCGTCGTGCCGGAGCGGGTCGAGGAGCAGTTCTGGTCGGTGTTCGCGGGGCGGGCCGCCGCCAACATGGACCAGTTCCGCACACTGGCCGATCTCACGCCGGGCACGTCGGCGACCGCGGTGGAGAACCAGCTGTTCGGCTACGTCCGCGCCGGCATCGTGGACAACAACAGCTATCGGCGGTACCCGGTAATCGCCCTGCGGGCGCCACTCGTGATAGCCAGGTTGAGCCGGGCTCACGATGCGTACTTCGCGGAGGTGCGGCAGTGGTGGCAGACCGTCGTGCGACGCGTCGCGACCGCCGGCCAGGCGGAGTGTCTGGACATGCTCGAGGTGACCCAGGAACGATTCGGCCACATGATGCGGCTGCATTTCCTGGCCACATTCATCGGCAACGGCCTCGCCGACCGGTTGGCGGCTCTGGTCGTCCAGCATGGCGAGCCGGGGCTGGAGGCCAAGCTGCTCTCCGGTGTGGGGTCCGAGGAGGCCGACGTCGCGGAGGATCTCTGGGAGCTGGCACACGGCGGACTCGACCCGCAGATTTTTGTGGACCGGCACGGCTACCACGGCCCGCAGGAGGGCCAGATCGACAGTGTTTCGTGGCGTGAGAGCTCCCAGCTGCTGGCGTCCCGTCTTGCCGAGTACCGCGCCATGGGACGCGATAGCGCCCGAGCGCCCCAGCAGCGTGCTCGTCAGCGGCGGCAGGAACGGGAGGCCGCCGAACGGTTGGTCAGGGAACGTCTGCCGTGGACATCCCGGGTCCAGCTGCGACCGCTGGTCAAGGCGGCGAGCCGGTTCCTCGCGCTGCGCGAGCAGGGCAAGGCCGGCTACCTGATGATGTTCGACGCTGCCCGGGCGTGCGCCAGACGCCTCGGCGACCTGAAACAGGCCGACGGGCTGCTGGACCGCGCCGACGACGTCTTTTTCGTGACCTACTCTGAGCTGAAAGCGGGGCCGCCGCCCGGTGCCCGGGCGCACATATCGGAGCGCCGGTCCCGGCACGAGCTGCGCCAGAATCAGCGCCTGCCCGAGTCCTGGGTCGGGGTGCCAGAGCCGATCCCGCTGGGCGGCCCCACCGGCAGCGGCGCCGAGGCCGGAACGGTGATCACTGGTGTCGGGGCCTGCAACGGAGTTGTCGAGGGGCGCGCCCGAGTGATCACCGACCCGGACGAGATCGACCTGGACGAGGGCGACATCCTGGTTTGCGAGGCCACCGACCCTAGCTGGATCTCGTTGTTCCTGGTCGCCTCCGGTGTGGTTACCGACCTCGGCGGAATGCTCAGCCACGGCGCCATCGTGGCCAGGGAGATGGGAATCCCGGCCGTGGTGGGCACCCGGACCGGGAGCCGGACCATCGCTGATGGCCAGCACGTGCGGCTGGACGGGGACAACGGCACCGTCGAAGTCCTGGGCGGAGCGGAGTGACGGCCTGTGGGGACCGAGGGGGAGGCCTTCGTAGACTGCCGCACTGTGATCCAGAATCGCGCATTGTCGATGAAGCCCCGATCGCAGCTTGACCCCGGACACCTCACGCTGGTCCGCTGTGCGCTCTGGAACGGTCCCGAGTTCGGTGCCGAGTGCGTCGGGGCGGCAGGAGGCACGACGTCGTGAGCGCCCCGTATCGTCCGAGCGGCATAGCAGCGGGGCTGTCCTCCGATCAGGTGGTCGAGGCGGCGCTCGAGCACATCGAACGCCACGGGTACGAAACCCTCACGATGCGCAAGCTCGCTACTGAGCTGCACGTCTCGCCCATGACGATCTACCGCCATGTGGCGGATAAACGCGCACTATTGAGTCAAGTCGCCGACCATTACTTCGATGAGCTCCGTGTCCCGTCCGTCATGGCTGATTGGCAAGACTATTTGGGCGAATGGTTCGACGCGCTGCACACCTTGATGCTCCGCCGTCCGGTGCTGGCCCACGTCATGGCTGAGCAGCCACTCGACGGGCCCGTGGCCTGGAAAGCCGCCGACCACGTCATCGGGGTTCTCGCCGATCACAGGTTCACGCCGGCAGAAGCCGGGGAACTGTTCACCGCGCTGCTCAGCTACACAATCGGGTTCACCCAGCTGCGTCGCGGACGGTCGGCTGACGACTCTTCGATCCAAGCGGCTGATCGCGATCAATTGCGCGCTGAGTTTCCACATCTGGCCGAAGCAGTTGAGAGCTACGGCAGATGGCTGTCCAGGCCGTCGTTCGCCCACGGGGTGCGGTTGTTGATCGAGGCTTGGACGGCCGAGCGAGGCGCGTCACCGTCGATCCCGTAGTTCTTTGCGGGTGGGTTGCCGAATCTCGCACCGTTTCAAGGGATCGAAGCCCGGCTGACCGGCCCTTCCGGAAGCAATGATCAGAACCTGTGGATGAGTCTCGGCGAGTGGTGTACGAAAGGGCGGTTTCTCACACTTGGCGACGAAGCTAATCACATTGACTTCGTTATGATCTCGATTTCCAGTCCAGACAAACGTCAACCGCCCGTAGTCGACACCCGCCCGAGCCTGGACCCGTAGAATACCTGCATCGGCAAGTCTCGGCCTCCCTGCAACTCTTCAAAGTCAGGATGCCCCAGCGCCCTGGTCTCCAACGAAGGGGAAACTGATGCTTGGAATCGCCCGCTTGTCGACGCCGAAAATCACGCATGACTACGTCACCGACCTGATCCGCCGTCAAGCTACTCATCCGATAACCCACTGATCTTCCAACAGGCCAATCCAGCAGAACTCGGCATCCCACTGGTGACGTGGGTCCACGTTGGCCCCAGTTGGAAGTCGTACATCCAGGATCACTGACGCCACCGACAAGTTGCGGTGGACCGACTCGTCCGCGACATTCCTACCTGGACGAATGGCTTCTACTTTGAACAAAGAGCAACAAATGCCGGGTCACGGCGGTTCGGTGCCAGCGTTCTCCCGGCACGATTCATCAGTCAGAATCCTCACGCCCCCACCGAGATCAGGCTCAGGGGCGTTACCGGGCCACCGTCCCGCTATCCCAGATGGCTCCTCGTATAGGGGTCCTCCGGTCGTCTACGTCCGCCTCAGTGGCCCTTGGCCAGGTCGCGCAGCACGGTTTGAGCGGCGAGTTTTCCGGGCAGCGCGCATACCCCTCCGACTGGATGAGTGCCCGCGCCGCTCAGGTATAGGCCGTCGACGGGAATGCGGTAACCACCAAGCCCCGGTGCAGGTTTGAGAGGCCCGAAGCGGGTGATCAGCGGATCGACGTGGTAGACGTTGCCCGCCGGGGCGTTGAAGCGCTTCTCGATGTCGGGTCCGCCGAGCACGGCGCGGTCGACCTCCAGGCTATCGAGCCCCTCATAGTACTGAGCCGTGTCACGCAGGACGGCGTCACCGACCTTGTCCCGTACGTCCTCCCACGGGACCTCTGGAGTCACCGGGATCACGCCGGACCACAGCCAAAGGTTGCTGGAACCGGCTGGCGCCTGGGTGGGGTCGACCGCAGAGGGAATGATGGCGCAACTGACCGGTACCGGGTCGGGCCATTGGCCACGCACGACTGCGTTCCAGGCGGCGTCTTGTTCCTCCAGGGTGTGCCAGGCGATCAAGTACTTGCGCAGGTCCAGGCCGTCGTTGCGCCACGCTGCGTGGCGGCGCATCGAAACCTCGCCGTTGAGAGCAACATTGATCTTCAGCGACGTGGCGTGGGTCTTGCGGATCGGGATGTCCCTGGCTCGCGCAGACATCTTGAAGTCGAGCACCCCTTCGGGGAGCAGCTCGTTGAGTGTCACCACCGGATTGCAGGTGGTGAGCACACCCTTGCGTGCCCGGATCGTCTGGCCGGAATCGAGGAGTACCCCGGTAACTCGATCGCCGGACATGACGAGTTCGCTCACCCGGCTGTTGGTGTGGACCGTGCCGCCCAGCGCGGTCAGGCAGCGATGCAATGCGGCGGGGAGCGCTCCGGTGCCACCGATCGGCATGGCATTGGAGACCCGTTGCACCACACCGAGGTAGATCATCGCCCAGGCGGTCATGTCGAGGCGCATCTGGGAGAACGCCGCCATCGCAGCCAGCGCGCCCTTGGGCAGTTCTGACTCGAAGGTCTCCTCGAGGAACTCGGTGTGAGACGCGGTGGCGAAGTGCCGCAGCGACCACAGCTGCTTGGGGTGTCGGGCTGCCCGAGCCACGGCACGACCCATCTCCTTATTCCACGGCCGCAATGGATGGGACTTCATGTAGGCGACCACCAGGTCCATCGCGGGGTCGAGCGCGTTGGCCAGGTCGAGCCAGGCCCGAGCGTCCTTCGGGGAGAAGCGACGAAGCTCATCGGCGGTGCGGCTGGCGTCCTTCCAGATCGCCAGCGAGCTGCCGTCGGGTGCTAGCTGGACGTGTGCCGGGTCGACCGAGATTTGGCGCAGGCCGTATTTGTGCAACTCCAGTTCCTCGGCGACACCGGAGAGTCGGAAGATGCCCGTGAGTTGGATTGCGCCTTCGTTGAAGAAATGACCCGGAGCGCTGGGCAGCGTGGCGTTGGTTGATGTCATCCCACCGACGGTGGGGGATGCCTCCACAACGGTTACCTGGTGTCCCTCGCGTGCCAGGTAACAACCCGCCGTCAGACCGTTGTGGCCTGCTCCGACGATTACGAAGTCGGTCTCGCGGGGGAGGGGCGTGACTGCCGGTATCTCAGTATCCATGGGTTGATCATGGCGAAACTCGATTTATAAATCAAGAATAATTTTTGCTTCAGATGCGATACTTCGATCATGAACGCGCCAGCTGCACCGATGGGCCGCCGTGCCCGCCGCAAAGCCGAGGCCAAACGTCGGCTGCTGTCGGCGGCTCGGCAGGCGATCGCCCAATCCGGCATCGTGGGGGTGCGGATCAGCGACGTGACCGCGCTCGCCGATCTGGGCTTTGGCACCTTCTATAGCTATTTCGAGTCCAAGGAAGCCCTCGTCGATGCGGTTGCCGAGGAGGTACTTTCCGGGCTGGGAGCCACGATCGGCGGCGCGGCGTTGGAGTTCGAGGACCCCGCCGAGGCCGCCTCGGCGTCGTATCGCAGATTCCTGCGGTTCGGTCGCGACCAGCCCGAGTTCGCCAAGATCATCGTCGAACTCGACCGCGCCAACGACATGTTCGAAGATGTCGTCAGGCCGTGGGCGCGCGAGACCCTCGAACGCGGCCAGCGGCTGGGGCGTTTCGATATCCCGAACGTCGAACTGTGCTTGACCTCCGTCGCGGCCTCGGCCCTCGCGGTGATCAGCGGGATCCTCAGCGGCCACATCGC
This sequence comes from Mycobacterium sp. pUA109, assembly GCF_041287095.1. Classification (NCBI taxonomy): domain Bacteria; kingdom Bacillati; phylum Actinomycetota; class Actinomycetes; order Mycobacteriales; family Mycobacteriaceae; genus Mycobacterium; species Mycobacterium sp. pUA109. The sequence continues at coordinate 25,049 of NZ_JBGGKS010000019.1, read as the reverse complement.
GGCGGGGCCCGATACCGAATCGAGCGGAGCCGAGATGATGTTGCGGGCGTTCGGTGTCGACCGGGCCGCCGCCCACCGAATCGCATACCGGGAACTGCCGGCTCTGGGGTCGATGGGTTCCGACGGACCGGCCGGTGAGCCACGCGGCAACTGACCTTCGCGCGAGTGGTCTGTCCGCGGTGTCGACTCGGCGACTTGCCGGCGTTCCGCGCACTGCGCGACGTGTGTCGAAGCCTCAGATCCCGCGCGAAGCCCGGCGAGATCCATCGTGGATGAATAAAGATTCAATATTGATGTTTTGCTCATACCGCTGTACCGTCAGTGCGCAGCCAGGCCGAGAGCCATCGGCCATGAGGTGCCTACCGCCGTCGAGGGGGCGCGCGGAATCAACGTCGGATGTGAGGATCGACCGTGACATCTTCGGTGAGCGTGCTGGCCGCAACGCCAATTCCCGAACACCCGGGGACCCCGATGCCGTTCTGGCCGGAAATCCTCTTCACGGTGTTCCTGGGCATACCCGTGGTTTTCGGTGTTTTCTTCGCGATCCGGCACCTCATCATCGGACGGGGGCCGTTGCTGGCCTACTGCATCATTGGCGGCGGGATCGCATGCCTGTTCGAACCGATTGTCGACCTCTTGGGCATGGCCTACATGCGTGAGCATGCAACACTGACGACGTTCTCCTCGATGGGCCGAGACTTCCCGCTCTTCATTAACTTCGTCTACATCTGGTACGTCGGCGGGTTGGCGTATCTCGCATATCGCATCTACTCCACCGGGGTCACTCGAAAAGGTCTGTTCGCGCTCTACGTGATCGACGTGTTCATCAATATCTGGCTGGAGAGTCCCGGTGTGTTGATGGGCGCCTACGAGTATTACGGGCATCAGCCGCTGAACTTCTGGGGACTGCCGCTGTGGTGGGTGTGCGTCAATCCGGTCATGCCGATGACAGCGGGCGCGTTGATCTACCGGCTGGCTCCGCACCTGCCCGGGTGGAGGTTGGCCCTGATCATTGCATTCATCCCGATGGCGGACGGTATCGCCAACGGTGCGACTGCATGGCCGATGTGGACGTCGCTGAACCTCGATGCCCCGGTGGGGGTCGCATACCTGGCATGGCTGGTCACTCTCGGATTGGCACTGACCTCGGTGTGGATCCTGTCGTTCGCGGTGACTCGCCCCGATGATGAGGTGTTCATCAAATCGAAGGTCGGCTTGCTCAAGGCCGCGATTTTCGGGACCCCTGGCGAGACCGCCGCGGATGCGTCGGCCGGTCGGCACGCCGACGGCATAGCGGTGCCAGCCGCCGGTTGACGGCGCGGTTAGGTCGCCGCTGACCCCGCGGTCCTCGTCACGATCGCGGAGGCCTCGTCGGGGCGCACCCCGAGGGACGCGAGCACATAGCAGGCGAACGCCTCCGCGGCTTCGGGTTGGTGGCGTCCATCGAGGATCTCGCGAATCAGCGCGAACGCACCGCCGATCACCGCCGTCAACAGGACCTCGACATCGGGGACGCTGAATCGGCCGGTGGCGATCCCGCGTTCTACCGCCATCCGGGCATACGGGTGTACGGCCTGCCCGAACAACGCTTCGGAGTGCGCGATATTGACGATCAATCGAGCGAGATCCGGCTCCCGGCGGGCCAATCCGATGACGCGCACATTGGCCATCGCCACGATCTCGGCGGGATCGGTATCGTCACTGGTCTCGGTGATGGTCGCCGACGCCAGATCGGAGAGGGTCTCGGTGATGATGGCCTCGACCAGCTCGTCCTTGGACGGAAAGTAGTTGTAGAACGATCCGAGTGCGACGTCGGCGAGTTCGGTGATTTCCTGCACGCGCAGACCGGAGACACCCTTGGCCGCAATCAGGCTGCGTCCCGCGTCGAGCAGTTGGCGCCGGGTCCGCAGTTGCTGGCGCTGGGTGCGCGTCACGGTGTCCTGTTTCTTGGGGGACATAGCGGTAATTATCGTAGATGAACCGATGTTCAGTATTGATACTCTGCTCACATTCGGCTACGCTTAATGACGGTTAGATTTGTGATCTGGCTGACAGATCCGGTCTGGGGGCTCACCGCAGATCATCTCCCCACGGCTCATCAGGGCCGTTGTGGCGGAGCCTGCGGGGGGCGGTCGGATCTGGCGCGCCCGTCGATGTGACGTTGAGAGGATTTTGCGATATGGCATTTCGTACGCACCCGGGTGACACCGATATGGTGCTGCCTCTGCCGAAACCCGGTGAGCGTTGGGATCCGCACCTGATCCACACGCACTATTTCGGCTTCTCCGTGCCCGAGGCGGCCATCGGGGCATTCCTCTACGTGCGCTACCAGCCGGCGTATCCGCTCTCTCAGGGTGGGGTGTGCATCTTCCAAGGCACCGACAATGTCGAGTACACCGATATGGCGTTCATCGACTACGAACTCACCATGCCCTGGCCGACCGTCGACGGCAACACGATTACGACCGACAACGGGCTATCGATCGAGTTCCTCGAGCCTGGACGTACGGCACGTCTGCGCTATGCCGCCGGTGACGGACGGATGTCGTTTGACCTGCTGGCCGACGCGGTGACCCCGTTGTTTGCCCGTGGCCACGTCATGCCGGGCGAGGAAGATCATCACGATGCATCCCGGGAGTCCGGCGGCACCGAGCAATTCATGCATGTCACCGGACAATTGCTGCTCGACGGGACGAACTACGACGTCGACTGCTATGCACCGCGCGACCGATCGTGGCGCCAGGTGCGCGTGGAGAAACGCGGCGCGGTGCCGGTGCCGCCGGTCGGATGGTCGCCGATGTACTTCGGCGAGGACCTGATCTTCAACCAGATCAGCTTCGAACCGCTCGACACCGACCCCGCCTGGGCGGGCCTCTACCAGGTCGGCGACAGGCCCTCGCACCACTTCGCCTGGGTCCAACGTGGGCAGGAATCACGCGAAGTCGTGTCGGTGCGACGCAACGTCCTCGAATACCACCCACGTATCCACATGGCGACCCGCCAGGAGATCACGGCCGAGGACGACCACGGCGACACGTATCGGTTCCGTGGCGAAGCGATCGCTGCGGCGTCGCTACCGGCTTGGCCCAACGCATCTTTCCACGACAGCCTCTACCGCTGGGAAGACGAGCAAGGTCGCGTCGCGCACGCCACCTATCAGGAGATCTGGTTCGACGACTACCAACGGGCCATGGTGCGCCGCAGTGCGCAGACCGCGCGAACGTAACCGGCAGCCCGCAACCCACGGAGGATCCCTATGGCACTGCAGAATTCGATCGATACCGACGCCGCCGCAGAACGGCTGGCCATATGGTTGACCACGCAATGGCCGGGTGTGCAGAACATGAAGGTGCAGGACCTGACCGTCCCCGCCTCGGCGGGCCTGTCTAATGAGACGGTGCTGTTCAACGCCGCATGGCAGCGCGACGGTCAGTCAGATTCCAGGGCGATGGTCGCCCGGGTGCAGCCCGCCGGCGAGGGTGTGTTCCCGACCTACGACCTCAAAAAGGAGGCGAAGGTCCTCGGCGCACTCGGCGCCAACGGGACCGTGCCGGTGCCGGAGATCTACTCCTACGCCGAGGACCGCTCGGTATTCGGCGCACCGTTCATGGTGATGGAGCGCGTTGACGGACGGATCCCCTCCGATGACCCGCCGTTCACCGCCGGCGGATGGGTGCTCGATCTTGAGGCGTCGCAACGAACCAAAATGTGGCAGAGCACCATTGAGGTGCTCGCCAGTATCCACGGCACCGACTGGAAGGGCCTAGGCTTAGATTTCCTCGATACCCCGGATTACGGCAGCGGGCTCGACGCCCAGCTTGCGTACTGGGCTGAATTCTTCAACTGGGCCGCCGCGGGCGAACCGAACCCCACCATCGAACATGCGCTCACCTGGCTGGTCGACCACAAACCCACCGACACCGAAGACAAGGTCCTCAACTGGGGTGACGCACGAGTCGGCAACGTCATCTACGGTGAGGACCTCGCTCCGGTTGCCGTGCTGGACTGGGAGATGGTCACTCTTGCCCCCAGGGAACTCGACTTGGGCTGGTGGTTCTTCCTGGAACGTCACCACACCGAGGGCATCGGGTTACCGACGCCCCCGGGCATCCCTGACCGCGCCACCACCGTCGCTCGGTACGAGGAACTGACCGGCTACCGGGTGCAAAACCTCGAATACTACGAGATATTCGCGGGAGCGAGGCTGTCCATCATCATGGTTCGCGCTGCTCACATGATGATCGCCGCCGGCCTGCTCCCGCCGGACGCGCCGATGGCGCTGAGCAACCCGGCTAGCCAGCTGCTGGCCAAGTTGCTGGGCCTGCCCGCACCCACCGGGACGACCACCTCGTTTATCGGAAATCGCTAGATTCCGTGGAGTATGCCTCGCTGGGCAGGGCAGGAAGCCTTTGCGGTCGAGAGTGATTCGCACGTGTACCTGAACCACTCTCGCCCTCAGAAATAAGGAATTCGCATGAACAGCAAGATATCCCGCGATGTCATTGTCATCGGTGCGGGCCACAATGGGTTGACGGCCGCGGCGTACTTGGCCAAGGCCGGCCGGAAGGTGACGGTGCTGGAGGCCTCGCCGGTCATCGGCGGGATGTTGGGATCGAATTCCATCATCCCCGGCGCGCCGAATCATATCCACAACGAGGGCGGTATCCAGGCGTCGCTGTTCCGGGCGTCGTCGATCACCAAGGACCTCAACCTGGACCGCTACGGGTTGGTGCAGCTACCGGCAGACCCGTATCACGTGCACCTTGAACCCGAAGGTGCATCATTGGCATTCTGGCAGGACCCGCGATGCACCGCCGAAGAGATCCGTCATTTCTCGCCCCGCGATGCCCGCGCATTCCTCAAATTCGCCACCATGTTGGATGCGGCGATGGACATCGGGCTTCCACTGCTGCTGGGCCACCCCACCCGTCCGGCCGCGCGCGCGGTGAGCGCAGCCGTCACCCAGATCGCCAAGCACCGGCGCGAACTCGCGCCCCTCACACGGTTCTTTGTCAGCGGTCACCAGGAAATCATCGAAGAATGGTTCGATCATCCGCTTCTTCGAGCCGCTTTAGCGGCGATGCCGCCGTTCTGCTGGATGACCCAGGATGGGACCGGCTGGGCCCTGATCTACCTCGGTATCTGCCACCGCATCATGAACGCCAGATTCCAAGGCGGGTCGGTGGCCTTGCCCAGGGCGCTGGCCGCGTGTCTGAAGGACCACGGCGGTGACGTGCGACTGTCCGCTCGGGTGGAGGAACTGATCGTCACAGGCGGTGCGGTTACCGGGGTGCGGCTACGCGATGGCGAGGAGCTCTCGGCGGGGTACGTGATGGCCGCGTGCAGCCCCGTCGTGACGCTGAACAGACTGCTACCCGAGGGGACCCTGTCGGAGGATCTGGAGCGGCGCGCCTCGGTCATCCCGACAACCAACACCGGAGCAGGCAACCTCAAGGTCGATTTTGCCTTCTCGGGTCGCATCGAGATGACCAAGCACAACAGGTGGCGTAAGGATGGCCTGGACCTACGTCAACCCGTGGTGAGTTGGCACACCTACGACGAACACCTGCAGGGATGGAACGACTCGGTGGCACGACGCTGGCCCGCCAAGATTCCATTCATCTCGATCGTCCCGACAGCTATCGACCCCACACAGGCCCCCGACGGGCAGGACACGTGCTGGATCTGGTCGGGGATTGTCCCGTCGCGTCCAGACGTACCGTGGTCCGAGGTTCGCGAAGACATCGGCGAACAGGTGGTCAACGAATGCGCGCAGTACTACGACAACTTTCGGGACGCCGAGATCGGTCGACGGGTGTTCCTGGCGCCCGATCTTGCTGAGCGTTTCAATGTGCCCGGCGGCAACGTCTACCATGTCGATCCGTTCCTGCTGCGCTTCGGGCCGGCACGGCCGGCGATCGGATTATCCAAATATGAGACTCCGGTACCGGGCCTGTACTTGACCGGCGCGGGCACTCACCCGACGGGCGGTATCAGCGGAATTCCGGGACAACAGGCCGCCTTGCGGCTGCTTCGCAGGTCGCAAGACCCCGCAAGGCTCCGGCTCGCGCGGCGCTCATGACTCGAACGGCGCATGGCGGCGGGAACGGTCGTCTGGGTGGAGGGGCCGCGCTGGTCCTCGGCTCCTGGCTGTCGATAGCAGCCGGGGTGCAGCTCAACGCACCAGGGATTCCTAGCGAACTGACACTCGGATATGACGTTCAAGGAGGGTTTGGATGGCGCTGAAGAACAATTTGGACGCGGAGACGGTGGCCGCAAAACTGGCGGGTGCATTGACCCGCCACCTCGACGGCGTATCCGACGCCCGCGTGCATGGGGTGGAATTCCCCAGCACGAACGGCATGTCGAACGAAACACTGCTCTTCGAGGCGAGCTGGACGGCAGCAGACGGGCCGCAGCGTGAGTGCCTCGTCGCTCGGGTGCAGCCGGCCGGACCCGCGGTGTTCCCCCGATATGACCTGGGGCTGGAGTTCACGGTGATGAGCGCCCTGGCACGCGGCACGGATGTGGCCGTGCCGAGGATGTTCTTCCATGAGCCGGATCCGGATGTGTTGGGGGCGCCGTTCCTGGTGATGGCCCGGGTCGAAGGCCGGGTGCCCTCGGATGACCCACCGTTCACCACCACCGGGTGGGTGCTGGATCTGACGCCGGGTGAACAACAGGAGCTGCACCGCAACGGCTTGCGGGCGATGGGGCTCATCCATGCCGTCCACCTTGACCAGGTGGGGTTGGGGCAGTTGTGTGACCATCGGGAATCTGGGGTGGATGGCCAATTATCGTTCTGGCGGCACACTTTCGGATGGGCGTCGGAAGGCCAACCCAACCCGGTGGTCGAAGCAGCGCTGGACTGGGCCGAGGGCAACCGTCCGAACGATACCGGTGCCCCCGTGCTCAACTGGGGTGACGCGCGGATCGGCAACATGCTGTTTGCCGGCGACCTGACGGTGGCTGCCGTGCTGGACTGGGAGATGGTGTCGGTGGGTCCGCGTGAACTGGACCTGGGTTGGTGGCTGTTCATGCTCCGCTACTACTCGGAAGGCCTGGGTGCGCCCCGGCTGCCAGGATTTCCGACCCGCGACGAGGTGATCGCCGAGTATGAAAACATCGCCGGTGTGCAAGTCCGAAACCTGCACTATTACGAAGTTCTCGCGGCTCTGCGGCTGTCGATCCTGATGCACCGTGCAGGGAACCTGATGATCTCCGCGGGCCAGCTTCCTCCGGATGCCCCGATGCGGTTGAGCAATCCGGCGAGTCATCTGCTGGCGCGGCTCCTGGATTTGCCGGCACCGACCGGTGAAGCGCAGAGCTTTGTGGGGAATCGATGAGCGCAGCGATGAAACAGTACGACTACGACGATGAAGGGAGCCACGACACGGGCACCGACGCGCCGGACTGGCAGGAGAGCGTGTTCGTGCACTGGTATGACCGCCAGGCCGGGGTGGGGGGAGTGTCCCGCATCGGTCACGAGCCGAATCGACCGGGTGGGGGTACCAGTGCGCTGCAATGCTTTGTCGCAACCGCCGACGGTGTGCGTTTCCGTCGCAACGACTATCAATTGCCGCTGGAGCCTCCCGTGGCCGAGCGGGCATTCCGCGCCGGCGGCTCGAGCTGGCTCGTTGATCAGGGCAGACCGCAACTGGTGATCGATGAGCCGGGCGTGACTGCGGACCTGGTCATGGACAACTTCTACCCGTTGACCGACTTCTTCCCGCCGACCAGCAGCATGGCCCAGGATTTCGCCGCGGATCACTACGAAACCTCGGGTCGTATTCGTGGCAGCGTCCGCATCGATGGCCGCAGCTACGACGTGGACGGCATGTACCATCGTGACCACTCCTGGGGCCTGCGCAAGACCATGACGTTGAAGAGTCATCGGTGGATATCCGGCACTTTTGGGCCTGAGCTGTCCTTCGGATCGATCCTGTGGCATGCGTCTGACGAATCGCTGGTGAAGGTGGGATACCTGGTGCGCGACGGGCAGATTGACTACGCCGCTGATGTCGACGCTCTCGCGTACCTGGAACCCGATGGTCTTACCCACCGCGGCGGGGAAGTGCGTTGGACGATGCCGACCGGTGAGACGCTGGAGATGCGTGCGGAGTTGATGGACGCGGTGGTGGCTCAACTGCACAACGTCTACTACATCGATGCCATCTGCGATGTCCGCCACCCGGATGACGGACGTCTGGGGATGTGCGACTTCGAGATCAGCAACAACGCGCGGATGGGTACCGGTGCGGTCGGCACGGCGATCAGCGCGACGTTGCAGGACGGCTTGAGCAGACGCAGCTGAGGCTGCCCCGGGACCGCCGGCATGAACCCATCGGCGGCGTCAGGATCTGGCAGCCAGATTGGAGGAAGCGTGGGGGACGAGGTCCTCGGTTCGGGTGCACAGCTCGCCCCGGTGGTCGACGATGTCAGCATCTGGCTCATCCCGGGCCGCACCAAGGATCCGGCGCCGGCGCTGCAGCAGGCGGTTGACGCCGAGCGGCTGGGTTTCCGACGGGCGTTCGTGTCGGAACGGTTCGACCTCAAGGAAGCCGGAGCGTTACTGGGTGGTGTTCTGGCCCGCACGAGCCGGCTGGAGGCCGGGACGGGAATCGCGGCCGCGGGGGCTCGGAGCCCGCTGATGGCGGCTGCCATGGCGGCCACGTTGCACGCTGCTTACGGGCATCGATTCATCTTCGGACTCGGACGCAGTTCGGGGCCTTACCTGGCTGGGCAGGGCATCCGGGAAATGGGGTTGAGGGGATTCGAGGACTACTTCGACTTGCTGCGACGCTTGTTCCGGGGCGAGGAGGTCACCTACCAGGGGCCAGCGGGGAATTACCAGGGCATGCGCACCGTGGACCCGTGTCCAGGCAAGCCTCCCGAGCTGTGGGCAACCAGCATGGGCGGGCCGAAGGCGACGAAACTGGCGGCACGGATCGCCGACGGACTGATCCTGCCCGGCTTCCTTACCAGCGAGGCCGTGGCCCGTGCCGCGGAGATGGTTCGCGCCGAGCGCGAACGTCATGACCTGGACCCGAAAGCGTTTCGGATCCTGTACTACATGATCACGGCGAATGACCTCGATGAGGAATACACCCGCGCCATTGCGCATGCGCGCCTGGTCACCTATGTGGTCGGAATGCCCGCCTTTGCCCAGGCTTACATCACCAACAACGGTTGGGATGCGACGCAGATGCGGCGTCTGCTGGACGATCAACGGTTCCAGTCGATGGGACGGCCGACCGCCGACCAGACCTACCACCGTTCCGACCTGATCGAGGTGTCGAAACGGGTGCCCGAAGAATGGGTGCACGACACCTGTGCCATCGGATCGCTGTCACACTGCCTGGACAAAATCCGCGAGTACCGCAACGCGGGCGCCGATGAGATCGGCTTCTACGGCAGTACCCCGGCCGAGAACGCACGGCTGATCGATGGCTGGCGCGGGAGCATCGATCGTGGCCCATCAGGCTAAGGGCCGTAGGTGCCGATCAACCGATACAACGACGTCCGGAAACGGTGCTCGGCCGAGTCGGCGTTGAAATGACCCGCGATGTGGGCCAGCGCGGGCAGCATCGTCGTATTGATCTCGCGGACCCGATACGTGTCGTGCAGGCGCTGACCGGTGCCGGGTAAGGAAGCGCCGAGGGTGTAATACGCCAATGTCACAACCGTATCCGCTGCCGCATCGGCATCGAAGCCGGCATCGAGCAATATTCCGACCAGACGGTTGGCGTGGCGGTGGAAGTGGGGACCGGCGACGGCCTGCTGGGCGACGATTGTGGCCACCGCGGGCAAGGCCACGAGCTTCGCCCGCATCGCCACGAAGAAATCCAGCAGCGAGTCCTGCCAGGTGATATCGGTGCGAGCATCGGGTATGTCCCCTAGGGCGGCGTCGGCGAGCAACTCAAGCACCTCGTCCTTGCCGGAGACATGGCGGTACAAGGCCCTCGGTGTGCAGCCCAACCGGTCGGCGAGTACGCGCATCGATACCGCTTCCAGCCCGTCGGCATCGGCGACCGCCGTAGCCTCGGCGATGATCGCGTCGACAGTCAAGAAATTGCGGTAGTCGCGCGGCTTGGTGCGAGTGCCGCCGCCGTCACGACTGGAAGTTGGCACGGATGAAGTCCGTCCACATCGCCACTTGGCTGTCGCCGTGTCCGATTCGGCCGTCGCATTCCCAGCGGGTCAGCCCGATGCTCATGTGCACATTGGACCAGGTATGCCAGTTTGCGCCGGCCCGCACCCGACCTTCCAGTCGGTGCTCGGTCCCGGTCTCGTCGACCACCACGACGTGATGTGCGGCCTGCCGACGACCCGAATCGTCCCATTTGGTCTGGATGTGCGCGGAAGTGATGGTCCGTAGCACGCCGTCCTGCCATACCCAGCCACGGTTCATCGCCTGTGACATCGCCGGCCGCTCGAGGAAACGGTCGCGCCAGCGCGCGGTCGCGGGATCCTCGAGTCCGGTGACGTGAATGGCGTAGTCATCGCTGAACATCGCCATCAGCCAATGGATTCCAGAAACCACCGTAGGATCTTCAGTTCGTGCCTCACCCCACGAGCGGTCGCGCACCGCGAGGCTATCGACCGGGTATTGCTGGCCGCGCAGCGTGAGGGTTCCCGTGCTCCGCATCACCTGGTCGAAGTGTCGGTTCGATGGCAGCATCGCCGGCGGCATGACCGCGGTCTGCGTGACGTCGAACGAGTTACCGCGGGTCGGATCGTCATAGGAGATCCGGATCGACCTCAAGGGTTCGAGCACCTGGTAGCGGAAACCGTTGGGTAAGGTCACATCGGTGAGGTCACCACCGTCGTAGGTGATCGCAGTGTCGGGAACGAAGTCGCGCATATCGAATAACTCGGCCTCGAGTTGGGAACGCTTGAATCCCTGCCAGCACCACGCGCCACCGCTCATCGTCCGCATGTTCGGATGCAGCCAAATGTAGTTCAGGCAGTGAATATCTGCCTCGGGAACACTGAACCCGGTGAACACCGTCTCCACCAGCGCGGGGTCGGTATTGTCGACGCGGGCCTCGCGGTGCATGCCTTCGTCGCTGGCGCGGGTCTCGCCGAACGAATCGGCGACCTGCGCGTTCATGAAGTACGAGGTGTTCTTACCCATCACGCTCCTTGGTTGTCCTCGTCATCTGGGTGAGCTGGTTCCAGCACGGTGACGGTGCCGGCTCCGCCGTCGATCCGCACCCGGTCGCCGGTTCGCAGCAGTGCTGTTCCGTTGCCGGTCCCGATCACGCACGGCAACCCCATTTCCCGGGCGACGATGGCGCCGTGCGACGACGTCGACCCGACGTCGATCACGGCACCCGCGGCAAGGTAGAACGCGGACGCCCACGAGGGATCGGTGGTGCGGCACACCAAGATCTCGCCCTCCTCGAGATCGTCGCAGTCGCTGGCAGAGGCGAGTACCCGAGCTCTGCCCTCGGCGATCCCGCCCGCGGCGGCGATACCGGTGACCTGTGAGATCCGCTCGTCACTGCCTGCCGACGCGGCGATCGGCTCAGGCTGGCCGATCCAGCAGTCCGGCACGTCGATCTTGGTGTAGGCCGTATGCAAGGCGCGGCGGTGGTCCACCAGGATCCGCGCATCCGCCGGTGCGCTACCGCGCACCTCGTCGATGGTAAGGAAGAACACGTCACGCGGCTCGTCGATGACACCCTCGCTGACTAACTGTCGGCCGCGCACGCCGCATGCCGCCCGGGCGCCGTCGAACGCCTTGGCGAGAGCGGCTTTCCCCTCCTCGCGAAGCGGGATGAACGTCGCCGCCAGCTTCAGCAGCAACCAGCCGACGGGGCGCTTGGCCCTGGGCAGCGCACGGATCAGTTCGCGTTGAGCGGCATGGCGGCGGTAGGTCCGTTCCCGTGACTGTGCAGCCGGGTCCGGCCGGTCGGTGAGGGCGCGGTACTTGACGATGAGCCGCTCCACCGGGCGGGGATCCTCGCGCCAGGACGGATTGGACACCTCCACCTCGCCCGCGCAGCGGAAGCCGTACTCGGCGAGGAACTCGTCCAACGACGCCGACCCCCGGGCCACCCGTTCGAGTGCTGACACCAGTTCCACTTCGACCATCTGTCCGTAGCCGGTGGACAATTCCAGCTCCAAACCTGGTTTGCCCGCGCTGACGGCAAGCTTACCCAACGCGTCGAAAATGCCCTGGGCCACAAAGGTGCCCGCGACGTGGACCCGCATCGCGTACTCGAGCATCTCGAAAGATTCGTCGAACTGCGCCTCGACTGGACGGGACAAGCCAGCGGGCGACGTCGTGAAGCGCCACCAGTCGTCGATGCGGTACACCATCTTTCGCAACCGCTTCGGCAAGCCCAGCACAGCGATCGGCGCCTTGACCGCGATGACAGGGTAGCGCCGCGCCGAGGTGGTGTCCTCGACATTCTCGCGGGTGGAGCCGAAGATCTGCTCCTCGAATGCCGCGCCCGATGAGCCGGGGATGAGATCGCTGACCCTGCGGAAGTAGTTGATGCCCGCCGTGTAGCGGCCGTAGAACACCGCAGATGTCGCCTCGCCCGGTGTTGGCGCGACCACGACTTCCGACCGCTTGAGCACCCCGAGGTCGTAGAACGTGCCGTTGACCGCGAGGTCGGAGATGGGCAGCCACAGCGTTGCGCCGAGTGGGCTCATCACACCCTGGTAATTCTCCCGGGTGTTGATTGTCGACCAGGCGTCGTTCGGAGCGGATTGATGATGCATCGGGTTTGGGGTGTGCAGGTCGAGCGCCGGCGCGTCGCGCGACTCCGACAGAGGCGAATCGCCAGACAGATTAGACATGGTTGAAGTATACGATGTGTACTTCGTGTCTTGCGACCGATGGTTCGAATGAGTTCTGTGCGAGTTGTTGGCGATCTGTCCGCCGAGGTAGCTGTCATCCGGGCAACAAGTCGCTGGGCAAGTCTGGCATGGGAGTTACCGACTAGGGCGTGTCTGATAGATGGGGAAGTCAGAGGGACTGTGCCTAGGACGCACCTCAGGTGCGATATACCTCAAGCCTCAGGCATAACACCCGAAACATTTTGCCAGACACGCCCTAGGCGTCACCGCGCTCATTCAGGTCGATTTCCCTTGTCTCAGCTCGGTTGAGCTTTTGTGGGCGTGCACGTTGATCGGCTAGGGGACGAAGCACGCGGCACTTGCTGGCGCAGCGCTTGAACAATCAACGCGAGCCCAGCACGGAAGTCCTCGGGAGTGTCGAGGGTATCTCCTGCTGAGATCGACAGCAGAGTCGCAAACCGCACTGGCTCTGCTGAGAGGCGGCTGAAACGATGGGCGCGGGTCTCAGGGGCGCGGCGATACTCGGCACGACGGTGGGCATACCCGGTTGCGAATGCGCTAAGCGTTGCGAGCCCGCTGCGGACGCCGTTGTCGTCGAAGCCGGCTGACCGCAATGCTCGGGCGATGCGTTCCATCGCGTCGAGAACTGCGGCGGCGTCGACCGGTTGGATGGCCATGATCTCGGCGAGGTGGGTGTGGGCTTCGAACGCAGCCCCGACCGCGAGAATGACCTGCTGGATTGCTTCGTGCCAGGGCAAGTCGTCGGTCGCTGGCAGCTCGACGTCCGCGAGATAGGTGTCGACGACGGCGCGGAGCAGTTCCTCCTTGGTGGCGACGTGACGGTAGAGCGACATCGGTGCCGCGCCGCACGCGGTCGCGAGTTTGCGCATTGTCAGCGTGTCTACCCCGTCGGACTCGATCATCGTGATCGCGGTTGCAATGATCGAGTCACGGGTAAGCTGCCCTCCCCCTTTAAGTGATGCCGGCATCAGAGGATTGTCGCATTGGTGCCGAGGCTGGTTGAGGTCCGGGACAGTCGGTGTCGTCGGCAGCCAGTTGCATCAGTGCGTTTGACGCCGCGTTGCGGCGGTGCGGTTGGCGGCGTTCGCGTCGCGATTCAAGATGATATCGGCGGCATGCCAGGCCATTGCGAGGATGGGACCGTTGGTGTTGCCCGATGGCATCACCGGCCAGATTGAGCCGTCGACGATCCGGAGTGCATCGAGTCCCCGTACGCGCAGCCTGGCGTCGACAACGTAGCTGTCGTCTGGGCCCATGGCGCATGTGCCGCTGGCGTGGAATGCGCAGTTACCGTTATGGATGGCGTATCGAATCACGTCCTGATCGGTGTTGACGTGGGGGCCTGGGTAGGTCTCGTTTTCGACGAGGTCGGCCAGCGGGGATGCGGTGACGATGTCACGCAGTCGTCGCAGGAGGTCGACTGTGGCGCGTTGATCCTCGGGCTCTTGCAGGTAGGCGGGGTCGATCGCAAGCGGAGCATCAGGGTCGGCGCACGTAATGTGCAGGGACCCTTGACTTTCGGGGCGGAGGATGTAGCCGCCGATGCTGAATCCTGGAAGCGCTTCGGGGGTGAGCTCCTCGACCACCGTGTCTTTGCGGAGGCTGAACGGGGCGACGAGGAACATGGCATCGGGTCGCGGGAGTTCTGGGCGGGTGCGACAAAACGCCATGACGTCATAGGCGGGGAGGGCGAGCACACCCCGGCGGGTCGCCAGATAGCGTGCACCGGTGAGTGCTTGTCGCAGCGGTGTGCTGATCTGCCGGTTGTAGCCCAGTCGTTCCCGCAGCCGCCACTGCGGGATGATCGCCCGGTGCTCTCGGAGGCGTGATCCCACCGCGGGTTGCTCTATCACGCAACCGACACCGGCTCGGGCGAGCACCGCTGGGTCGCCGACGCCGGAGAGTTCGAGTAGCCGGGGTGTCTCGATGCTACCGAGCGAGAGGATCACCTCTTGGCTGGCACGAAAGTCGTGTTCTTTGCTCCTGTAGCATGCTCGCACTCCAACGACCCGGTTACCGTCGAGCAGGAGCCTGACCGCTCGGGCGCCGGTCACGATGTCGAGATTTGGACGGCCGGCGGCGCGTCCGAGGAAGGCGCGAGCGACGCTATAGCGTCGCCCGTTCTTGATCGTCGCCGGCGCGTAGCCGATGCGCTCCTCGTCGGTCGCGTTGACGTCGGGCACGCGACGGATGCCCAGCTGATGGGCCGCCTCGATCGCCGCCTCGCAGACTGGCTCGCGTACCGGGCTCACCGAGATGTGCAGTGGTCCATCGGCGCCGCGAGTGGCGCTTGCGCCGAGCTCGTGATGCTCGATAGCTCGATAGGCAGGCAGGATTGTGTCCCATCCCCAACCTGGGTTCCCAAGCGCCTCGACCGCGTCATAGTCAGCGGCGTGCCCGCGGTTCCAGAGCATGCCGTTGACAGCACTCGATCCGCCGAGGCCGCGTCCGCGCGGCCAGTTCTCGCCTCCGCTGAGGTCGCCGAACGGAAGGGTGGGGTAGCTGTAGGAGAGCCGCGGTGAGGTTAAGGCGAACCGCAGACCTTTGGGAATCCCAATCCGCGGGTCCCGATTTCGACCGCCGGCCTCCAGCAGCAGAACGGTCGCGCCAGTGCCGTCACTCAACCGGTCCGCAAGGACACAGCCCGCCGAGCCGGCCCCCACGATCACGTAGTCATAGCCAAGCATTCGCTTTCCAATGGTTGCGTACACGTACGCTTCATGGTACCTATTAAATATGTTCGCTGCCAATCTTGAGCCGACCACAAATGCCTCACGCTGGCGCACGGGCAGCACAGCACTGTGCCCGGAGGGAAAGTAAGCGTGGGCTCAGCGGAGCGTCGCACCTACGCGCTCGTCACGGGCGCCTCATCGGGCCTCGGCTGTGAACTCGCCCGGCAGCTCGCCGCCCAAAGACATGACGTCCTTCTGGTCGCGCGGCGACGCGACCGGCTTGAGCGCCTAGCGCAGGAGATTCGCCGCGATCACGGCGTCCTCGCGGAGATGATGGCATGCGACCTCGCCAGTGCGGAGGGTCGGCGCCAGCTGGTCGATGACATCGATGCCCTTGGCGCCCATGTGGATCCGCTAGTGCTATGTGCTGGCTTCGGAATTGGCGGGAGCTTTGTCGCGCAGGACGCGGAACGTCTTGAGGCGATGATTCGGACGAACGTCGAAGCAACGATCATGCTTGCTCATGTGTTCGCGCGGCGGATGGCGGCGCGACGGACTGGGCGCATCCTGATCATCTCGTCAATCCTTGGCAATCAACCGATGCCGAACGTCGCTGTCTACGCGGCCACCAAGGCGGCGATCACGTCCTTTGCCGAGGCGCTCAACGAAGAGCTTCGCACATGTGGTGTGACGGTGTGCGTCGTGCTCCCTGGATCGATCGAGACTGAATTCGCCGATGTCGCGGGGCTTGGCCGCGCCCAGCGACGGATGCCCGGAGCGCTGGTCTCCACCCCAAACGCTGTCGCAGCCAAAAGCCTCCAGGCGCTCGAACGCGGCGCCCGCACGACCATTCCCGGCGGCCCCGCGGTGCGCGCGCTGCATTGGATGGGTGGCCACGCGCCGCGGGCGCTGTGGCTGCCGGCCGCGCGGCGCCTTATGGCATGAATCCGCGCTTGGCATTTGTCAACCAATATCGAGGAGACAACGATGAACAGCGATGATCTCGGCCCCCCAGGGCAGCTCGCCCCAGTGGTAGAGGACCTCAGCATCTATCTCATCTGTGGGCGGGTGACGACGCGGCACGAGCGCGGGTTCACTCACGTCAGCACCGCATTGACCGATGCGCAGGCTGCTGAGCGTCTCGGCTTTCGCCGTGGGTGGCTCAGCGAACGTTTCGACCTCAAGGACGCGGGCGCGATCCTCGGTGGTATCGCCGCGCGGACCACGCGTTTCGGCGTTGGCACCGGGGTGTGGTCGGCGTCCTCGCGGCATCCCATGGTGGCGGCGAGCTTCGGTGCGACGATGAACGCCCTCTACGGGCCGCGGTTCGTGCTTGGCCTGGGACGTGGTGTGCCGTTGCCGGATATGCCGGAGTTCTCGTTCGGCCAGTTCGTCCACTACGCAGAAACGGTCAAGGCGCTCTGGTGCGGTGGCGTGGTGGACTACAACGGCACCCAGCTGAGGACCGTCGATGCCCTGGCTGAGGTGCCTAAACCGGAGATCTGGGCGTGTGGGTACGGGCGCCCCAAGTTCGCCAAGGCTGCCGCGCACGAGGTCTTTGATGCGGTGATGCTCTATCCATTTTTGACGGTTGAGGCGGTGCGCACCGTGGTCGAGCGGCTGCGCAATGCGTGCGCGGACCGCGGTCGTGACCCGGAGTCACTGCGGATTTGTCATCCGATCGTGGTAGCGCCGGAGCTCGATGACTTCACGACGCGCGCTTACGCGCACGCGCGTGCGGTGACCTACCTCGAATGGCCCGGCCACGGCGAGTCGCTCTGCGACTCCAACAAGTGGGACACTTCGGTGCTCACACAGCTGCGCGAGCACAAGCAGCTGCAAGGTAAGAACGCCGACCAAGATTTCCACCGCGCCGAGCTCCTGGAGCCTGCACGGCTCGTGCCGGATGAGTGGATGGAAGAGTCGTGTGCGATCGGCACCGCGGCGCATTGTGTCGACCGACTCGCCGAGTACCGGGCTGCGGGTGTGGACGAGATCGCGATCTACGCCAGCACCCCGGCCGAAAATGCGGAACTCATCGCCCGGTGGCGCGAGCGCGCAGCGAAGCGACAGGTGGCGGCGGTATGAGAATTGCTGACGTCGACGCGGTCGTTGTCGGGTCGGGCTGCGGCGGGCTGATCGCCGCGACCAAGCTGCGTGAAGCGGGCCTGGACCCGCTGTTGATCGAGAAGACGGAATATGTCGGGGGCACGGCCGCGTGGGCGCTCGGCGGCCTGTGGTTCCCCGCGAATCCACTCGAGCCCGAGGCTGGCATCGCGGACTCAGTCGAGGACGGCCTGGCGTATGTGGAGGCCGCAGTTGGAGACCAGGGCCCGGCGACGACGCGCGCTCGCCAGGAGGCCTACATGCGTGGCGGTCAGCGCCTCATCGGCACGCTGCTCGACTGGGGCGTCCCGCTGCGGATCGTGCCGGATTACCCCGACTACTACCCGGAATTGCCGGGAAGCCGTCTGTCGGGAAGGATCCTGCACCCGCCAATGGTCGACGCGAGGCGACTCGGGCCGTGGCAGGACCTCGTGCGGCCGCGACCGCCCGTGCCGTTCGGCTTGGTTGTCGACTCCGTTCCACAGTTCCGCGCGCTGCTCGCGGCTGGATACAGCTGGCCGGCGCGTCGCGAAGTGGCTCGGGTGGCGCAAAATTCACTTCGCCTGCGGCTCCAAGGCGTCAAACCGTTGGTCTTCGGGCAGGCCTACATCGGCTGGCTGATGCTCGCCGCACAACAGGCCGGCGTTCGGCTCCGCACCCAGACTCCGCTTGAGCAGCTGATCATCGAGTCGGGTCAGGTGCGCGGCGTGATCGCGGGAGGCGAGCAGATCGCGGCGCGTCACGGCGTACTGCTTAACGCCGGCGGGTTCGCGCGCAACCTCGATCTGCGCAACAGGTACGGGCCGCATCCCGCGTCGACCTCGTGGACGGCCGTCACGCCAGGGGACACCGGTGACGTCTTGATCATGACACGGAACCTTGACGTCGCAACGACGGGGCTCGACCGCGCCTACTGGATGCCTGGGATTGTGGGCCCTGACGGCCAAGCGGTGCTCTGCGTTGCCGAGCGGCATCTGCCGCACTCAATCCTGGTCGACGCATCCGCGGCGCGGTTCACCAATGAGGCGACCTCCTACACACAGCTCGGCAATAACATCTACCGGCGCCACCATGATGTACCGGCGATCCCGAGCTGGCTGGTGATCGACAGCCAACACCGGCGCAAGTACCTGCTCGGAGAGACGCCGCCGCGGGCTTCTGTGCGCCGCTGGGTCCGCAGCGGGCACCTCAAGTGTGCGGGCACACTCCGCGAGCTGGCCGGCAAGTGCGGGCTCGACGCCGACGCGCTCGAGCGCACAGTCCAACGCTTCAACAGGATGGCGGAAGCAGGTGTGGACGAAGATTTCCGGCGCGGCGACAGCCCCTATGACCGGGTCTACGCCGACCCCACTCACGGGCCGAACCCGAGTCTGGGCACCATAGCCGAACCGCCGTTTTACGCAGCCAAGCTCGTGCCGACCGACATTGGCATGGCGGGCGGCCTGCTCACCGACGAGTACGCGCGTGTGTTGGACTCCAGCGGATCGCCGGTCGAGGGCTTGTATGCGTCGGGCACGACCGCGGCCTCGGCTTTTGGCGACGTCTACGTGGGTGGGGGCATTTCCCTTGGGCAGGCCTCGGTTTTCGGAATGATCGGCGCCGAGCACATCGCAGCTCGGGCACGTGCGGCCGCACCGGTGGGGATACGGATGTGATTGAGGTCCGGCGAAACCGATGCCAGAACCGTCCGTCCACGCATGTTGGCGCTAAGTTGTCAGACCCTAGAAGTGAGGTGCGAGTGATGTCTTTGGCACAGACTGTGGTGGCGCCTGAAGAAGTGCAAGCATTCGTCGATGATCCCGCGGAGTTCTTCGGGCGCTCGTGGCAGGCGATGCAGGACGTCGACCGTGAGCGCCTCGAGGGTCTACAGCTTGAGGCGATCCGGCTGCGTTTTGCCCAGCTGCGCGACCGGATCCCGACGCTGACACGGCTCGCCGACGAGCTGGGTGTCAGCGAGATTGTCGATTGGGACGGTGCTGTCGCGTTGCTGTTCCAGCATTCGGTCTACAAGAGCTATCCCGTCGTCTTGCTGGAGCGCAATCGCTTTCGTGACCTGACGCGGTGGCTTGATCGGCTGACCGTCCGTGATCTCTCTCGGGTTGATGTCGAGGGATGCGACAGCATCGATAGCTGGATTGATGCGCTAGACACGCAGACCGACCTGCGGGTATGCCACTCCTCGGGTACAGCAGGGACGATGTCTTTTTTGCCGCGCACGCTCGGCGAGTGGGACCGGATGTACAAAGGCATCCGGTGCGGGATGTTCCAACTCAGCGATCCCGACGCACGGGACGACCACCCGGGCGAATACTTCAATCTCGTGTGGCCTTTGTACCGTCACGCGCGCAGCGCGATCGGGCTTTTGCCCGACATGGCGCTCGACCGAGTGATGGGCTCACCTGAGCGGGTGCACGCTCTTCGAGAAGGACGTCTGAGTGCTGATTCGATGTTCCTTGCCGGCCGGCTTCGCGCTGCAGCAGCCCGCGGCGAGCTCGATCGCCTCGACATTAATCCTGCACTCAAACGCCGCCGCGCCGAGTTCGAAGCCGAACAGCGTGAGCTGTTCGAGGGCGTCCCTCGATTCATCAAGCAAAAGGTGGCCGAGCTTGCCGGGCAGCGGGTGTGGATCCTTGGGACCTGGAACGTGCTCTATGACATGGCCAAACAGGGGCTGTCCTCCGGGCTTGAAAACGTATTCGACTCCGGATCGCTTGTCACCACCGGTGGGGGCGCAAAAGGCCAGATTGTCCCCGATGACTGGGAGGATGTTGTGCGCCGGTTTGTCGGTGTCGGGCGCCTTCAGCACATCTACGGGATGAGCGAGATGACCGCGATGCACAAGCTGTGCGAAGCGCAGCGCTATCACTTCGACCCGTGGGTGGTGCCGTTCGTCCTAGATCCCGATACCGGGACCGTTCTCCCACGTTCGGGCAGACAGACGGGGCGGATGGCGATCTTCGACCTCTTGCCAGACACCTACTGGGGAGGCTTCATCACTGGCGACGAGGTGCACATCGACTGGAGACCGTGCTCCTGCGGACGCACCACACCGCACATCGCCCGCCAAATCGAGCGTTACAGCGAGCAGCGCGGCGGCGACGACAAGATCACCTGCGCCGCCTCCGACGACGCTCACGCCGCGGCTCTCGAATTCCTCAACGAAAGGCTTGTATGAGCATCGATACTCCGCCCTTCAAGGAGCGCGCCGCCAACGAGACCTCGGTGGTCGTGCCCGCGCTCATTCGTGGTCAGCTGATCGAGACCGACCTCGTTGAGTTCGGGGGCCGTCAGGGCGGCGGTTTCAGTACCCCGAACCCGGCAGCGGTCGCTGATCGACTCCCGCTGCGCGACCCGGGCGCACTCGCCGATGTGCACGCGCTGTCCTTCGCCGATATCCAGAATTTCTTGGCCGAGCTAGGCGAGCGACTGCGGCTCTCGGAGAACCGTTACCTGCAGGACGCACTGAAGTACTCCGCGGCATGGTCGGATCTGACCCCGCCGCTGGTGCGCTCCTCGTTCGAGCAACTTCCCGGTTTGTTCGCGCCGCAAGTCGTGCGTGAGATTGCCGACCGCAGCGTACCCGTGGAGTACCTCGACGGGTGGGTCGAGCATCGCTTGACAGACGGCAGGGTCGCCTCTATTCGCGCGATGGGAGCGCGGGCGGTACACATTATTGCCGGCAACAGTCCCCTGATCGCCGCGTTCACGATCGTCCGCAACGCGGTCACGCGCTCAGACGCGATCATCAAGACGCCGTCTAATGACCCGCTGACCGCGCTGGCAATCGGGCGTACGATGGTCGATTTCGCCCCGGAGCACCCCATCACGCGTCACCTGTCGATCGGCTATTGGAGAGGTGGAGACACCGAGATCGAGCAACGCCTGTACCGGCCCGCACACATCGAGAAGATCATTGCCTGGGGCGGACTCGCCTCGGTGCGGCACGTGGTCCGCTACATCCGGCCCGGGCTCGAGCTTGTCACGCTCGACCCCAAACGCAGCGCGACGATCGTGGGCCCTGCGGCGTTCGCGTCGGAGGAAACCCTGCGCGATGTCGCGCGCCGGGCCGCGACCGACGTCGGTGCGCTCAACCAAGTCGGATGCGTCAACGCACGCGTCATCTATGTCGCGACCGGTATCGAGCCCGCGGGACTCGAACGCGCCAACGCCTTCGGCGCCGCCCTCTACGAGGAGATGCAGCGACTACCCGAGTCGCTGAGCACCAAGCCACGAACGTTCGACGCCGAGCTGCGCGCGAACATCGACGCCTTGAGGGCCGCACCGGACTGGTACCAGATTTTCGGCGGCGCGGAAGATGAAGGCGCCGTAATAGTCTCGCAGCTCGATGAGGCGGTCGAGTTTCACCGCGCACTGGCCTGCCGCGTGGCAAACGTGGTGCCAGTCTCCAGCCCCGAGGACGTGCTGCCCCGGATCAATGCCTATACGCAGACCGTCGGGGTCTATCCCGAGGAGCTCAAGCTCCAGCTGCGTGACAAGCTCGCGCTGTATGGCGGCCAACGCCTGATCTCGCTCGGCTACGCGGCGCACGCAAACTACTCGCTGCCTCAGGATGGAATTGAACCGGTCCGCCGGATGGTGCGCTGGATCGTCGACGAGCGCTGCGACCCAGCTGAGATCCCGCCACTGTGGGACTCACGACCTGGGGGCTGAAATGCGTTTTCTGTAGAACGACTATCGAACATGGGGTGACGGCATGAGCGCAGCGGACGTTGTAAAGCAGGCCATCGCAGCGATCCTCGCTGCAGATATTGAGGGACTAGCCTCAGTGCTACACCCCGACGTCGAGGCCACCGAACCGGCGTCGCTTCCGTACGGCGGCACGTATCAGGGCCGGGAGGCGTTTCTCGAGGGGCTGATGCCCGCTCTGGTCGGCCCTTTCGAGCTTGATCCGCTCAATCCGCGGTATTTCGAGGGCGACGGTAGCGCAGCGGTGCAAATGGACCTCAAGTTCACCTCACGCCGGACTGGCAAGCAGCTGACAATGCCCTACGTCGAGGTCTACGAGATCCACAGCGGACTCATCCAGCGCCTCACCGTATACCCGCAGGACACAGCCACACTCGCGACGTTCCTCAAGTCGAACGCCTGAGTATCAACTATTGCAATGACATGCCGCACCAGAGGGCGGCGACGATCGAGAGGAGCCACAAGTCGCTATGCCAGTGACCGATGAGACCCTAGCGCCCGCCGAGACGCCCGAAGATTTGACCCCGGACTGGCTGACCAGCGCACTGCAGCACGACGGCGTAATCTCGCCGTCGGCGCGGGTGACCGGCGTCGAGGCCACCACGATAGGCACAGGGCAACTCGGTTCGGTAGTCCGATGCACGCTCACCCATTTAGGGAGTGAGGGGCCGCCGTCGGTGATTGTGAAACTCCCGTCGACCGATGAGGGTAGTCGGCAGCTGGGCGCGGCAGTCGGCGTCTACGAAAGCGAAGTCCGCTTTTTTCGGGAGATCGCCTCGACCGTCGATATTCGGGTCCCAGACATGTATTTCGCGGCGCTGGAGTCCGGTAGTGGCCGGTTCACCCTAGTGCTGGAGGACCTCGGTGGGTTCGCAACAGTCGGTGACATGATCGCAGGCGCCACACCGGAGCAGGCCGAGCTGGCGCTCGCGGAGTTCGCCGGCTTGCAGGCGCCGCGCTGGAACGACCCCGAGCTGACTCGGCTGCCTTGGCTCGCCGACACGACACGCACCCGGATGCTATTCGCCATGGTGGCCCCCGCAGTGAAAAATTTCGTTGAGCGCTTCGGCGAGCGGCTCAACCCCCGCCATGTCGACCTGGTCCGCCGGCTCGCACCCCTCGCCGCGCAGGTGCCAGACCTCGTGTGGCGACCGCCGTTCGTGGTGTGCCACGGCGACTACCGCCTGGACAACATGATGTTCGGCAATACCGAGGACGCCCCGCCGATCACGGTGATCGACTGGCAGGTTGTGCGCTTGGGGCCGCCGCTGCTGGACGCGGCGACTTTCTTGGCATCCTGCGTCGAGCCCGAGTGGCGCCGGGCCAACGAGCACCGGCTGTTGGACGGCTACCACCGACGGCTGCTGGACTCGGGTGTGTCGAGCTACAGCAGCGACGACGTCCGTGAGTGTTACCGTCGCTGTTCGCTCTATCCGCTGCTGCTCGCGGTGGCGATGTCGGTCACCCTACAGCGGACCGACCGCGGCGACATGATGTGGGCGCGGCTGGTGTCGGGTGCCGCCGAGTTGGTGACCGACACCGGCGCGACGGAGGTGCTGGGCTGAGGTGTATTCGGTGGCTGCTGCGAGATGCTGGTCGCAGGCGCCTCGCGACGACGAGCGGTTAAGCCCGGATAAGTCATCGAGATGACTCCAGCAGATCCGTTCCAACCCCGTGAAGGAGGCCAGTCGTGACTGCAAGCACCGGCACCATTGAAACAGTTGACGCTGTACTTGTCGTCGACATGCAAAATAGTTTCCTGCACACCGATGGCGCACTGTACGAGTGCTTCGGTCAGCCGGTGGTCAACATCTCGGAGACCATCGATGCCAACGTTAGGCTTGTGAATGCGGCGCGTGCGGCGAAGAAACCGGTCGTTTTCACCCGTCATCGCTTCCGCCCACTGTATGTCGACGCCGGGGTGATGGTCGCCCACAGTTACCGGACCGTGCTCGACGGCGCACTTCTCGCAGGAACCTGGGACAGTGCCATTGTCGACCCGCTAGAACCACGTAACGAGGAACTCGTTGTGGATAAGTCGCGGATGGACGGCTTCTACAACACCGATCTCGAGCTGATCCTGCGCGGGTACTCGGCACGGCGCATTGCTGTTGCGGGTGTGGTTACCAATGCCTGCGTCGAGACTACGACCCGGTCAGCCTCCATGCGCGACTTTGACGTCACAGTCCTGTCCGACTGTTGCAGCACCTTTTCCGACCGTGATCAGCAAAACGCCCTGGAGGTCCTGGCCCGTTACGGCTTTGCGAAGGTCTGCGCCCTCGCCGAGTTCCTTACGTCATCGACACAGCAGGCAGCCAAATTGTCGGACACTGAAACCCGCTAGGATCTCGGTCGCGCACGGCGTTTCCGGCTCGACAACATGATGTTCGGCTCGACGCGCGGCACGCCACCGGTGACAGTTATTGACGGGCACGCAATGAGCTCGCTGCCCCGCTGCTGCTGACGGTGAGGACGTCGGCGACGGTGGAGCGCTCGGCGCGCGGCGCCCTGATGTGGATCGGGGCGCTGACTCTATTGGCCTTGTGCAGCAACGTATCCCGGATCGTCATCGTGGATCGGCGTGGCCTGTTTGACGGGCTGCGGGCGTGCGTGGCATTGCGTCACCCCCTAGATGCCATGTGAACGGATGAGGGTCTGCTGCACGGATAGGTGACAGTTTCGGTTACGCGGCCTGGCTGGCCGGTGTGGTCATGATTGCTTCGAATTCGA